>JBMOLK010000303.1:0-37218 GCA_049325575.1 Bacillota bacterium | reverse complement strand
GTATTTAATATGCCGGATAGCTTTAAAATAAATAACAATACCTTAAAATATGGTTTAAAACAGGTAGCAAGAAAATATTACAGTGATAGTTTTGTTAACAGGAAAAAAGCCGGGTTTACAATGCCCGTTAAAAGCTGGATATATAATGATTTGAGGGACGAAATACAAAAGCTTGGAAGTGGAGAGATAACCAAATATATTTGCAGTGGTAAGATATGTGAACTGATAAACCAGCATTACGCCGGTATAAAGGACAACGCAATGAAGATATGGAATTTATATACACTTGAATTGTGGTTAAAAACATTTTTTAGTGAGCAAAAAGCGGGGGGTAAGGATGAAGCAAATAGTTCAGAACTTTAAGACTGGCGAAATGAGCTTGGAAGATATTCCATCTCCAGTAATAAAGGGTAATGGTATTTTGGTAAGAAGTTTTTACTCTTTAATAAGTGCCGGTACGGAAAAAATGATTATAGACCTTGCAAAGAAAAGTTATCTTGGTAAAGCCCAGGAGAGGCCCGACCTGGTAAAACAGGTAATTAACAAGGTTAAAAATGAAGGTCTTATAAATACTTATAAGAGTGTAATGAACAAAATTGAAACACCAATTCCTCTAGGGTATAGTTGTGTTGGCCAGGTAGTTGAAGTTGGCAGTAAAATTGATGATGTAAAGGTTGGTGACTTCGTTGCGTGTGCTGGTGCAGGTTATGCCAACCACGCGGAAATAAATTATGTTCCGCAGAACCTGTTTGTAAAAATAAGAAATGTTGAAAAGCTTCAGGAGTTGGCATTCACAACATTAGGGTCTATAGCAATGCAAGGGGTTAGACAGGCAGAGGTTGCTTTTGGCGAGTATGTTGCGGTGGTTGGATTAGGGTTATTGGGGCAAATAACCGCACAGATATTGAAGGCCGCCGGTTGTAGAGTTATTGGATTTGAGTTCGATCCTTCAAAAATAGATTTGGCAATGAAAAACGGTATGGATGCCGGAGTTGTCTTAGGTAAGGATGAACCTGTCAAAAAGGTTAATGATTTTACTGATGGCTATGGCGTTGATAAAATAGTAATTACAGCTTCGACTAAAGAAAATGCTCCTGTAGAGCTTGCCGCGGATATAGCAAGAGATAGGGCAACAGTTGTGATGGTTGGTGTAACGGGTATGGACTTGCCGCGTAAGCCGTATTATGATAAGGAGCTAAACTTTAAGTTTTCAAGGTCTTATGGTCCAGGAAGATATGATTATCAGTATGAGGAAAAGGGTAACGACTATCCCATTGGATATATAAGATGGACAGAACGCAGAAATATGCAGGAATTTGTAAGGCTGGTAGAAGAGGGCCTTGTAAATATAGAGCCGCTGATAACACATGTTTTTACCTTTGAAAAGGCTTTAGAGGCATATAGTATGATAACGGACAACCCTAACAAAGAAAGGTTCATCGGAGTTCTATTAAAATATGACGCAGATAAAAAGATTGAAAGTAAAGTAGCAATTACAAACAGTAAAAAGAATATGGAGAACAGTCCTATCAAGGTCGGACTGATAGGGGCGGGTAACTTTACCCAGTCAGTTCTAATGCCTGAGTTCAGCAAGATAAGCGATATAGATCTGGTGGGTGTTGCATCTGCTCAAGGCATGCATGCAAAAAATATAGCAGATAAATACGGCTTTAAATATGCTGCAGGTAATTATAAGGAGATTCTTGACGATAAAAATGTTAATCTGGCAGTAATCACATCAACTCATAATCTGCATTATACAATGGTGGAGGAATCAATTCTAAAAGGTAAGGATGTCTATGTTGAAAAGCCGCTTTGTATAAAGGAGGAAGAACTGGAGGCTATAAAGGAGCTGGTAAAAAGTCATCCTGAAAGATCGTTGATGGTTGGGTTTAACAGAAGGTTTTCAAAGCATGTTCAGGAGATTAAGAAACTATTTAGTGCCAATAGTTCTCCATACATGATTACTTATAGGGTTAATGCAGGGAATATACCTAAGGGACATTGGATTAATGACCCGGAGGTTGGTGGTGGAAGAATTATTGGAGAGGTATGTCACTTTGTTGATCTCATACAATATATAGTTGGTTCAAAACCTGTACAGGTTTACACACAGAAGATGTCTGACAGTAAGAATGATATTATTAATGAGGACAATATAGTAACCACCCTGTCATTTGAGGATGGTTCAGTTGCCAATATATTATATAGCTCCGTAGGCGATAAGAGTTACCCCAAAGAGAAGATAGAGATATTCTCTAATGGTATGGTGGTTAGCTGTGAGAATTTTCTCAAGACAACTATTTGGAATGGCGGCAAAGTGAATAAAGTTAAAACTTCAGGGATGGATAAAGGTTTTTATTTACTTTATTCAAAATATATAGATTATTTAAGAGGTAAATCGGATATTCCCATTACTATGGATGAGATATTTTTAAATACTCTTGCAACGTTTAAAGTGAAAGAATCCTTAATAAAGAACGAGCCAGTTAGGATATAGGTCGTGGATTATATGGGCAGATTTAGTTTGTATTATAATACAGTAAAATATATGAAGCTTTCGCAGGTTTATCATAGAACAAAAAAGGTCATATGCAAACGGCTAAAGCTTAACAGTAAAATCAAAATCAATAGTATACCTAAAACTAATATAACTTCCTTCACTGTTTTAGAACTTGATTTTGATCCCGGTTTTTTGAATAGGTACAATATTAATGAGCTAATGAATAATGAATTCACTTTTCTTTATTCAAAGAGAAAAATTGATATTGCCGGAGCATGGAATGATAGGAAGCTTCAACATCTTTGGCGGTATAATCTGCATTATTTTGACTTTATTTATCCTCTTGCCAAAGCTTATAAGGAAAATAAGGACGATACTATATACATTAAGTTCAAAGAATTGGTAAATGCTTGGATTGACCATAATATAGCTTTTACCGGGGATGGTTGGCACCCGTATACCCTGTCTTTAAGAATAACCAACTGGATATGCGGGTATGAAATGTTTGAAGGTAAAATAGAAGGTGATATTGAGTTTAGAGATAAATATATCAGATCAATTTATCTTCAATATTTATACCTTCAGAGGAATCTGGAGAAGGATGTACTTGGAAACCATTACTTTGAAAATATTAAGGCATTAATAATTGGAAGTGTATTCTTTGGAGATAAGCATGTTTTGAATAAATTTGTGTCAGAATTGGTAAAACAGCTGGATGAGCAGATAATGAATGATGGTATGCACTTTGAACTAAGCCCGATGTACCACAAAATCATATTGGAAGATCTGATAAAAATAGCTTTCTGGCTGAAAAGCAGTAGTATTGAAATACCCAAAACCGTTATGCTTAAGTTAAAAAAAATGATAGATTGTATTTACTCATTAGAGAAGGATATGGGTACGACACCGCTGTTTAATGATAGTGGTAACAATATTGCCAAAAGTACTGAGTCACTGTTATATGCATCAGAAAAGTATTTCGGACTAAAGCCCGACTATAGGACATGTTTTGATGATAGCGGCTATTATATAATGCATTATAAGGATAAAAAGATTATTATAGATTGCGGGGAAGTTTGTCCCTCATACCTTCCTGCCCACGGGCACTGTGATGCTCTTAGTTATGAGCTGTCCATAGACGGTATGCCGTTTATTGTAAACTCGGGCACCTATGAGTATGAAAAAGGAGAGTGGAGGGACTTCTTTAGAAGTACAAGGTCTCACAATACGCTGATGATTGATGATGTGGAACAGTCACATTATTGGGGAAGTTTTAGGGTTGCAAAAAGAATCTATAATGTCAAGGGTAATATAGCAAGGACAGAAAACACTAACTATTTTAGAGGCAGCTACATTAATCAAAAAGGCAGTAGTCACGAAAGATATATTTTTTTTAGCTGTCCGGATATATTGGTGGTTTTAGATAAAGTTAGCTGTAAAGGTACGAAAACTGTGAAAAGTTATGTTCACTTTCACCCGGAGTTTGACTTAAAAAATAATGGGACATGGGAAGTATGGAAGCAAAAGCAGAGGTATGCACAGGTTCACACAATAAATTCCTTAAGTGAAGGATCTTTGTTTGGAGAGCGTAATAACGGGTGGTATGCACCGGAGTTTGGTATCAAAGATAAAAATCATGTTCTTGAAATTCAAAGTATCAGCGATAAACCATATATTGGTTATGTAATTGATTTTGGTGAAAAAAACTCCACTTTACAAATTGAAGAAAATATTTTAATTTTAGTATATGATGACGAAGTACAAAGGATAGATTTAAATAAATTGATGTTATAGGTGAATATTAATGAAAATAACAATCATATGTCACTACTATCCTCCGGAAATTGGAGCTCCATCAGCGAGGATTTCTGAAATGGCTAAATATTGGGTAAAAGAGGGACATGAAGTCCAGGTAGTTACGTGTTTCCCAAACCACCCGACAGGAGTTATACCTGAAAAGTATAGAGGATTGAAATACCTTAGAGAAGAGGCAGATGGGATTACCATACACAGAAGCTATGTCTATGCAACACCAAACAAGGGCTTTATCAAAAAGACCATAGGGCACATATCCTTTATGTTCTCTTCAGTGTTATTTTGTTTGAAGAAGACAGGTAAAGCGGATGTGGTAATTACCAGTTCTCCAACCTTTTTTTCCATATTTTCAGGGTATTATTTTAGCAGAAGAAAGAATATACCATTTATTCTTGAGATACGTGACTTGTGGCCGGCTGCAATTGTTGAGCTGGGTGTCCTGAAGAATAAGTTTATCATAAATCTCCTGGAAAGGATGGAAATGTTTTTTTACAGGAAAAGTAACAAGCTTGTGATGGTAACTAAAGCGTTTAAGCAAAATCTTATAGACCGTGGTATTAAAGAAGATAAGATTGAAGTAGTTACTAATGGATATGACGAGGGTCTATACTATGTCCAGGATAGGGATAATGATTTGGTTAGAACATACAATTTAGAGAATAAGTTTGTTGTAGGGTATGTAGGTGCACACGGTATATCACAAGCCCTTGATAAGATAATTTGTGTAGCGGAGCAACTAAAAGGTGAAAATGATATACAGTTTGTTTTTATTGGAGAAGGTGCAGATAAAGAAAAGCTAATAAAAATGGTTGAAGAAAAAGGGCTTTCAAATGTATTGTTTATTGATGCTCAACCAAAACATATGATACCAAAGTTTTACGGCATATCGGATGTATGCCTTATACCTCTTAGGAATATTGAACTTTTTAAGACCTTTATACCGTCAAAGATGTTTGAGATATTAGCGTGTGGAGTACCCATTGTTGCTAGTGTGGAGGGTGAAGCTGCTGAGATACTCCGTGAATCCGGAGGAGCCATTGTTGTTCCTCCAGAAGATGTAAATGCCATAAAGGAAGCTATCATAAGAATTAAAACACACCCTGAACTAAAAGGTGAGATGGGGGAAAAGGGTCTAAAGTTTGTAAAAAAATATTATACAAGGCAAGCTCTTTCCAATAAGTATCTTGACATAATCAATAAAACATTGGAGGAGTATAAGAGATGATTTTACTAACGGGAGCTACAGGTTTTACAGGTGGATTTGTATTGGACCTCCTTTTGGAAAAAGGGTACCAAGTGACTTGCCTTGTCCGAAAAGGAAGTAACATAGATAAGTTAAGTAATAAGAATGTTAAAGTTGTTTATGGAGATTTAGATGATTATAATAGTTTTGCAAGTGCATTAAAAGGCGTGAGCACACTGGTGAATGTTGCTTCCTTAGGCTTTGGACATGCTCCTGGTATTGTTAAAGCCTGCTGTGAGGCTGGCGTAAAGAGAGGTGTTTTTTTTAGTACAACCGGTATTTTTACACAGCTTAACCCAGCAAGCAAGAAAGTCAGGCTTGAAGCAGAAGAATTAATCAAAAATAGTGGACTTGGATACACAATATTAAGGCCTACAATGATATATGGTACCCATGCTGACCGCAATATGTGCAGACTGGTTTCTTTCATTAATAAGTTTAGTATTATCCCTGTTCTAGGCAGCGGAAATTTCCTACAGCAGCCCGTGTATGTAAAAGATCTTGCAAAGGCTGTAATTTTGGCACTGGAAAACCCTAAAAGCATTAAAAAGGAGTATAATGTTTCAGGAGGTAAAGAACTTACCTATAACCAGGTAATTGATACTACAGCGCTGGCACTAGGTAAAAAGGTCATAAAGGTGCATATTCCACTGGGTTTATGTTTATTTATGCTGGGTATGTATGAGAAGCTTTCAAAGAAGCCTAAGTTTAAGAAAGAACAGGCCCTAAGGTTAAACGAGAATAAAAACTTTTCATACCAAGAAATTCAAAAGGATTTAGGCTATGATGCTATTAGCTTTGAAGAGGGTATAAAGCTTGAAATAGAAGAAATGAGGCAAAGGAGTCTTATCTAATACAAGGGGGCAGGATTAATGGAGAAAGTATGTATTTTAGGTTTAGGATATATAGGTTTGCCGACAGCAGCAATGTTTGCAACACATGGAATAAAGGTAAAGGGAGTAGATGTTAGAAAAGACGTCTGCGATATTATTAATGAAGGCAGAATTCATATTGAGGAACCCTACCTGGCTGATCTGGTTAAACAAGCTGTGTTAAAGGGAATGATTACCGCGAGCACAGAAATTGAACCAACCGAGGCTTATATTATAGCAGTACCAACCCCTATAACTAAGGATAAAAAAGCTGATCTTTCTTATGTCATATCAGCAGGGGAAAAAATTGCTGAAGTGCTTAAAAAAGGGGATCTCATTATTCTGGAGTCAACAGTATCTCCAAGGTGTACTATTGATGTTCTAAGGCCTACACTAGAAAAAAGCGGTCTTAAGGCGGGAAAGGATTTTTATCTGGCACACTGTCCGGAGAGGGTGCTGCCTGGGCAAATAATCTATGAGTTGGAACATAATAACCGTGTTATTGGAGGCTTTGATATCGAATCCGCGGAAAGGGCCAGGGATTTGTATTCTGCTTTCGTTAAAGGAGAGATATACTTAACTGATACGGTGACTGCAGAGCTTTGTAAGCTAATGGAGAACACCTATAGGGATGTTAACATAGCACTGGCAAACGAGTTGGCAAAAATCTGTGAGAAAATGGGAAGTAGTGCCTGGGATGTTATTAAATATGCCAATAAACATCCACGTGTAAATCTCCATATGCCGGGACCTGGAGTAGGAGGACACTGCCTGGCTGTAGACCCTTGGTTTGTTATAGAAGCAGCGCCTGATACTGCAAATATTATAGAGTTATCAAGAAAAACCAATGACAGCATGCCAGAATATTTGTATAATAGAATAAGAAAAATGGTAAAACCAGGTGAAAAGATAGTTGTGTTAGGTTGTACCTATAAAGCAAATGTTGATGATATGCGTGAAAGCCCCATTATGCATCTTGCGGATAAGCTAAAAAACGAGCATGAATTATTTATAATTGACCCATATATCAAGGAGTATGATACGAATATATATGAAGGGTGCAATAATGCAGACCTAGTAGTACTAGGTGTAAATCATAAGCAGTTTGATCATATAAACTTTGATGTTTTATCCAAGGTGGTTAGACAAAAGAAGATAGTAGATACAAGGAATTATTTCAATGAAGGCAGGTTAAAGGAGCTAGGCTTTGAGATTTATTGCATAGGTAAGTCAAATTGATTTGGAGTGAGGCAAATGATAAAGAGAATAGTGGATACAGCAGGTTCGGTTATTTTATTGTTTTTACTACTGCCGGTTCTTGTTGCTATTACTGCGCTTGTTAAATTTACATCAAAAGGCCCTATAATATTTAAACAAAGGCGAATCGGACTAAATAAGAAAGAGTTCAACATATATAAGTTTCGTACCATGTATATAGAAACTCCTAAGAATATGGCAACCCATTTGCTGGAGAACCCGGATAAATACATTACCCCTTTGGGCAGGGTTTTAAGAAAAACCAGTCTTGATGAACTACCGCAGTTATTTAACATACTAAAAGGTGAAATGAGCTTTGTTGGGCCCAGGCCTGCACTATATAATCAATATGACCTGATTTCTTTAAGAGATCAGTATGGAGTTCACAATGTTAGACCGGGAATAACAGGATGGGCGCAGGTAAATGGTAGAGATGAATTGGAGATACCTGTAAAAGTCCAATTTGATAAATACTATGTGGAACATGGGTCACTGTGGCTGGATATCAAAATTATATTTATGACCATTTTTAGTGTGATACTAGGAAAAGGTGTTGTTGAAGGAAAGCAAATTAAAAGCGATAAAAAGGAATATGCTGAAATAAAAAACTAAAAGCATTAATAATAGAGTCTTTTAAATAGGTAATCTGATATAGTTAAGTTAAATGGATGAGTTTTTAAGACTGAATTTAAAATAAATATAGCAGTAGTGAATTATGGGGGCTATTATGAAACAGAGAATCAGAGCAAATGGCTTAATCGTAATCGATATAATTTTAATTGTTGCATCAATATTAATAGCTTATACCTTAAGATTTGATGGCAGTATTCCTTATGAATTTTCAAGACATGTATTTAAGTTGATAATTGCAGCTATTTTAGTAAAAACAATTGTTTTTTCTATCTTTAGGCTTTATAACAGCCTTTGGAGATATGCTGGAGCTTATGAGATGGCATTAATATTTTCTGCCTCTACCGTGAGTAATATTGTTATGATAAGCTATGTGTATCTTTCCCAAACTGCGGTTCCGAGAAGTATCTTCCTTATTGCTATTCTTACCGATTCCTTTTTGGTTGGAGGTATAAGATTTGCCTACAGGGTATTTAGAAGGGTGGTAAGGGGTGAGATAATCCGCATAGGGAATTCAAAGAGAGTTTTGATAATTGGTGGGGGAGATGCGGGGGCTATTATTGTAAAGGAGCTTAAAATGCATCCAGAGCTCAAAAGCACCCCGGTTGCTATTATTGATGATGACAGGTTTAAAATCGGGAAAAAGCTCAACGGTGTACCAATCGTTGGAAGTACCAAAAATGTCTTAAATGTGGTGGAAAAAAGGCAAATAGATGAAATTATAATTGCCATGCCCTCTGCCAGCAATAAAATAATAAATGACATATTTACCGAGTGTTCAAAGACACACTGTAAGGTTAAGATACTTCCTTCCGTCTCACAGCTTATTGATGAGTCGGTAGTAATACAAAAAATAAGGGATGTGGATATAGAAGATTTACTTGGCAGAGAGCCGGTGAATCTTGATATTGAAGAGGTATCATCCTATATTAAGGGACAGGTTGTTTTGGTTACGGGTGGAGGCGGATCCATTGGGTCCGAGCTATGCAGGCAGATTGCCGGCTTTTCACCAAAACAGCTTGTAATCTTAGATAACTATGAGAACAATGCTTATGAAATTCAGAATGAGCTTTTGTATAAGTTCCCGGATTTAAGCATTGAAACGGTTATAGCTAATATCAGGGAAAATAATAGGATTGAGAGTGTATTTAAAAGGTACAAGCCGGATGTTGTGTTCCATGCAGCAGCCCATAAGCACGTTCCGCTTATGGAGGCTAATCCCGGCGAAGCAATAAAGAATAATGTTTTTGGTACACTTAACGTAGCAGAGTGTGCGGATAAGTATAATGTAAAAAGATTTGTACTGATATCCACAGACAAAGCCGTAAACCCCACAAACATAATGGGAGCAACAAAAAGAATAGCTGAAATGATAATACAGGGATTAAACAGGAACAGTAAAACAGAATTTGTAGCGGTAAGGTTTGGTAATGTACTTGGAAGTAACGGAAGTGTTATACCCCTGTTTAAGAAGCAGATTGAGCAAGGCGGCCCTGTTACCGTTACACATCCTGATGTAACCAGGTTCTTTATGACCATACCCGAAGCTGTTCAACTGGTTATACAGGCAGGTGCAATGGCAAAGGGCGGGGAAATATTTGTTCTTGACATGGGTGAACCTGTCAAGATTTGTGATCTGGCAAGGAATCTCATAAAGCTTTCAGGGTTTGAACCTGACGTGGATATTAAAATTGAGTATACTGGGCTAAGGCCTGGTGAAAAGCTATATGAAGAACTTCTCTTAAATGAGGAGGGTCTGGAGTCTACAAAGTGTAATAAAATCTTCATAGCTAAACCGATTTATATAGATCTTGCTTTGCTAATAAGAGAACTGGATTGTCTTAAGGATATTGTTATGACAAATTCGGAAGGTATATCGGATTATGTTAAGCTTATAGTGCCGACTTACAAGAAAGTAGAGAACGGAAATTGATTTTTGAAAAGTATTATAATTAGATAAAGGGCGTGTATTACACGCCCTTTATAAATAATATACTAGAAAGCACACTTTGTTATTTTATCTAAGTGACAAATACTAAATTTGAAACTCTTGTCTTTTTTGACAACTTTGTTGTAGTGGGACAAAACTTTGTCTAGTCTTCGACTGTAGTGTTGGACATCTTCGTTTAGTAGATCGTAATTTCTGTTTTCAATTATTTCGTTTAACCTAAGATGCATTTTTGTAATAAGAACGTACATTAACTCCTTAGACATGAATTGCAGCCCCCTTTAACGTGATTTTGTGATTTTCAAGAAAGCTACTTACAGAAAATAGAAAAACTGTATGGACAACCATCTGATTTTATTATAGCACAAACTGGAATAATATCAATAAAATTAATACAATATTTTAGGAAAATTGGATTATGTAATTTAAAAAATGAATAAAATGGTCAGAATGTCGTAAAATATGTATTCTAATTTTCTTTATTAATGTTATAATTATAGGTATGGCTGTAGGCATATCTTCTATCTTTGTTAAGGAGTGTGTTTTGTGGGTACAAAAATTCTTATTGTTGATGATGAAAAGAATATTGTTGACATCCTTAAGTTTAATCTGACTAAAGAAGGATTTTCAACTTTAGAGGCTAATGATGGTGAACAGGCTTTAGAAACGGCTCTTAACGAGAAACCTGATCTTATATTACTTGATATTATGCTTCCCAAGATGGATGGTTTTACCGTATGCCGTAAATTAAGAGAATCTGTTTCTACGCCAATCATTATGATAACTGCAAAGGAAGAAGAAGTTGACAAGGTTCTGGGGTTGGAGTTGGGCGCAGATGATTATATAACAAAGCCTTTTAGTACAAGGGAACTTATGGCCAGGGTAAAAGCCAACCTGCGAAGAGTTTCTCCTGAAGATACGCCTAAAAAGCAAGGTAATGCAGTAAAATATGGAGATTTGCAAATTGATATTGACCGCTATGAAGTGAAAAGAAATAACGAAGTAATTGAGTTGACTCTAAGAGAATTTGAGCTGGTTAAGTTTTTGGCTCTGCAGCAGGGTCAGATTTTTTCCAGGGAAAACCTTCTTGAAAAGGTTTGGGGCTACGAGTATTATGGGGATGTACGTACTGTTGATGTTACCGTAAGAAGAGTTAGGGAAAAGATAGAGAAAGATCCGAGTAATCCAGCTTATATTATGACTAAAAGAGGGGTCGGATATTACTTTAACAAGGTGAGCTAGTGCTTTTTAACATAACAAGTTTCCAGGCATTTATAATGTTAAAAATGCACTTCCCATGTTTGTGCCTCGCATACTCTAGAAAAGAATTACGTTACGAGGCACTAGTGCTTTTACGGTTAACTACTTTGTTTTTGCGAGGTTTTTTATGTTTTTAAGGCGTCTGCAGTTTTTAAGAAGTCTGCAGTGGAGACTTGTTTTTATTTTCATATTGCTGGCATTTGTGTTGATGGCTTCTGCAGGTATATCTTTAAACTATTTTGTTAAAACATTTTACTACAACACTTTTAAGACAGGAATAGATAACGGGTTTGATAATTGGAGCATAGGTGAAAAGGACAGACCTGCGAGAGAAGAAATAGTAAAGTACCTTACCGGTGATATAAACAGAACAAGGATGCTCTTCTTTCTTAATGACTTTAAGGACTTTTCAATCATTCACAAAAAAACAAATGAGGTTATATATAGTGGTGAGAAGCTCTTTGATCAAGATAAGGAAAAAACAAGCGAAGAAATACAAAAATCAAGAAATTATCTTTCTGCATTAGCCGGTAAGATAGGCGGTCAGGAAAAGCTTATACGGAGCGGAGACAAGGTTTTTTTTGATTATGCCCGGCAAATAGGAGATTCGGACTTCGTATTATACTTTAGGTATGATAGGGAAGAGTGGGCAGGTGCTGTAGAAGAATTTAACAAGATAATACAATTAAGCTTTCTTATAGCTGTCATTCTGTCACTAATTTTCGGATATGGGCTTTCAAAAACAATAACTGTTCCGATAGTGGATTTAATGCATAAAGCAAGAAAAATTGCTTCAGGAGATTTCGGTCAGGTATTGGAAGTAAAGTCTGACGATGAAATTGGGAAGCTTACAAAAGCCTTCAATTTTATGGCTAAAGAGCTTAAAAATACTTTAAATGAAATATCCAGCGAGAAAAATAAAATTGAAACAATTTTAAACTACATGACAGATGGCGTCATAGCTTTTAATCTTAAGGGAGAAGTCATCCATATGAACCCGGCTTCAAAGCAGATGTTGGGTGAAAATAAGTTTGATTACGACTTTAATGAGTTTTCCAGGAAGTATAATTTAGGCGTTTCTATTGAAGAAATTTTGTATTTAGAAATTTACAACACAAAAGAGGCCAGTATTACAATTGGTGACAGATATGTTAAAGTATATTTTGCTCTCTTTACGGATGAAGAAAACAATGCAGAAGGAATTATAGCAGTTTTTCATGATATAACCGAACAGCAGAAGCTTGAGAATATGAGAAGAGAATTTGTTGCCAATGTATCTCATGAATTAAGAACCCCTTTAACATCAATTAAAAGCTATTCAGAGACACTTCTTGATGGGGCCCTGGAAGATAAGGACACAGCCCTTAAGTTTTTAGGAGTAATTGACTCTGAAGCAGACAGAATGACAAGGTTGGTTAAAGATCTGCTGCAACTCTCAAGGTTGGATAATCAACAGATGCAGTGGAATATGATAAGCTTTCCTTTTGATGCCCTGATAAAAAGCTGTGTTGAGAAGATAGTACTTTCCGCTAAGGAAAAGGCCCAAGTTTTAGAGTGTTTTACCATAGGTGATATACCGGAGATTACGGCAGACAGGGATAGGATCGAGCAGGTTATTCTAAATATCCTTACAAATGCTATTAAGTATACTCCTGAAGGCGGAAAGATAACCGTTTATATTGGCAAGTTATATAGCGATGTGTATGTTAAAGTTATAGACTCAGGTATAGGTATTCCCAAAGAAGACCTTAACAGGATTTTCGAAAGGTTTTACAGGACAGATAAAGCACGTTCAAGAGAGATGGGCGGGACGGGACTTGGTCTTGCAATTGCAAGGGAAATTGTTGAGGCACATAAAGGAAATATATCGGTTTCAAGCGAGCAGGGAAAAGGGACAGAGGTTACTGTAAAATTACCAATATGTAACTCAATCTTAAATGGTGTGTAATAATATTGTAACAATAATATAGTATAATAGTCTTAGAATTTGGTCAATTAGTTGGTATTTAAGCCAACTGATTGACTATCTAAGAGGTGTAATAAACAATGTTTAAAAAATTTATTGTATTATTTACGCTGGCGGTATTCGTTTTAGGTTTATGCGTTACTTCTTTTGCCGCGGGGGAAAATGATTTACTCGCAAACAAGGACACCAAGGACACAAAACAGTTTCTGGTCACCATAACCCGTCCGGAGGGTGATGAATCAACTTTTAAGAAGTCGTATGTTATCTGCGGTAATTCTGATAAGGAAGGTATAACAGTTCAATTGCTGATGTATAATGATAAAACCGGCAACTTCGAACCTTTTAAGAACACAGATGAGGAAGATACATGGAAGATAGGAGCTTCCGGGTTTTTTATGAAAGAGATTGAACTTCCTAACAACGGGGCAAACAGAATCAGAATTGCGGCATATAAAGACGGCGATAAGAAGAATCTGATACCCGGTGAGAATCTGCAAGTCAATACTTTTACCGTTACATTACTGGATAAGGGAATAAAGGATTCAATAAAAAATGGGTTCTTTAGAATTACAGATATGCTAACCAAACTATTCGGTACATAAAGGTCTGGGATGTAAAATGAGTTGGTTAAAGCGTGAAAGATTGAAACTGTACATACTACTTATTTTAGTAATAACAAGCTTTATACAGGTAGGTATCCTTTGGAATTATCAAAACCAAGGGGAGCCTACTAATTTTTTATTGGGTATTTTTTATGGTAAGAACAAAGAAATAAGTGTTGATATCGGTAACCATTTTGAACCATACAGAATTGTCATTTCGGAAGGATTTGAAAATCCTCACTGGATAGTCAGTGAAAAGCAAAAATACTATGATGAGCTTTGGGAAGATGCAAAATCGTACTTAAGCAATATTTTAACCGGTAAAAATGTGATTATGGAGCAGGAGTATACAGAAGAATTCTGGGGTGAGGTAGTTTTAAAAAAATCTTTTATATTTGAGTTTAAAACAAAAATAAGTAATAATCTTTTATCTGCTTTTCTAAAGCTGGGGAGCCCTTCTAACTTAAAGCTTGGCGGTATCTACAAGATGGCTATTCTTCCATCCGAAAATATTAATAATAATGTAAGCTTATATATATATGATGGTACCAGGGTGGCCAAATATGTCGTTCCTTTTAATTTCGAGGGTCTGACCAGAGATAATTATGACGGGATTATAAGTGAGTTTTACAGTAAAGAAATTGAAGGCTATAGTGTAATTAAAGAACACAGGCTTAATATAAATAAGCTTAGCTACAATTTAAGACCTGATGTACTAATAGTCCTTGAGGGCAACAAGTATAGGAGTTTTAATAACATTATCTTGGATACGCCCGATTATATAGATAGAATAAATCCTAACAGAAGAACGGACCTGGAAAAAATAGCTGAAGATATATTGGGAAGGGAAAAAGAGGATTATATAAGAGCTGTTGATATGTATAATGTAATTGTGTTTCAAAACCTTAGCAATATGTACAAAATCTACAGAGACGGCCTTCTGGAATACAAATATCTTTCCGTTATAGGAAAAACGGATAAAGGAAACGAAAGTGAAGCTTTTGAAAAAGCATTAAAATTTATAAAAGAAAGAGACAGCTTAATTTCAGGAATTGATGTATACCTGACGGGGATTATTGACCAAGGTGACTACTACACCTTTACTTTTGATTACAGGTTTGATGGTATGCCAATAACGTTTGATAAATATACCGTTATGGATAAAGATAAAAAAAGCTTAAATAATGCAATAACAATAGATGCAAACAGTAAAAGGGTTTTAAGCTGTTATTGGATTTTAAAAGAAATAGAGAAAGGCAGCGAGGAGCTTCAGCTAAATGTTAATTTTGAAGCATTGTTAAACGATGCCTTTTCAAAATATATAGAGCTAAATAATAGTTTTTCAATTAAAGACTTGTATATTTCATATAAAGTTAAATCCAACCTAAGCAGTCAGAATTTAAAGCCTGTTTGGGTTATAGAAGCACTTGATGACAAACGTTATATTGTCCCTATGAGGGAAAAGCCATAGAAGAGGGAGTTTAGCTATGGATTGGGCGAGGGCTAAAAATATATTGATATTGATTTTTTTACTTCTAAATGTGTTTCTGGCATTTATTTTACTTGATATTTTAAGTGAAGATAATATATCGAGTGAGATTATTTCAAATGCAAGAGCCGCTCTTTCGGACAGGGGGGTTATTGTAAATTGTGAAATACCGTTATATAATAAACAAATAGGAGTCTTAACATATAATAACACTTACTTTAATAAGAGCAGTATTATAAAGAATATTTTTGGAGAGTATATCGAGTTAAAAGATGCGCCAAATGAGAAACAAATCATAATAGAAAATAAAAGATTGCTGTTTAAAGACGATGGATTTTCGTTTGTTTATGAAGATGATAAACCAGAGGACAATATAGGTAAAATCAGTGGCTATGAAGAGCTGATGGGCTATGTTAATAAACTGCTGCTGGGCTCCGAGATACCTGTATTGAATTATCAGCTGGATAGTGTTTATGAGAGCGCTTTGGATGGCCAGAAAACCTATAAATTCATACAGAAATACAGGGGGTTCTGGGTTTATGAAAATCATATCACCGTATCTATATCCGATAGTGGTACCTTTTATCTTAAGTGTAGGTATAGGCCTGTTGACAGGATAATACAGTCTAAAAAAATAATGCCTGCCTACCAGGTACTCCTTAAGAACCACAAAGTAATAAAAAATGTTGTTATAGATAAGATTGATATGGGTTTTAAAGAGCATAAAATGAGTGATGGTACCAGGGAGATCGATGATGTTCCTGTTTGGCGTGTTAGATTGAAAGATTTACAAGAAAAGCATTATGAAAGATACTTTAGAGTTTATGATGGTGAGGAAATAGAATAATATGCCAAATAAATTTATAATTTTAAAGGTTTTAGGTGTGTAATTTACTTTAATAAAGTAATATAATTAAGTTAGAACGATCCGCATACCCGGATTTTATAAATTGCGGATTACTATAAATAGTTTACAGGTGGGGGCGTTTTTATTGGAAAAGCTAGTTATAAAAGGCGGAAGGCCTCTTATGGGAGAAGTTAGTATAAGTGGGTCAAAGAACTCTGTTGTTGCTGTAATACCTGCAGCTATCCTGGTTGATGGACCGTGTATTATAGAAAACGTACCTGATATTAGTGATGTAAAAGTTTTAATTGATATATTAAAGGAATTGGGATCAGAAGTAGAATATGAAAATAAAAACACTCTTTCTATAAACTCTCAATATTTAAAATTAAATGTAGCTACATATGATATGGTTAAAAGCCTAAGAGCGTCATATTACCTGCTAGGAGCCCTGTTAGGAAGATTTAAAAAAGCAGAGGTTGCTTTTCCGGGTGGCTGCGACTTTGGATTTAGGCCTATAGATCAGCATATAAAGGGTTTTGAAGCCCTTGGCGCTAAGGTTGAAATAGATCGTGGAGTAGTAAAGCTGGAAGCTGAAAAGCTTGTTGGCAGTCAGATTTATATGGATGTAGTAAGCGTAGGGGCTACTATTAATATTATGCTTGCAGCAGTAAAGGCTGAAGGAACCACCATTATAGAGAATGCGGCAAAAGAACCCCATGTTGTTGATGTAGCAAATTTTCTTAATGCTATGGGGGCTAATGTAAAAGGAGCAGGGACTGACGTTATTAAAATAAAGGGAGTTTCAAATCTAAGTGGAGGAAGTACACATTCAATAATACCCGACCAGATTGAAGCGGGAACGTTTATGATAGCGGCAGCAGCTACTAAGGGAGATGTAGTTGTCAGGAATATTATACCAAAGCATATGGAGTCTTTAAGTGCAAAGCTTGTGGAGATGAATGTAAAAGTAGAAGAAGGTGGGGACTGGATTAGAGTATCAGGAACAGAAAATATTCAAAAAGCTAACATTAAAACTCTTCCGTATCCCGGTTTTCCAACCGATCTTCACCCGCCTACCTCAGTTCTTCTTTGCTTGGCTGATGGTACAAGTACAATAACTGAGGGAATCTGGGACTCCAGGTTCCAATATGTGGATGAACTGAAAAGAATGGGTGCACTAGTTAAGGTAGAGGGCAGGATAGCAGTGATTGAGGGCATACCTAAACTGTCGGGAGCGCCTGTTAAAGCAATGGATCTAAGAGCCGGTGCAGCTATGGTTATTGCGGGACTGGTTGCAGAAGGTGAAACTGAAGTGTATAATACTAATTACATAGACAGAGGATACGAGAATTTTGAAGAGAAGCTAAGAAGCCTGGGAGCTCAAATAATAAGAATAGAAGAGTAATAGTCAGGAGATTACAAATGATAAAGTTTTGCAGCCTATACAGCGGAAGTAGCGGAAATTCGATCTTTATTTCTTCGGGAAAAACAAAACTCTTGATTGATTCCGGACTAAGCGGTAAAAAAATCATTGAAGCGCTTGTTTCCATTGGTGAAAATCCTTCGGAACTAAGCGCTATTTTAGTATCTCATGAACACAGTGACCACATCAGAGGTGCTGGTATAGTCTCAAGAAAATTTGATGTTCCCATATATGCCAATGAAAATACATGGCAGGCTATGGAGCTGGATTTGGGCCCCATAAGCCTTAAAAACAAAGTATACTTTAATACTAGAAGGGAATTTGAGATAGGGAATATACTTGTAAAAGCCTTTCCAATTCCACATGATGCTGCTGAACCTGTAGGATTTAATTTTTTTGTTGATAATAGAAAGATAACTACTGCAACAGATATTGGACACATGAATAGAGAGCTTCTTACTTATTTTGAAGGAAGCGATTTTTTATTGATTGAATCAAATCACGACGTGGAGATGTTGAAAATGGGGCCTTATCCATGGCCATTAAAGAAGAGAATAATGGGTGATAGAGGACATCTATCCAACGAAATGGCTGGAAAAGTTATAGCTTATCTTGCACAGAATGGAACAAGGAAGTTTGTTTTGGGGCATTTAAGCAAGGAAAATAACTTTCCTGAGCTTGCGTACCAGACTGTATGTAATATTCTAAGGGAAAAAAATATAGATATTGAAAAAGATATAATGCTCTCTATTGCGTTAAGGGATAGGGCAGGTAAGGTAGTTGAAATTTGATATTGAGGTAGATAATGAAGATAACTGTAATTGCTGTAGGTAAGCTTAAGGAGAAGTATTTAAAGGAAGGAATAAATGAATACAGTAAAAGGCTTTCAAGGTTTTGTGATCTTGAAATGATTGAAGTTGGTGATGAACAGGCACCGGAGAATCTAAGCTCTTCGCAGGAAATCCTAGTTAAGAAGAAAGAAGCTGAAAGGATTATAAAGAGGTTAAAAGAGGGTTCTGTTCTTATTGTTATGGACGTAAAAGGGAAAAAGCTTGATTCGGAAGGATTTGGTCAAAAGCTTAATTCCTTTTTTATTTCAGGGAAATCCCATATCACCTTTATAATAGGAGGATCGTTAGGGGTGGATTCTGAACTTCTTGATATGGCGGATTTTAGATTTTCCCTTTCTGATTTAACTTTTCCTCACCAGCTCACAAGGTTAATATTATTTGAGCAGATTTTCAGGGCTTTTAAGATAATAAACGGTGAAGTTTATCATAAGTAAATGATAAGATGCGGTGGAAAGGTTTAATTAGTGGATTTGGGGGAAATACTTG
This sequence comes from Bacillota bacterium, assembly GCA_049325575.1. Taxonomy (GTDB): domain Bacteria; phylum Bacillota; class Clostridia; order Acetivibrionales; family Acetivibrionaceae; genus JBMOLK01. Next base: position 18,026 of record JBMOLK010000303.1, on the reverse strand, counting down.
TAAAAACTATTTGAGAATTGTGCCGGAGGTTATTGTTTTAAGTCTTTCTGAATTATGTAACATTATAAGCGACTGTTGAGGAGTAACCGTGCATTAACTCTATAAATTATGTTTTATAGATTATATAATGTAGTTTTGAGAAGTAATTGAAAAAGCGTATATAATAATATAATATTATTATATATTATGGTATTCAAAAGATAAAAATACATGGGGAGAGGTTATAATGAAGATAAGTGATGAAGAGTTAATAAATCAAGCTTTAGATCACAAGGATTCTTTAAATTTACATAAAGATACAATAAAAAAGCTTAATTCAATTAAAGTGGAATTGGGAAAAAGTGAGACAAAATCTTTTAGAGAAAAAAGTATTACTACATTAATAATTGATACATGGCCGTTTATCCTTCAGGATAGTATATATAGCCTAAAATGCTATGATAGTAGGGAAGATGCTTATCGCACAAAAAAGTCAAACTGGAAAAAGGAAAATCGCGACTGGAATAACCAGTTTGTTTTTGGTTTGGATAGACTCCAAAACTATTTTAAAGAGTTTACTGAGTTTGAAAGTGTTCTTTATGGTGTGGATGGTAACTATAGAGATCATGTTATTCATGTTTTTAGAGTTTGGTTACTAGGGATTGCACTATTATATAATGATAATGCAGAATTAGCTATAAAAATTGAAGATTTAGAATTTGAAACAATAGTAAAAGAAAAGCGGTCTGTTCAGAAGCAAGAAATATTGTCGATGTGGGCAATTATTGCGTTATGTCATGATTTAGGGTATCCTTTGGAAAAGGCAGAAAAAGTGAGTGAGTCAGTTGAAAAAATGTATAGACATCTAGGTAAAATTAATATACAGAAGTTTTCAGCTGCATTTCACTTAGAACATCAGTTCCTAAATAAATTTTTATTAGAATTTATTAGTTCAAAAATTGAGTGTCAGGTTAGTGACAAGGAAGAAAAAAGTACTCAATGCTTAAGATATATAGAAGAGAAATATAGTGATTATTTTAATGGTAAACTTAGCCGAGAAGATGAGGAGAAGTATTTTATTGATTTCAAGCTCTATCAGACGGCAATTCAGACTAAGTACTTTATAAAATTTGCGAAATCCCTAGAGTATTATAGTCACGGTATAATTAGTTGTACCATACTTTTAAAATCGTTATTCTATTTTCTTGAATCAGATTTTAATATTCAGGAAAGAACAAAATTGTCTTTTGAAGACGCAAGACAGTTTTTTATAAGAAAAGAAATACTTAGGTCAATAGCTGCACATACATGTCCTGAAGTTTATCACCTAAAAGTTAATACTTTGCCATTTTTACTAATTTTGTGTGATGAACTACAAGAATGGGGTAGGCCTAGGTTTGACGAACTACATTCAGGTAGTGATGTAAAGCCTTTTTGTGAAACAGAAATAACCGAATGTAAAAAGGATAAAATAAAGTTTAGTTCTAAATACTACGGTGTAGCGGATTCTCAAAAATTTGCAAAAAAAATATTTAGAAGATGGCATGAAATTCTTAGAAGTGCAGTATATGATACAAAGAGAAAATTTACTTTAGAAATAGATTTAGATATTAACGGAGAATCGTATGAGTTTATCTTTAAAGACAACATGCTAGAGACAAACTGTACACAGAATGGTAGCTCTGCTGCATTTCAAATCTATGAACTAAAATCATCTAAGTAGAATATTTTATTTATATATATGTATTTAATCTTGAAAATCGCACTTGACATGTTATAATGATAAGTGTATAATTCTAACATTTTATTGAACAAGGAGGAAGAAAAATGCAATTAAAAGAAATATCTTTTGAAATAATTCAAAGGTGTCCTAACAATTGCGTATATTGTTCCTCTAATTCAAATTGTCAATCTAAAAATATTATCAGTTTTGATGTTTTTAAAAGAACGATAGATGATGCAGTTGATTTAGGTTTAGAGAGAGTTTGTATTTCTGGAGGAGAACCATTTTTACACCCAGATATTATTAAATTTATACAATATTCCAAAAAACAAAACTTAGAAGTCTTCGTTTATACAAGTGGTATTGTGCTTAATTCTTTGGGATGGTATGATTGTCTAAATAAGAGTATATTAAAAGAACTAAATGAAATTGGCTTAGATAGATTAATATATAATGTTCAGTCTTCAGATGAAATCCTATATAACACTATTATGGGAACTAACAACTGTTTTGGTTTAATGAAAACATCTATAAAAAATAGTGTAGAGGTCGGTTTGTTTTCTGAAATACACTTTGTTCCTATGAAAGTTAATTATAAGCAAGTTTATTCTGTATTAGAAATGGCAAGAGAACTTGGAGTAAGTAAAGTAAGCTTTTTAAGGTTAGTAATACAGGGTAGAGCATTGCAGAATAAAGGTATGGTAGAGCTTTCAAATGAAATGAATGATGAATTAAAAACTATGCTGATTTCACTAAAAGAGAAATATAACGATATAAATATTAGGGTGGGAGTACCTCTTTCCGATAGTTCTAATTATGGATGTAATGCAAGTTTAGGAAAGTTGATAATTAGATACGATGGAGCCGTGTTTCCGTGCGAAGCTTTTAAGTATATAAGTGCAATAAATAAGGAAAAGGTTGTTAATCCCGATAATATTAACGTAAGTTCCTTAAAAGAAATTTATCATGCTTCTGAATTCTTAGGTATTTTAAGGGCTGAAATTAAGGAATTCAAGGCACAAAAATTGAGTTGTGAATCATGTCCTGCACAATGGAGATTAGCAAAAGTATTAAATTAATAGTTTACGGTACAATCAAGAGTATACTGCTAGATAGGCAGTATGCTTTGATTAATTCTAGAAGGTAACTTTGTTCTAAGGTTCTATTAGTTAAAAGGCCAGAGATTACTGACGAATAGGTAGGACATACTTTAGCCTTGTACCATAATAATTGGTGATTAAAAATGTCTTGAGATATTTTTTCTACGTTCAAGCCAAGAGATTCTAAGCTATATCTAAGCTTTAAGGGATTTATACAACTATCAGCAGAAACCTTTTTCGAACATGGCTTACAAAGCCTGCAACTACCGTTTGAAAGCATTTTTCCATATAACTCATTTTCTAAAAACCGGGAAAATCTGTCTGATTGAGATTTCAATATAGAATTTGATGTTTTTACTTTCATATATTCCGTTTTTACATAGTTGAACTGTGACAAATCACACGTAAAAAGTAATAGTAAGCAGTGTTCATAGTTTTTAGAGTATGATGAGTATGCGGGACTGTGCGGGGGGCACGACCATTTGTTATTGTAGTTTATACATCCTTTTGCACATAATTTGTTAAAGTAATTCATGTTCTCATACTGATTAAGTGTATTAGTGTTAGTAAACTTAAGTGACACTTGTATCTTGATAGCTGTAGTAGGTGTTTTATGCATAAAATAAAAATTCATATTTCCAAATCCCCTTATGAGAATGCACTCCTATTTAACTATTATAGTGCAAGGAATAACTCTTGAAAAGTTCTCATTATACATAATCTATAATAGTTTTATAATCATGCATAATATCTACAAAGCAGGACTTAACAAGTTCTATTTTGTCACTTGGCGCAAATAAATAGAAAGCAATATCCTCATATAAATTCGAATAATTCCTTTGGGGTAATAAAGTAGATAAAAACCTATTTTTCCCATTTAAGTAAATGTAAAAGTTTGATATATTAGTGCAATAAAATTTATTTGGTCTTACTACAAGGAAAATCTTACCTAACTTGCACCCAGTAACTTCTATTAGTTTTAAGACAATCTTCTTTATATAATGTGTATCTTGTGAAATTATAAGGTCAAGAATTTCTTTACGCTCACTATCATCCTTAAATTCACGATTAATAAACTCACTGAATTCAAATAATGTCTTCCATGATGGCTTTAGAAAATTTCTGTCAAGCAGTTGACTAGTAAGTATTTTTGTATATGTGGATGATCTTCCATCCTTACTAAATTTCATTGCTCTCCTAATATAATACATAGCCTCGCTATCCGTTACGCACCTGTTGACAATTGCATCACAAGAAAACAAGTCTTTATGGTCTATATATTCCTCGAATTTAGTCAAACCTCTTTCCTTTAAAGTATATAAATGCTTTATACATTCCTTATATAAATAATCTGTGTATACTGTTGTATGATGGTTATAGACCCACATGTAAAGGCTATCCCTACAATCAATAACTTTTTGAATAGCTGACAAACCAACTGGCTTAAATGACAACCTTTTTTTATTTGGGATTATTATTAATGATTCCATTAAACGATTAACATCTATTTGAGGGCCAACGAAACCAGTCATGAGATTATCTCTCATCAAATAATCCAGTTTATCAATATCGATAGTATCGGAGTTTACTATAGAGATTATTATGTTTCGATCCCAATTTTCTAACCCTTTATATTTTGAGCCAGTAATTATTCTAAATATAAAGTCAAAATCAAAATTAGGATAGATATGATATAGCTTATTATAGAATTTTTCCAAAATGACATAGCAAGACATTATTTCATGTGGAGAGCCGTTTTGGTAACTATCAAAGGAGACATCTATCTCTAATATATCTATTTTACTTTTAATACACTGAATTATCTCATCTTTATTGTATAATGATTCTCCAACATGTGATAATGGAGCATGGCCTATATCATGTAAGAGCGCTGAGTATATTAAGTGATAACGTAAAAAACTTAGACGATCTGTTTTATCACCACAAGTTAACAATTCAAGGAATTGATCTTCTAATTTATTAATGAAATCTATAGACAATTTCATTACGCCTAGAGAATGTTCAAATCTTGTATGGTTTGCAGAGGGATATAAATGTTGTACTGTAAGTTGATTTATAAATTTAAGCCTTTGAAATGACTCACTATTTATTATTTCCTCGGTATAACAATCAATTTCCAAATATCCATGAACAAGATCAAAAATCACCTTTTTCTTATTCATATTATACCCCCCTTTATAAATTCTGTATATAATTTCGTAGATTTTCATGCAATTACTAATATCTAGAATATTTACTGAAATGCAAGTCAAAAATCAATCACTAACATTTATCCAAATTATACCTTGAAGATGCTATTAATTCAACAATATTTTACATAAGGACAATATATTATTGTATTATGTAGAGTGTCCAAACAAAATATCTGAACATATAGCGGATAGTACCATACATGCTATATACAATAAATATATTATTGCCCGCGGACGAGTAATTACATAATACTACACTATGTTAGGTTTTCTTATTTGATGCTGTTAACGGTGAGACGTATCATAAGTAAATACAATTCAAAGGACTGAGCCTGTGCAGTACAGGTTCAGTCCTTTGAATTTGCCGAATAAATTTTGTCTAACTTTTTGGGGTCAGTTCAAAGCCATCCTCATTTTATTAATCCTTTATAGTAACACTGCTGGTTGCTCCATCCCACGTTACATCATATCCAAGGTTTTCAATGATATATCTCAATGGCACCATTGTCCTTCCGTTAACAATCTGAGGTGCCACTTCAGTAAATTTTTCTGATCCGTCCCACCCTATTGTTCCGCCTAATGCTTCAATGAGTGCACGTATAGGCAGCATGGTTCTTCCACCAACAATAACCGGTTCTGTACCTTTACCCGGGTCTATCTCCTTTTGTACTCCGTTTACAGTCATGATAGGATTGTTAATCTTAAGGACAATAGTGTTTTTGCTGCCAGTACCGTTTTCATCCCCATTTATATCGGGTGCAGACTTTTGCCTTACACTGCCTTTGGCAAACACGACACTTATTACTTTGGACAGCATTTCACGCCTTGTATATACAACTTTGGTGCCATCCTTTGAGACATATGCAAAAGAACCGTATTGTGCAGCAGGTGGCTGACCCTCCTCTGTTCTTAAGGTTCCGAGGGTATTTCCATACAAATCAACAAATTCAAGATCAAGGTCGCCTATGGTAATAAAGCTTCCTTCACCTGAAAATGCTCCCTGGTTTGATAGTGTGCTTATATGCCAAACTTTTTCACCTGTAGATACATTATACAATGAGGTTGAGCCGTTTTCCTGTCCTCCACCAACAAGGTATTGTCCATCAGGGGAGAAAGCAAGCCATGTGACACAGAAACCAAAATCCTTCTGCCATAGTTGTTTGCCGTCGTAGGTCTGCATAACGGTGAGCTCATCTGTCTTACCACCTGCAGCAAGAAGCTTTTCATCCGGTGATAGTTCAAAGCTGGCAGTATATGGCCAGGAGACAATATCTGATTTCCAGACTACTTTTCCAGTATTTACATCCAGCTTGTATGCATACCCATCCCGCTTCCTACATACATATAACGGTCAGCTTTATCAAATACGATTCTTCGGACCATGCACTTTATATCGGACTGTATCCATAGGATCTTGCCCGTAAGCAATTCTGTAAGGAATACATTACCCATGGCATCTCCGATTGCTACATACTTAGATGAACTTGAGATCTGGATTTCCTTGTTTTCCACACCCTCAACCACGGAACCAGTATAGCCAACAGGCTTATAATCTGATGCCTTTTTGACCCAGATAGGCTTACCTGTTGCTGTATCTAAGACGCCTAAGGTATCCGTATTGTTGGAGGTAACATATGCAGCATATTTTCCATCCCTTGACAGGTCTGCACCCCAGCTTTCGTTACCCATGGCGTAAGACCACTTTAACTCTCCGTCTAGCGTAAAGAGGTATAATTTGGACTTTGTCTTATCCTGTACTTTCCAGTTCTCCATTCCGTTAGTTAAAAGCACATATTGCTCGTTTTCATCCACATCGCCTCTCCAGAAGCCTATAGCTGTTTCTACAGTCTTGCTGATTTTGTACGATACTTCCACTTCCGGCTTATTCATCTTAATCACATAATAGCTCTTCCCGGGCTCTATAGATACATATCCACTGGCATTGGAAAGCTCCATTATACGAGGAGAAGTCCTATAGGGGTCATTGATAGTGGCACCGGCTTCTCCTTCTGGTGGCGGAGGCACATTATTTGAACCGGAGGGTGGCGGAGGAAGAGCGTTGTTTTCTCCCGGAGGGGGCGGTGGGGGTACATTATTATCTCCAGGCGGTGGTGGAGGAGGTACATTACTGTCTCCGGGAGGCGGAGGTGGGTTTTGGTTTCCATTCGGTGGCGGATTGTTCATACCCTGATTCGGAGTGTTGACCGACACTGCATAAAGGAACCAATCATTTCTCTTGGGCACACCGGGAAATGAAAATGTCCCGTCTGTTCCTGTCTGTTCCTGTCTGTGTATCGAGAGTCCAGCCTACAGGCCCGTTGGATAAGTATACGTTTACCTTTGGCATAGCATTACCACGGGAGTCTACCACTTTACCGGAAACTTTCATATCCCCGGTAATTTCCTCTGGCTTTAAAACTATAAATTTATATGGGACTGTTTCTTTACGGGTTAAATTAGTTTCTTCATCTTAAAAAGTCCACTCAAGGTTTACAAAATGCTCTCCATAGAAATCTGGACCTGAAGCTATTCTTTCCTTCTCAAGAAAAGTTATTACCCGTTTTTCTTCTAAAGGAGCAAAAAACAGGATCTGCGGCTGTGGGAAGCCAAGAACCGCGCCACCTTCATCCTTGTTTATAATGCTGAAAGTAACAGTGTGTGACTGATCACTGGTGTTTTTTATGGTAAATTCGTGTTTTAGCTTTCCATCCAATGGTACTACAGCTGAGGGACTGCCGAAGTTGATTTGAAGATAGGATAGGCTGGAACCAGTATTGGCATTGGCTGTTACTTCAGATACTTCTCTAGATAAAAGAACACTAAAAAATATGAGTACTGCCAGCAAAAAAGAAATCCATTTCATAAGTTTCACCATCCTTAGGTTTTTGGCTGAGAGTGTAAGCTTTAAGAAAGCGTATAAGTATATAATTGTATTAATAATTATTCGACAAAAATTTTACAAACCCTGCAAGTTAAGAAGTAAAGTTAGATAAATAATTAGTATTTAAGAGTAATGATGCTTAAGTAGTATGTTTCATCATGTTAAAAGAGTAAGTTTGAGCAGCCAACCGAATAAAAGAAGAAAGAAGTTCAACGGCAAAGTAACCATAAGCAAAGGGAACTGCTGTCAACGGTAAGGTAATAAAAGATAACATAATAGTCCGGTATTACGTATAATATAGGAGGAAAAATAATTAATTTGATTAAAGAATTTATCAGTGTGCAATAATATACTTGAGGTGAGTATTATGGCAAAATATATCAAGAACCCTATACCGATTGATGCAATTGAATACAGATATGGATTGGAAGATGGCTTTGATGACATTGAAGTAGCTATTAATTCAGGTTTAGATATAGAGAATTATGTGAATCCACTCGACACAGGTAAAGTTCCCTTTATTAAGACCTTAGAAGGAAAACACTATATTAGTGAGGGTGATTATATCGTAACTGGAGTAGATGGAGAGAGATACCCATTATTTGTGCTGCATTTATAGGAGTTTCCGTTTTATAAATACAATTATTCTTTATAAATTGAGGTATTCTGTTATCTAAATTTGGATTTATACTATTATCGATTATGATAGGGCATATTTCCTTTATATTACCCTTTTCCATTAATCTAATAGCTTCTAGTAATTCTTGCTGCACAAAGGGACTGTTTAGGGAATTATCTGATATAAATAGAACAAATAGATCTACTTCGCGTAATTTATCAATTATTTTTTTCATGGAGATGTTATTTATATCAGTTTGTTGATAATGCCATAAATTATGATGCTCCGGCAATAACTTTATGTTATTAATTATTATCTTAATAAAATCCTTATCTTTGCTGCTATATGATAGAAAAATGCTTAACATTCTTTAACCCCTCAACAGATTTTAATACATTTTCATTTTATGTTTGCAGGTTTATATAAATGCTATATAACAGATATTACGTACTGCTATTACTGATTTGGTATTTTTAAAAAACACTTGACAAAAAACCAAATACGTAATATATTACTTATATAGGTAACGTATTACGTATTTTTGTGGGTTAATATGGAGGTACAAACTAAATGAACTTGATAGATAAGCAAAAGTACATATTTGGCAGCTTATTTCTCCTGGCAAACAAGCTTCAGGTCATTGGGGACCAGTATTTAGGCAGGGATGGTATGACCACTAAGCAGTGGTTTTTGTCAGTAATGATTTCACAGTTCCATGACGGTCCGCCTACCTTAAGTGAGGTTGCAGAGCTCATGGGCACCTCCCGGCAGAATGTAAAGCAGCTGGCTCTAAAGCTTGAGGAAAAGCAGTTTCTAAAAATCGAAAAAGATGAACAGGATGCCAGGGCCATCAGGCTCAAATTGACTGAAAAGAGCCAGGCTTTCTGGGAAAAACGTCAGGATCAGGATGACCGGTTTATTATGGAGCTTTTTAAGAACATTAGCGATGAGGAAACTGATATGGTATACAATAGTTTTAATAAACTGTTCGAAGAAATTGAGAAGATAGGAAAGTCTTTAGTTGATTAATAGGAGGTTCTAAGATGAGTACATTGATAATTTATTCAACCAAACATGGTGCAGCAGGAAAATGTGCATTGATGCTTTCAAAGAAAATTTCGGGCCAAGTGGATGTTCATAATCTGAAAGAGGTAGATGCCCCAGACCTTGCTCGATATGAGAAAGTAGTTATCGGAGGCTCTATCTATATGGGAAGAGTCCAGAAAGAAGTAAGCCAATTCTGCTCACAGAATCTTGAGACGTTAAGGAACAAGAAACTTGGCTTTTTCCTATGCTGCATGTTCAAAGACAATTTAGAGGCCCAGCTCAATACCAATTTTCCTTCGGAGCTGTTAGAGAGAGCTTGTGCCAAAGAAAGTTTTGGGGCAGAGATGAGATTCAGTGACATGAACTTTGGAGAAAAATTGATAACAAAGCTGGTGTCAAAGACAATAGCAAAAAATGATCCAAAAGCTCCTTCGGTAGATATGAAAAGCGATATGTCAATGATTTGCGAGGAGGCTATTGATAGATTTGCACAGCAAATGAATAGTGTATAAGAAGTAAACTTTAAAATAATCCAAAAGAAGATAAATTTTTTTAGACAAATATGCAATATATTACGTATATATAGTCAGGACTTAAAAGGAGGTCCTGTATGGACATACTGGATAAGCAAAAACATATATTTGGAAGACTGTTTTTACTTTCAAACAAACTACAGATAATAGGGGACCAGGCTCTTGCCAATGAAATGACCATAAGACAGTGGCTTATGACAGTGGCTGTTGCCCAGTATAAAGACAATCCCCCAACCTTGAGTGAAGTGGCAATGATCATGGGAAGTTCTCACCAGAATGTAAAGCAGCTGGCTATGAAGCTTAAGGAAAACGGCTTCTTAGCTATCGAGAAGGATAAGGAGGACCAAAGGGTAATCCGGCTTATGTTGACAAAGAAAAGCTGCTCCTTTTGGAAGAGATGGCAGCTGGACGTTAAAAATTTACTGACAGGAATTTTTAAGGACATGAATAAGGAAGAAATTGAAGTTTTGTACAACTGCTTGAACAAGTTATATGAAGGTATTCTGGAAATGCAGAAAGAATAATAAAATAGAAAGGATGTTTTGTATGAAATTATTTTTGAAAGTTTTGCTGTCGTTGTTCATCATTTTAGTGCTAACAATAGGGGGAGGCTTCTTTTTTATCACAAGAGGACTTGAAGCCGGAAGAAACCTAAAAATCGAAGACTTGAGCCTGGTATCACTTAACGATGGTACATATAATGGAGAGTACAATGCCGGAAGGTGGACTAATGAAGTGGAAGTAACCGTTAAAGATCAAAGAATAACTAAAATTGATATTGTCAAGGATGTTCTAATTCCAAACCCTGAGGTAACGAAAGAATTGTTAGACAAAGTGGTTGCAAAACAAGAAACAAATGTAGATGTTGTTTCAGGTGCTACTGTAACTTGTAAGGCTTATCTAAAGTCAATAGAAAATGCATTGAAAGAATAATAGAACATAATAAATAGTGTCTGATTTTATTAAATTAAACAATGTAGTTTGGAGGTTTCATATGTCGATAGTAGTACTGGATGCTATGGAAAATGATAATGGTATGCCTGAGATAATTAAACATGCATTGAGGAAGATGGGAAAAGACATTTCCCACTTTAGGCTTAAGGATTTGAACATTTTGCCCTGCAGGTCTTGTGGTGCTTGTGGGTTTAAATCGCCGGGCAAATGTGTAGCAATGGATGATACCCATGATATTTTTAAGGCAGCAGCAAAATGCAGCCTGCTTGTAATGATTACACCAATAAGATTTGGAGGATATTCTTCTTGTCTTAAAAAAGCTCTTGACAAGATAGGAAACTTTTGTCTTCCTTCTTATACGGTAAAGTATGGTCATCTTCTTCACCCTCCCCGATACGGCAATAAATCAATTCTTGGTATAGGGGTAATTGAAGTTAATTCAAAAGACCGGGAGGAAAGCTTCAAAAGGCTGGTGGAAAACAATGCTTTAAATCTGCAATATAGGCACAAGGCACTGGTATTCGAAACAGCTGCGGATAAAGGTAAAATTAAACATGAGATAGAGTGTGCTGTTAGGGAGGTGTGTTAATTGTCCAGTGTAAAGAAAATTCTCCTGTTGAATGGAAGCTCAAGAAAAAAGGGAACATCCTTCAGCTTTGCAAGGACAATGAAAATAATTGCTGAAGAGTCGGGCAATACAGCTGAAATAGTACATGCTATTGATTACTTTGACGGTAAAAAAGATTTGAACCATCTGGCAGACCTTATTTCAAATAGTGATGCCATAGCCATGATAGCTCCCTTATATTCAGATACACTTCCGTATTTTGATATCTGGTTGCTTGAAAGACTTGCCAAAGATTATGGTAATGTGCTAAGGGGCAAGAGCTTTTTTGCTTTAGGTCAGTGCGGGTTCCCAGATATAACTAGAAACGGGCCCTTGATTGATGCCTGCAGATTCTTTGCTGAAGATACCGACATGAAATGGCTTGGCGGTCTTTCTTATGGTGGAGGTCCAATGATAAATGGAGCACTCCTGGAAAATCTAGGCAAGAAGGGGGAGAAAATAACTGCAGGCTTTAGACTTGCTATTGGGAATATACTTAGTGGAGAAATAATACCTTCTAAAGCCCAGCATATGATTACATTTGATGTTCCTAAAATCCTTTACTGGCCATTGGTAGTCTTTTTAAACAATATCATAAAAAAGAAGGCCCGGGAAAACGGTAATGCAGATTTTAGAAGAAAGGTTTACCTGGAATAAATAAAAAACTAATTGCTGGAACGCAGTAGTAATTTTCTATTGAGAAAACAGGTTGATATGCGTATAATTAGTGGTATACCTGTATTAGAAAAAGCATTTAAAACAGTAACGTGTTTAAATAGGCTAATAGTATACCATTGAAGGTGATGAGACTTGTTATTCTTTGTAAAGTATTTCTATCAAACTTTTCTTCTACCACCGGGGATTATAATTGTCCTTCTTTTGCTATTGTCAATTTGGCAGTACGTAAAGCGCAGTGTGAAGCTTACAAAGGCTTTTATAGTGACAGCCCTGTTATTATATTTTGTCTCTGTACCTGTGGTAGGTGATAGCCTGATCCGCTCTTTGGAAAGCAGGTATAGCCCTCCGCAGGAAGTAGAAGGTGACGTAATTATTATGCTTGGTGGTGGGGCAGTCGCGGATACACCAAACATAAATGGAGTTGGCCACCTATCGGGCTTTGCAGCAAACCGTTTGCTAACATGTGCACAACTCTACCATAAGCTTGATGCACCGATAATTATCTCTGGCGGGCAGCTTTATAACTATCAGAATACTGAGGCGGGTATTGCAAGGAATATATTATTAAGTCTTAAAATACCGGGCGATAAAATAATTTTGGATGACAAAAGTCTAAATACTACGCAAAATGCAAAGTATACCAGGGAACTTGTGGACAAGTACGGTTTTAAAAAGCCTATCCTGGTTACTTCGGCATTTCATATGGAAAGGTCCCTTAGACAGTTTCAGAAGGCCGGTTTAACAGTTTTACCATACTCTACAGATTTTCAAACCAATATAAAAAGGCAGATTCATTTCCGGGACTTTGTACCTTCTGCCGACGCTTTGTTAAAGTTTTATATGTCGCTTAAAGAGTATATAGGGCTTGCAGCTTCCAAGTGGTACTAGGCGTTTTTTAATACGGCGGTGGATTGTCTTACAACAAGTGTTGCAGGCATAAGTATCTTTTCCTGAAAGCTTTCTTCGTTTTTTATTTTAGACACCAGCTTTTTTACTGCTCTTTCACCCATTCTTTCTTTTGATATGTGCATGGTAGTCAGCTCAGGAAAAAAGCTCCTTGAGGACTCAATATTATCGAATCCTATGACGGATATATCTTTTGGAACAGAGATTCCCATTGCAGTTAAAGCCTTTATTACTGATACTGCTTCAATATCGTTGCAGCAAAAGAAAGCTGACGGAAGCTTGGGCAGCTTTTTTAGCTCCAAAACAACAGCTTCTACGCCATTATTTATTAACTCTGCCATGCTCTTTTGCGTTATACAAAGGGATTCATCCAAAGTAAAACCATGGTCTTTTATTGCCTTTTTAAACCCTTCAAACCTATCAAAAAAACTGTTGGAAGCATTTGTGTTCCCTGAAAATCCTATATTCCTATGCCCGAGTTTTATCAAGTGTTCTGCCGCCAAATACCCACCTGATTGATTGTCGGTAAGAACATAGTCTGATTTTAAATCATCAAAATAGTGATCTATCATAACAAGGGGAAGATTCAGCTTTATAATATTACTTGCAGTTTTCTTTGAAACCTTTCCAAGGGTAACTATCCCCGCTACCATATTATTCTTTATGCTTAAGGGAGTCTCAAACTTTTCATTTTTTTCATCAAAGCAGTGTAGAATAGTGTTTAAATTGTTTTTCCTGGCTTCAGATTCTATACCGTATTGTATATGAGAGAAAAAACCTTCGGAGCTTGCTGTATCTTTTGATAATATTAAACAAATATTATTGTGCAGAGAATTTTTTCCAAGGACATTGTTTCTTAAATTCTTTTTATATTCATAGCCAAATTGTTTGGCCATATTGCAAACTAGTTTTCGGGTTTGCATACTGACACCCGGCATATTTCTCAAGGCAAGGGAAACGGTATTTTTTGAAATCCCCAGCTTGTTTGCAATATACTCCATAGTAATTTTTTTAGCCATATGTGCCTCCAAAATATATGTGGTGCTGCTTAGATTATAACATAGAATAGCCTTGATAGTATTAGTATTTTCATATGAAAAATATGTTATTGAAGGATATTTTGCTAATATATTTATAATAAAAAGACGATATAGATTAATGGTTCTGTGGTAAATTAATACTGGTATTACTTCTGGGATGTAAATGTTGACATAAAATATTTGTTAAATTATAATCAAAGTAAGAGGTTTTTTAAACTAAAAAAGGGGGACTGTTCTATGCTAAAGAGTAAAATCTTAGCTTTGGGTTTGGCAGCTGTAGTAGCAGCTGGGTTACTGGTCGGATGCGGTAAAAGTCAAGACACATCAAGCAATTCAAACAACTCAAACAACTCAAACAACACATCAAGTAATACAACAGGTAATACAGCAAAAAAATATCAGGACGGTATTTATTTTGCACAGGAAGACGGTTTTAGTGAAAAATCAGGCTGGAAGTACATGGTTACAATTGAAGTGAAGGATGGGAAAATAGTCAAGGCTGACTGGAATGGTGCTCACAAGAAGGCTGGGGCTGACAAGAAAACCGTATCAAAGGAAGGTAAATATGGTATGGTAGAAAAGGGTAAAGCACAAGCAGAGTGGCATGATCAGGCAAAGAAAGTTGAAGATTATTTACTGGAAAAGCAAGAGCCGGTAGTGCAGTATAAGGATGATGAAGGACATACAGATGCTATATCAGGGGCTACAATTGGTGTAAAGGAATTCTTTGATCTTGCAAAAAAGGCTTTAGACAAGGGACCTGTAGGTTCAGGCCAGTATAAAGACGGAAGTTATCATGTAGAAGGAAAAGAGTTTAGCGAAAAGTCAGGTTGGAAGGAAACTTTGGATTTGACTGTTGTAAATGGATATATTGTTGCAGTGGACTGGAACGGTGTTCATAAAGATGGCGGCGATGACAAAGATACTGTATCACAAAAAGGTGACTATGGAATGGTGGCAAAAGGTGGAGCTAAGGCAGAATGGCATGAACAGGCACAAAAAGTAGAAGCCTACCTTCTGGAAAAGCAAGACCCGGCGGCTCCAGATGCTATTTCCGGAGCAACTATCAGCTTTGAAGGTTTCTTTGGATTGGCAAAGGAAGCTTTGGAAAGTGCTAAAAAGTAAAATAGATATACAGTTATAGAGTACAGGGCTTTGGAAGTTTTATTCCAGGGCCTTATTATTTTGTTAGAGTACACAGTCCCAATGCATCTCCAACAAAATATACATTTATTATCAAACTTCTTTGAAATACTTCCTAATGCTTAAAATTAAAGGTTTTTTAGTATAATCATAAAGTTTGTATTTAAGTTTTGTTTAAGATGTGGTATCATTAAAAAAGGACAGACTTAAAAAGATACATATCTAGAATTTTGAAACATGTGGAGGGGAATCTGGTGAAAAGATTAGTAGTTTTTATGTTGCTGTTATCATTCATACTGGTCGGTTGCTCAAATTCTGATGGGGAAGTGAAAAGAGATACGATTCAGGCCAGCGAGCTGACTGATAAGTATGTGTTGGAAAGTAAGACAGAAGAGTATCCGAAAGGTAGTCAGGTATCAACAATAACATACCCTATAGTAAAAGACTTAATTGATAAGAGAATTGAAGATAAGGTAAATGGGGTAATTCAAAAAAGAATGGAAGACTATAAGCAGCTGCTGACTCTTTCAGAAGAGGGAACAGAGGAAGTTCTTGAAGTAAGGTATGAGACTACTTACAAAACTAAAGAAAAATTGAGCTTAAAATTCTTTATTTCATCCTATATAAAAAACACAGAGTTTTCGGATAACATGATAGACTCACTTAACTTTGACCTTAACAGTGGAGAAATTCTAGTTTTGAGAGAACTTTTCAAGGTTAGAAGCAAATATGACAAGACGCTTAATTCTATAATTGCTAAAAAAATCAAAAATGTAAACGTTAAGCTGCTTACTGATTTTAAAGGGATAGAAGCGAACCAGGTCTTCTATTTAAAAGAAAATAGTTTGGTAATATACTATCAGACTTACGTGTATACTTCCCCGGAGGACGGGCCTCTTGAAATTGATATAACCTTTGATGAAGTGAAGGACATGCTAAGAGATCAAGGGATGCTGCAGGGGAATAAACAATCAAACAGTACAATAGATAAGTATAATAAAACAATAGATGAAAATACAAAGCCTTTCGAGGCTTTATTTTTTATCCAAAAAAACATTGAGAATGTAACAAAGGACCAGGCCTTAACAATGATTTTAAGCTTCGAAGAGATACAGGAAGGGTTTATTGGCAAATATGAGGAAGAATTGCTTAAAGATGATATTCAGAATAAACTTATTGATGCATTCGAATACAATTTTGATGAGAAGAGACTGGATGATATAAGCGATCAGACTCTTAAGTCCTTTATCAAGGAAATTATTGACGGAGGATACATGATACTTAACGTAGAAGGTTCATATATGCCTGTGCAGGACTACAGTAAATTAGAGAAGTTTTGCGAGTACTTGCCTGAAGATTTAAGGGATTTTATAAAGATAAAGGCAGCTGAATCAAGGCAGCTTAAGGCATTAGGTGTAGGTGCTTCAATATCCTTTAGCCAGATAGAAGATAGAATAATTGAGATAGAAAAATACATGGCCGGTTACCCAAACTCAATAAAGGAATATGAAGTTAACAAGCTCTATTTATACAGTTTATACACTTATTTGTTTGGCTTTAATAATAATCCGGCTTTTGACTATGAGACAAACAAGGTCAATGAAGGTCTGGTGAAAAGTTACAGGAATTTTGTTTCAGAGAATAAAGATTCAGAGACGGCTAAGATGATAGAAAACTACCTTGGTATATTGGAAAAGAACAATTTTTTGTTGTGCGAAGAAGTTGAAAATTTTAGAAAAAGTGTTACAAGTGGAATGGAGGAGGAATAATTCTTTTGGTAAAAATATCTCTAATGTAAAGCCATAAACATCGTTGACAATAGTCAATATCTGTTGTAAAATAGTAAAGCGGTTTAAAAGAATATATATTTTATTTGGAGAGATGGCTGAGTTGGTCTAAGGCGCACGACTGGAAATCGTGTGTACGCTAATACCGTACCGAGGGTTCGAATCCCTCTCTCTCCGCCAAAATCAAGGCTTTCAGGGTTTGACTTGAAAGTCTTTTTATTTTGTTTTGGACTACTTTGCAAACATTTTGCAAACACTTGCTATTTTTCCTTATCCCCTATGTTTGGCCCCTTACTTTTAGTATCATTATTGAATATTGCGTTGTCGATTTTTATTGCTGCATCTTCCTGCATTTCTTTTAACACATGCGAATATAAGTCAAGGGTAATATTTATCTTTGAATGGCCCAGTCTTTCTGAAGCAACTTTAGGAGAGATATTGTGCTTTAACATAAGTGTTGCATTTGTATGGCGTAAGTCATGAAATCTTATGTGCTGAAGATTATTCCTTTTAAGTACTCTGGCAAATGTATGGCTAAATGTGGATGGATTAATTGGAAAGCCGTCACCTGAGCATGTAATAAGATCATTATCATTATAAGCATTACCAAGAATATCTTTTAATTTATCCTGCACAGCTTTATGCTTTTCTAACTCAGAAATAATTGCATCAGATACTACAATACTTCTTGACCCTTTCTCGATAATTCAGACACTCCAGAGTTAGAATATCTTTGTTTTTCACTTTCGTGTATATTTACCGCATTTATTCCACGGTCCTCTTGACAACGAGCCTCCGACGGCATGTTTTCAAGCA
>JBMOLK010000302.1:0-37382 GCA_049325575.1 Bacillota bacterium | reverse complement strand
TACACATCATTTCCTACTTGACACATCGGATTAATATGTTAAAATATAAATATACCCCCCTCCCCTAGTGGGGTTGTTTGCTTCAATATTACTATATTTGCAAATACTTGGATATACTATTTAAAATTACTTTATTGAAAGGATGATTATCATGGAAAAAAGGGTATATATTGAGGGAATGAGCTGCGGACATTGTGTAAAGCATGTAGAGGAAGCATTAAAAGAGCTTAAAGGAGTTGTAAAAGCATCTGTCAACCTTGAGAAAAAGTATGCATTAATCGAGTCAAATGATACTGTTAGTGATGACGTAATTAAATCTGCAGTAGATGATGCCGGTTATGAAGTTATCAGGATTGAATAATAAGGAGGTCCTATGTTAAGTAAAAATAGTGATATACTTAATTTGCTTAAAACATCCAGGGGTCAATTGGACGGTATCATAAAGATGGTTGAAGAGGGCCGTTACTGCGTAGATGTTTCAAAACAAATCCTCGCTGTACAGGCTTTATTAAAAAAAACAAATTTAAAAATAATAGATGGACACATTAAAAGCTGTGTAAAGCAAGCTTTTCAGGAAGGTAATGAAGATGAGAAAATAGATGAAATAATTGAAATAATAGATAAATACGCCAAGTAAGCTGGCTATAATTGAAAGGGTGTTTTTAGATGAAATCGGAACAGTTTAAGATATTGGGTATGACGTGCGCCGCCTGTGCAAAGGCGGCTGAAAGGTCGGTAAAAAAGCTTGATGGAGTTACCGAAGCAAGTGTAAACTTTGCAACAGAAAAAATGGCAGTTGAGTTCGACGAATCAAAACTAACACTGGATAATATAAAAGAAGCGATATCAAAAGCAGGCTATGAAGCAAAGAAAGAAGATTCTTTAAAAGAAGTGGCAATCCCTATAGAAGGTATGACCTGCGCTGCCTGTGCCAAATCAATTGAAAGAGCTGTCGGAAAACTTAGTGGTATAAATAGTGTATCAGTTAACTTTGCAACTGAGAAAGCAAATGTTAAATATGACCCTGGCACAGTAAGACTGTCCGAAATAAAGCAGGCAATCTCAAAGGCTGGATATAAGGCCCTTGAAGTGGAGAATGACCAAAGGGTAGATGAAGATAAAAAGAGGAAGGAAAAGGAAATAAGGGCTTTATGGACTAAATTTATTGTCTCTGCAATATTTTCAACACCTCTTTTGTATATTGCAATGGCACCCATGATGCCCTTTGTAACACTTCCCATTCCGGGGTGGCTTGACCCCATGCAGTATCCGCTTTTATATGCACTGGTTGAAATACTGCTTGTGATACCTGTAGTAATTGCAGGATACAGATTCTATACTGTAGGGTTCAAGGCTATTATAAGAAGGAATCCCAATATGGATTCACTTATTGCAATGGGAACATCTGCAGCCATTATCTACAGCCTGTACTCTACCTATAGAATTTATATGGGTGAATTCATGAGTGTAGATGACTTGTATTTTGAAACTGCTGCGGTCATTATTACCCTTATTCTTCTTGGAAAAGCTCTTGAGGCAGTGTCAAAGGGCAGGACTTCTGAAGCTATAAAAAAACTTATGGGATTGGCCCCCAAAACGGCAATTGTAATACATGATGACAAGGAAATTGAGATACCTATTGAAGAAGTAGAAGTAGGAGATATCGTACTTGTGCGGCCTGGTGACAAGATTCCCGTGGACGGTGAAGTCATTGAGGGAAGTACCTCCATAGATGAATCCATGCTTACCGGTGAAAGTATACCGGTTGAAAAAAAGACAGGAGATAAGGTAATTGGTGCAAGTATTAACAAGCATGGTTCAATTAAGTTCAGGGCCACCAAGGTAGGAAGCGATACTGCCCTTGCCCAGATTATAAAGCTTGTTGAGGATGCACAGGGTTCAAAAGCACCAATTGCACAGATGGCTGATATTGTATCAGGTTATTTCGTTCCCATTGTATTTGTAATAGCAATTGTTTCTGCACTTACCTGGTATTTAACAGGACAAAGTGAAGTATTCGCACTTACCATATTTATTGCAGTATTGGTTATAGCATGTCCATGTGCACTTGGACTTGCAACACCTACCGCCATAATGGTGGGAACAGGCAAGGGTGCAGAGTACGGAGTACTGATAAAAGGCGGAGAAGCCCTTGAAACAACACACAAGATTCAGACAATAGTATTTGATAAAACAGGAACTATTACCGAAGGAAGGCCTGAAGTAACTGACATTATTACAACAGATATAACTGACAAAAACAGTCTTCTTCAGATTGCAGCATCGGCAGAAAAAGGCTCCGAGCACCCCTTAGGGGAAGCAATCGTAAGGGCTGCACAAAAAGAAGGGCTGGAACTTACCAAGCCTATCAGGTTCGAGGCTATCCCGGGTCATGGAATAGAAGTAGAGCTGGACGGCAGAATAGTTCACCTGGGAAACAGAAAGCTTATGCTTGATAAGGGAGTAGTTCTTAATACCCTGGAAAGTGAATCGGACAGACTGGCTGCTGAAGGAAAAACACCAATGTATATATCCTTTGACAATAAGCTGGCCGGAATTATTTCGGTAGCAGACGTTGTAAAGGAAAGCAGCGCCAGGGCCATAAAGAAGCTTCATGATATGGGTATCAGCGTAGCTATGATCACCGGAGATAACAAGAGAACAGCAGAAGCAATTGCAAAGCAGGTTGGGATAGATAGGGTTTTGGCAGAAGTATTGCCGCAGGATAAGGCAAATGAGGTCAAAAAACTTCAAGCTGAAGGTAGAAAGGTAGCAATGGTTGGTGACGGTATCAATGACGCTCCTGCTTTAGCGCAAGCAGATATCGGTATAGCAATAGGATCAGGAACGGATGTAGCAATGGAGTCGGCAGATATTGTTCTTATGAAAAGCGATCTGATGGATGTACCGACTGCTATACAGCTAAGTAAGAGTACCATAAGAAACATCAAACAGAATTTGTTTTGGGCATTTGCTTACAATACCGCAGGGATTCCTCTTGCAGCAGGTGTCTTGTATGCCTTTGGCGGACCAAAGTTAAACCCGGTCTTCGCAGCGGCCGCAATGTCTCTAAGCTCTGTATCGGTTTTGGTCAATGCGCTAAGGTTAAAGGGCTTTAAACCATATAAGTAACAAGGTAAAAGAATAATAAAAAACAATGGAGGAATTTAACAATGAAGACAAAGGTGTTGTCAATCCTATTAATAGCTATAACATTAATTACAGTGTTATCCGGATGTAAGGCAGCTGATGTGGTTGGTAAAGCGGCAGTAACATCCTTCGAAGCATTACTTGGCAAGGTTTCTGACAAAGTAACTTTAGATGAAACAAATAACAGATGGGTACTGGTATCTCCCGCTGGTGAAAAGTTCGAAATCAGTACGGATTTTAGCAGCGATAGGCCGGATGCAGTTGTTGAATTTGATGCCATTCCGTTCTTAAAAGCAGGTCTGGATATGGCAAAGCTGCCGGAAAACCAGTACAAGTATGACAGCAATACAGGAAAGATCGTTATGCCCTACGAATTCGGGCAGGCCAAATTCAATTACAACAACAAGCCTACTGCTTTGGAAACCTTTAGAAACGTCGTAGACAACTACAGGAATAGAATAGGTTATCATGCAGAGCTTGACCATTATGGTATAGATCTGGGAAACGGCAATATGTTTGAATGGGCTAAAGATTTGGAGAAAAACGATAAAGACATTGTATTTGTTTTAAACCCACAGCCTTTTATTGATGCAGGTGTTGACCCGGCTAAAGTTGAAGGTTGGGTCTTTGCCAAGGTTGATGTTAGGAACGATGAAGGTAAAATGGAAGCAGTTGATAAGCTTCTAAAACCGTTTAACTTAGATTAGTAACATATTGAATAACCCCAGAAAATAAGGAAAGAAACTTAAGTCTCTTTCCTTATTTTCGTATAATACAGAAATTCACCTCTTCAAGCTTAACCTGCAAAAAACCTCTAGTGTGCACCAATTATTTTGTTGTATAGTCTTTATGACGTAATAACGTCTGTATAAGCTGGTCTAGAGTTTTAAGGCTATTTCCTTTAATAACTCGTAAGCCTTTGCGTCATACTCCTTCGCCTTACGGATTAGTGGTACGATCTGTTTTCTCACTTGAGGTTCTGCAAATTTCCTTGTAGTTTGCTCATCCTGTATAAACCCGCCTTTAGGCTCGTTCATTTTAAACGCACATTCTGCTGCCATTTTAAAATACTTTGCAGTCTGGTTGCACTTATCCAGCACTTCTTCATTTTCCTTACCAACCCATTCAATAAAACGGGCTGCATATGACCGTCCCTCTCCAACCATTACCTGCGCATCACTCTGACACATAATACGCTCAATCAATATTGGAAGTACTGCATTTTTAGGAAACTCATTATTATCTGAAACCCAGCTTGCCCACAATTCATATGCACGCTGTCCTCCTGCATACTCAATACTTTCTCTGCCATCTACATCTCTAAAAATCACCTTATCTTTAATCATAATATCTATAGCATTATCTATAATTTCCTTAGGGCTAACCAGCTCGTGCTGCTTTTCTCCTACCGACATTAGTGCAAGGGTATATTTATTTTCCCACCAGCTTTTACTTATGAAATACCCTGATTCGTCTATTTCAATTCCTTTTGCAAATTCCTGATTTTCCTGGAAACAGTTCCAACCAAGCAGTGTCTCACCGCTATCCTTGTATCCGGTAACAACACAAGCCTCTGGTGGACCAATAATTCCAAGAGCAATAACGGGTCTCCCTTCATCTATCTCTGATTTTATAAAATCAATAAAATCATTTTTATCTGCATTATTTCTCTCAAGTATCCTATAGGAACGTCCTGCTGCTTTAAATGCACGTTTGAAAGCTTCAAACCTGTCTTCATAAATATTCATTACATCTACATTACCACCGTCCCAGAACCTTGTATTCCATCTAAGCCTGAACGCGGCACCTGTGGCAGCCATAATGTACGCGTAATCCATGTTTTGTCCAATATAATTAAGGCATGCCTTTAATGACGCACAAAAAGGAGTACATTCCTCAAATGAATAGGCAACCTTTGGTACACCGTATAAAATGCAGCTGTTTTCAGTCTTTTTAGCATTCTTCATAGAATTATCAACCTCCGAAATTTTAGTTGATAATAATGAAGTATCCTCATCTTTAATAATAGCCGGGGCAAACATTCCCATAAGGAGTCTTCTTCTCCCTACCTTGCAGGACCTTTTGCGAAAATCGGACGGTATAATATTTGTATGTCGCTTAAAAGCTCTTGTAAATGTGTCATAGCTGTTAAACATATACTCTGAAGCAATCTGGGTGAGGCTATTGGTGGTATGAATAATTTCAAAAGCCGAGTTTGCAATCCTTCTCATCAGTATGTACTGTGACAGGGAAATTCCCGTACATTCTCTGAATGTTTCCCTTATATGACGGTATGAGAAACCAACTGTTTTTTCTAAAGCAGAATAGTCTATTTCCTCTTTAAGCCTTGTTTCAATGAATGTTGCCGTAGACCATATAAAAAGAGAATAATCCATCTTATCACCACCTTTTTCTTGTCTTCCGGAAGATATTTTTATTTTAACATCCTTAAATTCAAAGTACTCGACATTTTTGACCCTCTTCTACCTGTTATCAGTACGAAATAAACATTACTTTACCGCCTCTATCCCAAATAGACTTTTTGTAATAAACTTTTATCCTCTGGCTTTCATCCTCACCTACTGTATCTCCATCTTTTATCACAGGTCCATTTTTAATCAGATAATCAATTATGTTAAAAATAAACTCAAGTACTTCCATAGGGTCTTTTGAAGATCTTATAACTTCAATTTCCATATGCCCAAAAGCTTTCATCCCTGTTGTTATAATATTGCAGGTTCTATCAGGAAACACCTGAATTCTAAACTCTATCCATAATTCATATGGAAAATACTCCTTGTCCATTTTCATGCATTCATTTATAAAGTTATCCTTACTCTGAACAACAGTTCCGGAACCCCAGTATATTCCCAAAGCATTGGCTGCTTTAGCAACAGATGCAACTATTTTTGTAGTAGTTATAATCCTTTCCAATACTTGTTTTTGTTGATTCTGCGGCAATATTGATACAATAATATGGGCCTTATGCTGTTTTAAAACCTCGGTAGCTTTTGTCCAATACCAGGCTGTAGCACATGGCCCTTCCAGGTCTCCCCATGGCATGGGGCCGGGCATCAGCGATACAAAGCCCATTTCACCATCAATCTCAAATGTATAAGTATCATCATTCTTTTGGATGTTGGTTAAGACCTCATCACTGCGAGCTTCATTAAACATTTTAAACAGTTCATCAGATTGCAGCATATTTGTATTTTCCAGCAATATCATAACAACTATAGGTTCAGGCTTTGAAGATTCCTTATTATCACCTGATTTTTTAAATAATTTCCAAAACATGTTAACCTCCTATAATCCTCATTTTGGCCATCTGCATTCCGTGGATAATTGTAAAGGTGATATACTCACTTCACCATACTGATTAGTTCTTCCAGGCTTCCACTAAAACAGTTTAAGTCTACATAATTATCTATCCCTTTAACATGACCTCTGTTACTGTACTGCCAGAACTTCCATTCCCTATTATCACTAAGCTGTGGGTATTTTACAATATCTCTTATCCAGATGGCATTATCCTTAAAATCACCTTTTACATAAGCCTCATAGTGAGGATACATAACATATAAGATAGGTTTTTGCTCATAATACTGTTCAATACTATATACAAAATCTTTTAATTGTCTTATAAAATCATCTCTGTTTTTTCCATGTACTTCAAGGTCTACAACAGGTGGCAGGGTTCCCTCTTCTCTTGGTACAATACTAATGAAGTTTTGTGCCTGCTCTTTCCCACTGCTTCCGGTAGTGAAATAATGATATGCTCCTCTTAGGATATCAACTTCCTTGGCTTTATTCCAGTTCTCAAGAAAATACTTGTCTTTATAGTCATTACCTTCAGTTGCCTTTATGAAAGCAAATTTATATCTTTCTCCCTGCTTCACTTTAACCCAGTCAATACTACCTTGATGGTTTGAAACATCCAAGCCTTTGATATTATACTTTGATGCAAAAACCTCATTGTGCCAAATATAACCAGTGTATTCAAGATAAATCACTAATGCTGCTAAAATGATTAATGCTAATAAAATAATACTCTTCTTTTTCAAGACACTCACCTCACAGGTATTTCAACTTTGGACACGTGTTCTTCTTCCATATTAATGGGCATATTGCTTCTTATTCTCTTTAAACAATAAAATCCATTCATGAAAAGCGAAAGTAATGCTGCACCGGTACTTAGCGTAAATAAAGACCTGATTATTCTCCTGATAGAATGTTTTAGTGAGAAAGCCTTCATCCAAATAGTCCTGTGATGCTCCAATAATTCTTCAGGACTCATGTTTTTCGGCATAAATGTTACGTTATATCCATTATAGTAGTCCCAACCTTTTGATTTAAGAATCCTGTGGTCAAATTGAAGTGTATGGTAAAGCTTAGTACCCTTATATGGTGTAAGGACACTGATAAAAGGAACATCCACACCAATTTCATATAAAATATCCACGAAACGGCTAAAGCTCTCCGGCGTATCGTGATCAAATCCCGTAATAAAGCCTGCCATAACGCTTATGCCTTTGCCATGTATTTTTTTAATTGCTTTTTTATAGTTGTTTACCTCGTTCTGAAGCTTATTTGCATCCAACAACGATTCCATGCCAAAGGTCTCTATGCCGAAGAAAACTCCTATGCATCCTGATTTTTTCATTAGGTCCAAAAGTTCATCGTCATTAGCAATATCCATACTTGCCTGTGTTAACCACCACTTCTTTAGTGGAATCATTCTTGTTAATAGTTCCTTAATGTATTTTCTGTCAATTGTAAGATTATCGTCCCAGAACCATACCACTTTTCTTTGCCACCAGTGTGTAAAGTTGTCATAGCAGATATCCCTTAGTACTGTTTCAATGGGGCGTTTTCTAAAGCCGGGGTTTAGTGTCGGAACCGAACAGAATGTACAGTTGTAAGGGCACCCTCTAGTTGCCTGAATTACTTTTTTTATAAAGTACTTATTCGGCAGCAAATCATATCTTGGTGAAATTTCAGTGTCAAAGTTCTCAAGGGGTTCTCCAATGTATATCCTCTTTAATCTGTTGTTTTCAATGTCTTCCAATACCTGTCCCCATATAGCCTCAGATTCTCCAGCCATAATTGCGTCAAAGTAGTCCAAGGCTTCTTCCTGACAATAAGTAACATGTGGGCCTCCAGCTATTACAACTTTGTTTTTCTTTTTAAACTGTAATGCCAGTGAATACGCCTCTGATGCAAATCCTGTGAAGAAAGACAGCGCAACTACATCAGCATCAGAATTTATATCTACTTTCTGCACCTGCTGGTGAATCAATCTTATTTCATGGTGCGAAGGAGTCAATGCTGCCAAATGAACACCTGTTACAGGAGGAACAAAATTGTATTCATGCCCTTTTTTGTACCTGTTTTTATATACAACAATTATATCTATCTTCATTTAGTTATCTCTTCGCATTAAGCTAAAGCTTTGAGCTGTTGGTCCAATATCAGGTTGAGTTGCCAGAAACAAAGCAAGAGGAATAACATCTTTGGGCTCCTTTAGCCATTCGCTTTCCATTACTTTAACTTTACTATCATTGGTTTTGGCATTATCGTCTATTGACGTTTTCACAGGTCCAGGAATCAATTCATTTACGCTGATTTTATATTGTAATAGCTCTTGCGCCAATATACGTGTCAGCATCCACAATCCGGCTTTTGAACAGGAATAGGCTGAGCCTCCTGCAAATCCACGATGTCCAAGCCCTGACCCTATAGTGATTATCTTTCCGGCGCCCCGCTCCTTAAGAAAAGGTATTGCTAAATGGGCACAATAATAGGCGCCGAATAAATTTACATCCAGCGTTCTCTTCCAGTTTTCCAAATTACTATTTTCAACAGTTTCACGATCATAGTTTGCACCTGCATTGATAACTAATATGTCTATTCCTCCAAAATGCTCAACAGCTCTTTCGAACATATTATTAACCGATTCAATACAAGTAACATCAGTTTTTACTGCTAAAGCCTTTTCACCTATTCTTGATATCTCATTTGCAGTTTCCTCAATTTCACTTATAGTCCTTGCTGTACAAACTACGTTTGCTCCTGCCTTTGCATATGCAATAGCGATAGCTTTACCTATTCCCCTGCCTGCTCCGGTTATGACTGCAACTTTGCCTTTTAAAACTTTTTCGTTTTGATTCATAGTAACAAAAATCACTCCTATTTAAGCCCAAATTTCTCTCTATCTGTTAGTCAAGACCGTCCTGACATATTTCAAATAAATTACCTTCGGGATCTCTAAAATATACACACCGCATATACCATTCCTTTATTGTTTGCGGTTCTCCAATAAAACAAACGCCTTTATCTTTAAGCGTTTTATAATCTTCATTTATATTGTCTGTTGGTATAACATAAATCACCCGATCTAATCTACCAGTTCCCGTTAGCGGAATATACCCTTTATACATTTTTTGGTTTTTTGCCAAGAACATGGAAAAACATGGCTTTTCAAGCCCTCCTGCTTTAAATGCTGCATATGGACCATTTCTATCTCCCCAAAACACTTGAAATCCTAATTTCTCTGTATAAAAGTCAAAGCACTTATGAAAGTCATTCACTAAAACTCTTATTCCAATTTCGGATAGTTTCATTTAAATCCTGTGCCTCCTTAATATTAAATATACTGTATTATTTTTCTTAATTACTGTCAATCATGTTAAAGAATTCTGTTTTGGCCCAACAACTGTCTCGACTAACTATGGATAATGAGAAGAAATTTTTTTCAAAAAATTCATTGAGTATAAATATTTATAAAAAGTCCACGAATATTTATACGATTTTATGATACAATTAATGTTATAATATTTAATGTTTTATGAGGCGGAGGTTATAAAATGAATTGTCCACTATGTAATGTTGAATTAAAAATGGCAGACCGCCAGGGTGTTGAAATTGACTATTGTCCCCAATGCCGTGGGGTTTGGCTGGATCGTGGCGAGCTTGATAAGATAATTGAAAGGTCTATGACAGTGTCCGGTTTCAATGAACCCAGGCAAGGTTATCAAGGTGAACATAGAGACTATGATCATCACGACAAACATGAGTATGACGATAGATACCACAAACGCAAGAAAAGAAGTTTTCTCGGTGAAATATTCGACTTTGATTGATCTCTATCTTATAGCTATAGCCGTTCTATTTATCCTACTTCCTGTGATTAATAAATTATAATACTAAGTTGGTAAATACCGTGTGTGGTTTTCTTATTTTCTTTTATCAAGCATCAAGAAAAGTAAGTGAAAGTTTCATCTCTTTAAATCCTATATAAGGAGAATCTATAAATCTATAACTCTTTTATCTGGGGTATCGCCAACATTTCCGACTTATCTTAACTATCTAGAAAGAGTCCTTGATCATAAAGGTTTTTGACATTGTTTACATGTAAACAATGTCAAAAATTATACCTGAATCTATTTACATTTGATGACCTAAAAATGCTGGTGTTCACTTGATGGCTTTGGTTCGTTTAATATAAATGTTGCAAAACAAATAAACTTTAAATAGCATTAATAAAGAATAAAATCAACTATATAAATCAATAGTATAAAGAACATGCTTCCTCAGAGGACTGCCCTCAATAATGTTTGGATGTTCAAATTCCATAACTTTTATCATACCAATTTTTTCATTACATTTTCAGATTGAAGATTAATTTTGGAGGTGAAACTATATATTTTATTAAATTCTAAGGTTTCGAATCCATATTTTAAACATGCCTTTGCTCCTTCTGTTGCAAATCCATTACCCCATGCTTCATAGCTTTGAGTCGCCAGACCATGTTGTAATGTTAGGAGCATATAAAGCTGCGGTAATGATAATAGATAATGTGATTAATACTCCAGATAGCATAATTATGCCGCCTATAACTGTCCTCTTCATAAATAAACTCCTGCCCCTCAAAATAGCAATAATGTTAATTAAGCTTTAGATTTCAATTAATTTTCCATAAAGCTATTCTATCAGATATTTTATTGTTTTTCCACATTTTATAAATACCTCATAAACATACATTCATTTTGCATTTATATCCGCTTCGTTTAAAATCATCAAATCATTATAAATTTCTTCCCCAACAAGCTTAACAAACTTTTTCCGGGCTTTTGCGGTCTTAATATCATAGGGCTGCATGTGCCATTGAATATAGCAGCAAACTTTTAAAATTTCCTCATCACTAAAAAGCTTCAACGCCTTCAAGTAAAACAGAGCATTATATGCCGAAACTGATTGATGCTGGTAGTAGTGCGCTTCTTCAGTTCTTTCGCCTTTTGTATTCTTAAATTCCTTCGTAAACTCCTTACCTATATCATGTAATAACCCCGCTTTCTGCAGCAGTATGCTGCTTGTTGCAGCTTTTAAATATGCTTCACACCTGATACAATGCTCACCAATAGTAAGGGTATGATAAGGATTATCCTGGGGTGTTTGGGACAACCTTATCATTAGCTCGTTTAAATCATAACCTCTTTCATCAAAATTCCATAATATTTCTATATCATCCCATCCTTCATAGGTCTGTGGCACAACAAAGTTCTTATACATTGTCTTTAATACATGCTCTTTAACATTTCTTTCTCTTTTGGAATTCTGCTCTAAACATTTCTCAAAAGGCGTAGCAACCAAATAACATGCCTTGAAACAGTTTTGCTTTCCATATCGATCCAAAACAGCTTTGCGTCTTTTATACCCTACATTGGTCGCATCAAAAACAGTATTAATACCCTTCTCCAGATCCCTCTCTATCCTTTTATACAGTTCTTTAAAAAGCTCATCATTTCTACCGGTTTCATTTATATTACCGAATAATTCTTCTCTTAGATCATCAGAAGAATGAATCACCGCATTTTCTTTAAAAGACAATTCTTTTGCTGCTGTACTTTTCCCACTTCCAGGCAACCCAACTAACATTAGAAATTTTGCCATTTATAAACTCACTCCCTAAACTACCTCAAAATCGTCAAACAAGTTCTGCTCACTCATATCTATGCCCAATTCCCTAATCTTCTTATACTTGACACTTTTACCATAGCAAGTTTTCAGTACATGCCAATCCTTATTCAGATACCTTTGTCTTAAATATCCTTGAATCCCTTTTGGGCAGTTCTGTGTAATCCAAATCATAAACTCCTTTTTATCACCTTTTGGAGCCCTGATATAGTAATCATTAATCTTTTCATTAGTGGCTTTAACATACTCAAGTATTGCTTTTGCTACACTGGTTACCCTGCCTTTGAAATTTTCCGGTACTTTACTTAAAAGGTCATCATAGGTGTCATCAGCAATACTCTGAATAATTACGTTTACAGAAGATAGCTTGTTAAGGATCTTGTGAAGGCTGACATAATCGTCACATTTGAGCTTAATCATATGTCCGTCAATGTTTAATACCCAACCCTCTTTTTCATAAGACTTTAATTTATCTACTTCATAAAGAATTTCACTAAAGCTTTTATCTTCAATTTTTGTCATGGGAACACTATACTTGTCGGCATACAACTTAATCTGGTTATAAGAATACTGCTCACCAGTAAATACGTTTCTAACACCAATTAAGTATATACCTTCCTGCTCTTTTTTATATTGAACAACGTGTGCATCGTTAAGGCTTATATACTCAAATATAAAAGTGCAATCGGGGTTTTCGGTTATCATCCTTTTATGGTCTTCTGTAAGCCTTTTGTATCCGTCATTGAGCCTCCATGAGTTAGTCGGATCTAACGCCATACTCCCTGACATTATAATGTTTTCTCTATAATACCTGGCGCTCTGCATGGAGCCGTCAAGCTTATCTGTGATTTCAATCGATTTAGCATTCTGAATCTTTTTAATAACATTATCCAGTTTATTTTCTTCTACCTCATTGAGGTTGAAGAACTTGCGAAATGGGGCCAATACTATTTCTTCATTTACAACATCAATCACTATACTTCTGCATTCACGGTAAATGCTGTGGGGGTCAGACCACATAGCTTCCTGCATTTCAAGCACCCCATATCTGATTAGAATAAATTCATTAAACTGATTAACCCTTAGACATTTGAATACATCAGAGTACTCCTTTTTATTAAGCTTTGTTAACCAGTCTTCAAAGCTTATCGTATCAAGGCTTTCAAATGTACTTATGTAATCCCCCTTGATTTTTTTAAAAAGATTATAAACTGGATTCCAATTATATTTTCCCATATCCACTACCTGCCTAATCTAACTTATTGTTATAAAATAAAAAAGTGGCTAAATCTATATTCAAGACTTAACCACTCGTTTTAAATGTTTTAAATTGTACACCTTTGTCAAACCTTATCAGGATACAACTCTCTCTCACATATTAACGACTGATGATTAAGCCAATGTACACATAAGTTTATACCTGGTTTTAAGAATGATCTAACTGATATATTCATCTGTTCAAGGCATAAATTTTTAAATAAATACATTAGTAATCCTCCTTCGTTTCTTATTGCCTAAGTACCTGATGCTAACGATATCTTTTCAGACATATTGCCTTTAATATTAACACGGTATACTTTTCCTTGTCAACTACATTTTTCTATTGATCATGCATTTATAATTCCTTCTTATTATCCATTCTTTATTGCAGTAAACAACAGCATTTTCTAAAGCACTTCTGCTGTCCCCAAGCAGGCTAAATTCCATGCGTGACCTGAGTCATTTTACAATAATCCAAGTAATAATTGCATTAACTTCACTGTTTTTTATTGTCATAATTTATAAATTAGTGTATAGTTTAAGTAAAGGAATAGAAATAAAAGAGGTTTTATGAATAAAGAAAAACATCCGGTAAGTTTAATTTTATATATTTTCAAAGTTATATTCTTTAGTTTCTTCCTGGTCTTTAGGAACTATTTCGGTGCGTTCATGAAAGATCCTGTAAGGGAATGTGAAGAGAAAAGTATTGAGCAGAATAAGTCCCGTTCAGTTAACATGTTTATTATAATCTGCATTATTTTTGCCGCGCTTTTCTATGTATACTCCTTCTTTGGGAAGTCAAAGCATGCCATATTATCTCTGGATATTATTTTTTATTTCTCGTCTTTAATACTATTTTTATTTAAAACCTATCCCAAATACCTGCCTTCTGTAAGGTAAATCAGCTATAATTTATACAATTTACTAAATTATGAATTCTATTACGTTTCTCAAAACGTTTACGCCTATTTAATAATTATAATATGGAGTGTGTAATTATGAAAATTACTATTATTACAGGTGGGTCCAGAGGGGATGTTCAGCCATATATTGCTTTGGGCGTGGGCCTAAAAAAAGCAGGCCATACTCTTTGTATGCCTGCACCGGAGATTTTTCGCAGCCTGATTACTGAAAGCGGACTGGAGTTTATTTCTATAAAAAGTATTGATCCTGTAGAACTTGCTAAAAGTATGGAAATACATAAAGCAGCCGGAAGTAAAAATAAAGTTATGTTTATAAGGACTGTTTTTAATGAATTAAAGCCTTATATCAGAGCATTCTATGATGAAATATGGGAGGCTTCGAAGGGAAGTGAAGCCATAATTTCTACACTTTCAATCCCGGCAGCACAGGCCATAGCCGAAAAACTTGGCATACCGTGTATCTATGCACCATTATTACCTGTTCACCCTACGTCAGTTTTTCATTCTCCCTTTACTCCGGGTTTTTTTAACATAGGTTTATATAATAGGATTAGCCATAAGCTGTTGGAGCAAATAATCTGGCAGCCCACAAGATCAATACTAAATAGCTGGCAAAAAGATGTGCTGGGGCTTAAGCCTCTTTCCTTCTGGGGACCTTTCCGCAAAATCTATAAAAGGTCGGAGCCCGTACTTTACGGTTATAGTGAATTAGTTGTTCCAAAACCCTTGGACTGGCCTTCATCTATTCATATAACCGGTTACTGGTTTCTTGATGAGCCTGAAGGCTGGCAGCCTCCAGTTGGCCTTGAGGATTTTTTGAACGCAGGTCCGCCACCAGTGTATATTGGGTTTGGAAGTATGATTGATAAAGAACCTGAACGTATGACTGGTATTGTACTGGATTCGCTTAAGACAAGCGGCCAGCGAGGCATATTGTCAGAAGGGTGGAGCGGCCTGGGAAGCGAAAAACTTCCGGATACAATCTTTAAAGTTGGTTCAATTCCGCATTCCTGGCTGTTTAAGAGGATGGCAGCCACAGTTCACCATGGCGGTGCCGGCACTACAGCAGCAAGCCTTCGCTCTGGAGTCCCATCAATTGTCACGCCGTTTTTGGGAGACCAGCCCTTTTGGGGCCAGCGCATTTACTCACTTGGTATAGGTCCAAAGCCCGTACCATACAATAAATTATCATCTGAAGTTCTTGCTCGTCTAATTAATACAGCTATAAAGGATAGTAAAATGAAGTCTAGAGCCAGTGAGTTTGGTAAGAGGATTAAATCGGAAAACGGTGTAGAAAAAGCTGTTTACATTATTGAGAAGTTCTTACGCCAAGATAGAAAAGGGTAGTAATATATAAACTAAAAAGGGGCTGACCCAAAAAGTCGCCCCTTTTTATAGAGTAAAACTATTCAAATTTCTTCATATTCCTTACTTTACCTTAAAAAATGATACTGGCCATTATTATATATTATAGCTTCGCTGTAAAATTCCGAAATACTGGTGGCCTTTAATAAAATCATCAATTCCTCCCCCATTTTCTCACCATTATATATAATAAACAGTGCTAATTTACTCTCGTCATAGGGGTTTCTACATTTTATAACAGCAAAATAGTCTCCATAAAATTTGTTGTTTTTATAATTTATATGTTGTATGTCAAAATCAAGCCCTATTTTGCTCCCCATTAGTTTTATCCTTGTATCGATATCACCACAGTCAATTAAATAAATAAGGTTACTCTTACTAAGTTTATACTCGTCTGCTTCACTCTCTTGTATCACATTACATATAAAGTCTTCGTCCCCTTCTTTTAAATGACTTTGAAGTACACCAAACAATGCATCAGCCAGTTCATTATTGCCCCGGTATTGGTTTGGTTTAATAATAATACACTTATTTAGAAAAACTTCTTTTATTCCCATGGGGTTTTTATCTATTCCGATAAAATTATACTCATTGTGAAACTGCTGCTCTGTTATGGACGTGGTTTTGCATATTATATCCTGCTCATCTAATATAATATTTACCTTTGTAAACTTTTCCATGTTAACTTTTATCTTTTTACTGTTTACAAAGATCTCCACTTCCCTGTCCAATTCCATTAGATCCTCACTTAATAGCATGGAAAAGCATTTTATATTGTGCATACTAATGTCAATCAGGTTTTTTGCTTTTATTTCAGCGGATATTTCTGCTATATAACTAAGATCTTTTATATAATCTATTTTAATCCAGAAAGACTTGTTATATATAGGCTGGTAAGTAGTATAATGAACTTGCCTTGGATATTTGACTTTCCTCTCTTTAATAATTTTACTCAATAATTTTTCAGAGTTGAACATATCCCTGAATATGTTGGGAGAGTAGCTGTGAAATACCCATTTTTTAAATTTGTTCATATAATTCAGCATATGAAGAACTCTTGCACTATTGAAGCTGTAATCATCAATATTGCTAATCTGGTAAAACATTGTATTGTCCAGATTTTTTAGATAACGGTACTCGGGATTCTTCACGTCCAGCCCAGCCGTTCCGCTAAAGGCTGCAACTGCTGCAAAAATATCCGGAAACTTTATTGCAAAGTTTATGCTTTTCAGGGCACCTTTATTTAAACCGATAAGGTATATCCGGTCTTTATTTACATTAAACTTTCCAGCTATTTCGTTTATTATATTTACTTCATCCATATAACAGTAAGAGACATATCCGTCTCTTAAATAAACAGCAGCTATAATGGCATCTCTAAACTCACCTTTAACAATAAAGTCCGGAGTTTCCCTATATTTAGACAAGCTGTCATCATACATCATGTATATAACCAGGGGATATACTTTTTTATGATTATATTCTTTTGGTAAATAGATACTATATTCAGTAGAATCCTTATAAAATTCGTTTTTCTTACATAGTGTTACATTTGAATTAAATACATTAAAAAGTTCCTTCTTCTTATCCCCTGGCAGCGAATATATATATTTTTCAAACTCAAAATATTTTTCAAATGTGTGTTGGCACAAATTATAATCCATTGATTCGTGACAAGCTTTTTTTAGGCATTCATAATCAGTTGGTATAGTGTTAAGCTTTTCTATGGAATCAATAATTTCTTGAGAGCAATCTGACCTTTGAGCTGCCAGTTCTAAAAGCCTGTCTCTTTCCTTTAAGAAACTGCCTCTAAAAACAAATATAGATGCTTTTTTGTGGTTGTTTAAATTCCCTGCTTTTAATAGCAGAACACCTCTAACACTCTTATCCAGCTTTATAGTTATCCTTTCAGATGTAAAAGCTTTAAGATGTGCAACTTTCCCACCTTCCGGCTTAAATATGCTTATATGTATTTTTTCTTTAGCTGCTTTTCCAAAATACCTTGGCAAAACCGTAAAGCTCAAGTTTTGTCCGGGCCTAAAAATCAGCTTATCGGGTATAATGCAGTATGAATTTTTCATGTTATTAAGGTACTTTTCATTTAATAGAGCCAGGTCTGATTTATTATCCATAATAAGGTTATAAGGCTTTAGTTCCATACAAAAACTCTCTGCTGAAATGGATGGAGTTTTATGTCTTCTTAGCTGCATGTTCTCTACGAGGATTATATTCCTTCCTTTTTTAAATCTAAACAGTAACGAGTTGTTTTTAAGATCGTATTCCAAGCCGCTTGAGATTATCAGCCTGCCATTTATCCATACCCTTACAGGTGTAGACAGCTGGGAATGAAAGCATATGAAAATATCCTGCTCCTTTTTGCAGTAGACACTGCATACAGAGTATATATATCTATCCTCATCATCTGCAAAAAGTTCTTGTGGCATATTGTATCTATAAAAGCTGTGCTTTAATTCTGAAATATAGTACCTCCAATTTATATCAAGTATTTTTTGGGGCAAAGAAGCTGTTTCTTGCTCCAAAAGCAGTTCACCGCAAGGATTAAGATATGGCTTTATATTACCATCATCAAAGCATTGGCCACTTTCACTTTTTACAAGCCATCTGTTCAGGGTACATTCCCTGTCACCCGGAAATTCTACAGGAAAAATAGATCTTACAATTAGTTTTTCCAGAAAACCAAACAACTCATCCATCAAAGACATTTCTCCTTTAAGCTAAGAAGTCCGGCTACCATTTCGTCCTCCATTTTTCTTACCTCCATAAGATATTTCTGAAGGCCTTTATCAAGTAAGTATTTTTTTCTTATATTCATTTTTCGAATAGCAGTCAGGAGGCTTTGCCACGACTTTATATCAGAATCAATTATATCGGTTATATGATTTATACACCTGTTGTCAATCAAACGGCTATGCGTTTTTAATGATTCCAGAAGCAGTATTCGTCTGCGGTTTATATTTACTATTCTCCAGTCAAGCAAGCTAAACAGGTTTAGTGAACAGGAAAGAGCCTTTTGGTCCAGATACATAAACTCCCTGCCGCAAGCCTCTATTAGTCTGTCTATACCTTCAAGGCCGTATGAAAGTGTTAAGCCCTTTGATTTATGGGTTTTTTTATGATAATTCTCTACTGTGTTATTTATAACCTGTTTTAATCTCATGGGGGCATCGTGCAAACTGCTCTCTTCTACTTTTACTGTTATATAGGTTAGAAAGGAGTCAAAGGCTGCCTTTAAATCACTCTTGTTAATAACTCCCACTGATTTATTCCCCTCAAAAGGAGTATAATTGTTAAGATTTATATTCCATGGCGCCTCCACATAGTATAGAAGATCCCCTTCCCTTTGTATTACCATAAAAACATGCCCCAGTTCAACTCCGGCATTTGTAGGCTCAGTGCCCTCACCCTGGTTATCATTAAAGAATGGAACCTTTCTTGTATCGGTATAAATTATTACAGGCTCTCCCTTATCAAGCAAAGCCTCACAGTTTGAAAAGGTTTCATATCCCTTTCCTTTAAAGTATTGAAGCTTGAAAACATCTTCATTTAATGAATTATCTATAAAATCTACATCATAGATAGCTCCATCCTCATTTTGTGAAACATAAAACGCTATATCCCTTAAAAAAATCCCATAGGGGTTAATTATATTGCCAATCTTATTCCTTAGAGTAAAGTATAAGTGTACATTAAAGCAGTCTATTAAACCGGTGAATGGATCAATGTCACCATTACATAAATAAAAATATTGACTTGAAAGGTTTTTGTTCATATACATGACCTCCCTTTGCAAATAGTGAAAATTACTTAAATTTAAAACTGATCAAGGCAGTACTCAAACTGTAACGGTTATTCCATTCTCCTTTAACAGGCTGTTTATTCTATTGAGGGGGAACATCTCCGACTCTCTCATTACTTTTATGTTATCTTCCCTTATATCCAGCTGGGTTGTACCTTTATTTCCCCTCTCTTCTCCACTATCTATAAAAATATCCACCTCATCTCCAAAATAGCTTACAGCCTCCTTAAGTGTTGTTGCTTCAGGCTGTCCTGCTTTATTGGCAGAAGATATTGCCAAAATGGTTCTGCTTTTCTCATATACACCTCTTGTCTCATTATCCTGCCAGAATACACATACGGCATCACTGCCGGGAGCTGCATACTGGAATTCAGAGCCTGTTTTCTTCATAAGAAAGCTTACCTTTCCAGGTAACAAAATATCAATAATTCTTCTAAAATCATCATTTTTCACTTCACAGTACTTTTCAATATCCTTTTTATCAATTATCACTGATAATGGCTTATCATTAGGACTTTGACGTATTTCCCTAAGCCTTTTCACAGCCTCCTCATTCAGGGCATCACAAACAACAGCATATACTGCATCTGTTGGTACAACTATGACCTTTCCGTTCTTTATGGCTTCCCCTGCCAGCTTGTAAGTCTCCTCACAGGGTTTTAAAATCTTGTACATTATAAATCCCCTCCTTATTAATTATCCGTTTTAACTTCCTATGTGAATGATAAGAACCATTATTGTAAATAACCGCATCACTATAGAAAAGAGAATTTGTATCAAATGAATTTAAGAATTTGATAAGTTCATCTTCTACTTCATCACTGTTATATACAATAAGAACTGATAATTTCTCTTTGTCTAAGGGATTTTCACATTTAATAACTGCAAAATAATCCCCTTTGTATTCCATTTGACCATATCCAATCCCGTACCTGTGGATCTTCAAACCAGCACTGTTCAATATCCTTTGCTGCATATCACCAGGCTGCCTTGGGTCAATAACATATACGAAGTTGCTCTCACCTAAATTCTCGAAGTTTAATTCACTTTCCAAAGAAATATCATACCTGTAATTCCTGTTTCTTTCCTTTAATGGATATTGCAGCACATAAAACAGCCTCTTTGAAAAAGACTTTTTATTGTTTTTATAGTAATCTGGTTTAATAATCCTGCACTTTTTAAAGTAAACCTGCTTTATTCCCATTAGATCTTCGTTTATATCAATAGAATCATACTCCCTTAAAAACTCATCTTCAGAAATTTCGTTGACACAAGTCAAAAAGCTGCCATCTACCCATGTAACCAGAACTTTTGCATATTTGCCTGTATTTATGGTTTGCTCTTTATCATTTATTCTAAGCATTATATGTCTGTCAATTTCCATCAACTCTGTGGCTAGGAGAATACAAAAGTTTTTTATATTCTTTGTCTCAACATTAATTTGATTTCTACCTTTAATTTCAGCCTTAATAGATGCCTCGTGATTCAAATCATCTATATGGTCAATACTTATCCAATGGGATTTATTGTAGATAGGTTCATGTGTTGTGTACTGTATTTTTTTAGGGAATTTCTCTCTTTTCTCTTTAATTAACATATCCAGCAGTTTGGAGTTTTCTACGTAATCACAGAAATTCATATGGTTAAAATTGTAATACTCCCATCTTCTAACTTTTTTCATATAGTTTAGTGCATCTAATACCCTTGAACAATTAAAAATGTTATCTTCAATACTACAAACGCTATAAACAGTCATATTATCAATGTTTTTCAAGTATTCATACTCAGGATTTTTCAAGTCCATCCTTGGCGTTCCAAGTATGCTGGCAGCTGCTGCAAATAAATCCGGCTTCCTGACTGCAAGACTTAGAGTTCTTAATGCCCCTGTACAGCCTCCCAGTCCAAATATTCTGTCCCTGTCTATATTATGCCTTTCAACAATATATCCAATAGTCTTAACAATACCTGCTTCACTTATATAATCCCGGTTGAGTCCGCCTCTTCCGCATATACCGGCTACAATAAAATCACCGAACCAACCTTGCTGCATATAAATGGCATACATTAAGGGGTATTTTGACATTCCATATCCAAACTGTATATTTACAACAAGAGGATACTTCTTTTTTGGATCATACCCCTTTGGAAAATATATGCTGTATGCATCAAACCCATCGTCTATTTCACTGTCCTTAAAAACGACCGCACTATTTTTAAATACATCATAAAACTCTTTCTTATCAGAACTTTCACCAGAATCCAAATAGCTCTCGAACTGGGCAACCTTCTCCAATATGAAGTTTAATAAATATTGTGGAATTACCTCCCGGGTACCGGTAATAAACGCAGTAGTTTCATCAGGGACTTGTGCAAGCTTCTTTATGGAATCAGCGATACTGTCCGGGCAGTCCTGCCTTTTTCCCGCCCTCTCCAGTAATTGGTCTACCTCATCAATTAATATTCCCTTAAATACGTATACATAGGCGCTTTTTACCGGGTTCTCAATGCTTTCAGCCTTTATTAATAATGCACCTTTTGTAGTTTGTCCTGTATCAAGATATGTTTTTTTTGAGGTAGATGTATTTAAAGCCATAACTATTTCACCTTTAGAGTTAAAAACACTTACCCTAATTTTTTCTTCCAATTCACCTTTGAATTGCACAGGTAAAACCACAAGGCCTATTTCCTGTTCTATAGGATATATTCCTCGATCAGGTATTATAGTGTAAGATTTCCCTCTACTCTCACAAAGTTCCTTGTCGAAAATTAATAACTCCGATTTGGTATCTTTGCATGGAGCAAATGATAAATGGAAAGTGCTGAGGTTGGCAGGTACTAAAAAGGCCCGATTTAGAGATATCTGCCTCTCTAGCAGCACTATATTGTTACCTGGTTTAAATATAAATGAAGTATAATTGGCTTCTCTTGTATAATTGTAAAAAAAACTGCTGGTATGTACAATCCGGCCGTTTATCCATACCCTGGAAGGGATACAAGTAGCTATAAATAAAAAAACCTCCTGATGTTTTTTGCAATATACATTGCACAGAGAGTAAATATACTTGTCGTTATCTTCTACAAATTTTTTTTCAGGGGTATTTGTCTGATAATGTGTATCTTGGTTGTCAGAAATATAATATCTCCAGTTGCTTTCCAGGTATTCCTGCTTTAAAAAAGCCAGTTCATGGTCAAGCAGTATTTTCCCGTCTATATTTAGGAACGGTTCTGTATTGTCGCTTTGAGAGCCATGAGCTGCCTCACCTTTAATTAACCATCTATTTAGATTACTATGCTTATCACCTGAAAATGTAATTGGGTAAGGACAGGTTGAAACTATTCTTTCCAGGTACTGATATAAGTCAGCCTTCATGTTTTCTTCCTCCATGTTAGTTTTTTTGTCATGGTAGTACTATTCCCTTCAAATAACCCATAGGCTTGTTTTCAAGGGTTTCAAAGGCTTTTTGTATATTCTCCAAAGAAAATTGGTGGCTTATGACTTCCTTTACCTTAAAGACTCCATTATTAAGATAGGATACCGCTCTTCTAAAATCTTCATGCTGGTCTGTTGAATAGCCCGGATGGGGAACTATGATTTGGGCCGACCGGCTTATGGCTTCCCTGAAATCAAACTCCCTGCAGGTGGACTCATGAGAGCTCATAAGAATCAGCCTGCCTCTTCCTGTTCTCCTGATGTAGTGCTGGGCAGTGTTCAAGAGTGCAGGAATTCCCGTACCTTCAATCACAAAATCAGCCATCGTTCTATCCGTGATATCTTCTATCCTTTTTGCTGCATCCTCTTTTTGCGGATTGATCACATGGGTGGCACCAAACTTACTGGCAAGCTCCAGCTTCTTTTCATCTATGTCTACAGCAACCAGTGAAGACAGCAAATTCCCCGACAGTGCCTGAATACACCATAACCCCATAGGCCCGCATCCTAAGACAACACCATTATCTCCCGCCTCAGGTACCGCAGCCCTTAATACTGTTACAATGCATTTTAGAGGCTCTCCTGGTGCATATTTGGGATCTACGGTGGCAGCCAGTTTAAAGCAGTTCTTTTCACTTACAACCGTGTATTCCGAAAAACCTGTCAGGCTGTCAGGCAGGGCAGTAACTACGTCCCCTTCCCTTAAACCCTTGACGTTTGGCCCCAGTTCTACAACTGTTCCCGTCCACTCGTGTCCAAGAGGCTGCGGGAATGTTCCAATGAAGCCCTTCCAGTGGTTTAATTCCCAATTGCATAAACCACAAGCAGTGATCTTTACAAGCACCTGATCATCCTTAGGGTAAATATCCGCCTCGGAAATTTCAAACCTCCCCGGCTCTACTAAAAAGGCTCTCTTTGTCTTCATAAGTATCCTCCTTGTGCAAGAGACTGGCTTACACACATCTTTTGGCCGGCTGCTTTGTTAATTTGCCCGGAAGATCCAACTTTCTGCCCACGTCATACTCAAACTGGCAGATACATGTACTGCAGTCACACA
Source organism: Bacillota bacterium (assembly GCA_049325575.1). GTDB lineage: Bacteria > Bacillota > Clostridia > Acetivibrionales > Acetivibrionaceae > JBMOLK01. The sequence continues at coordinate 13,404 of JBMOLK010000302.1, read as the reverse complement.
GGTTATAACTCGTTTTCTCTTCATCATCATATTCGAATTCAAAGCTTGCGCAGTCGCATTTAATACTTTTTGTTTCCTCATCTCCCCGCATAATACGGTAAACATATCCCCTTTTAAAGAAATCACACTCAAAATCCCGTTTATTGTTATTAATTATGTATTCCCATCTCTTAAAGTACTCATCTCCGGCAACGAAATCTGTCCTTATAAGCTTGTTGTAGTCAAGGCTATGTTCCAAAGGCTTGTCATGATACTTGCGGGGGGATATATGAAGGAACCCGGAATAGTTTCTTGAACTTAAGTATTCAATAAACTCATTAACATCTTCCATGCTCTGGTCACTATAAACACACTGAATTTCCGTGTTGTATTCTATAATGGTATCCAGTATTTTATTTACCTTTGGCTGGCTTAAATTTCTATGCCTGTTCATCTGTGCTGTATGACCGTCCAGGGAGATGATCCATATTAGTGAAGGAGTCTCTTTTATAAATTCCTCGGCAAGTATGCCATTGGAAAGCACTTCGATAATATAACCTTCCCTTTCCGCCTTATCCGAGAGATAGTCAACTATTTCAGGATACAAGGTTATCTCTCCTGTACCCTCTACCCTGAAGAATGTAGCTGTGGGATCATACTTTGAAAAGATCTGCTCCATCTCATGAATTATTTTCTTTATATTTGCCCTGTGCTTGTTCATATAGGCATGACAGTAATTACAATCCAAATTACACATACATTCAAATTCAATCTTAATAAACTGTCTCATATTGACACCTCCTGGTACTACTATGTTCAGAGATTATTTCATAAGCTCTTGTTAACAGTACTCTTTCACGATTTATCCCGGGTTCTAAAGCCGATATCATGTCACTTAACAGTGCGTCTTTTTTTACCTTGTTGTATTTTAGTGCCAAATGCCTGATCAAATCGAAAGAATGAACAGTTTGTTTATATTCATTGATTATTTCCGCCATACCCTTAAGATGGAATTGTTCTTCTATATATTGGAGTCTTTCCATTATAGATACTTTGTGTTCGTATAAAGTATGGAACATAACATAATGAAGAGGCGATTTTTCTTCCACATTTTTCTTAATATACTCTAAAACATGGTCATTGATTTCCATACCGTAAACATTGTCTTTTAGTGTATACAGGTAATGCAGATCTTTGTAATCACACGGTATATCATAAGGATAATCTTTTTTTCCGGTATTTACAGAGTAGATATAGTCGTGGAACTTTGACATAAACTTGGAAATGTCAAAATCGTATTTATAATTCTCATCATACCTGCATTTTATCTTTAGTGCGTAAAAGCACATATCTTCCCATCCTCCACCTTTTGTCAGTTCCAATGCACTCTTAAACGCAATGTCAAAAGCATCATAATCAATTTCATAGAAGCAAAAGACCTTATTGTCATCGTAACCTATAGCTGTAATTTTCCTGCTCTCACTGTCATATCCGTAAATAAGCAGGTCATGTACAAAGTGGTTGTTGGTCCTCATAAAGCTTGGCTTTACATAATATTCGTCATAGTATGTATAAAAATAGTAACCATCATCCAAACTGCTTTCTATAAACTTCATTATATCTATATCCTTAAAATAGTCCTTTTTGAAATCAATATACTCCAATACTTCCTTAGGAGCTGTCAACGCACCATAAAAGTCAATCCACTTCTCCTTTTCCACATACCTTCCCCTTTTATTGGGAACGAAATACAGCTGGACATAGTTTTCGTAAAACCATGGTTTCAGGTTGTCGTAAGCCGCTATTACGCACTGAATGACTGCACTGAACAAATAATTGTTAATACTTTTCTGTATAGCAACCTTTAGCTGCTTTTTTGCCATTTGTCATCCCCCTATTATTATTTACTATATTCGCTATCTTGCTGTTTATTTTTTTGTCCAAATATCCCTCTACATCCTCCACTATACTCTCAACATTGTCCTTGATATGAATAATGCTGGTTGCCCTGTTTATTTCAGGACGCTCCAGCAATCTTACATATTCGCTCCTTAATTTTTTCAAATAGTAGAGATTCCTGTTTTTTAAAAGCTTTGAATTTAAAATAATACTATTTGTATGAAACAAAGCCTTACCCCTGAACTTAATTCTTTGACTGCATATATCCGGGTTGGTGTCATAAAAGAAAAGCATATCCGGCTTTCTGACAAGACGGTAAAGGAGCCATCCCATAAAGCTTCCTGCACCGTTCACCCTGTCCCGGGTCAGGGCAGTATACACGTACCTGTCCGCTATTACTATATAGTTTTTCCTTAGGTATGGAACAATCCTTATAAGATAATCCAGTAAGAAGCTTATCAACTGCAGGATACTATATATTTTAGGCGTTATCAAATGCTTTTTGCAAAGCGCTTTAACAAGTTTTCTGATTGCCTGGTTGGAATTCCATTCAATTAAAGCTGTCCCATAGCCCTGGTTAATTAAGTATTCCGACAGTTTGTGCACGCCTTCACTTTTTCCGGAGCCGCTAATACCTTCAAAAGCTATTAATATTCCCTGTTTGACGCTCTCTTTCCACTTGTTCTTTTTCATGATGTATATACCTATGTATCCAATTGGGCAGAGGTATTTGATCTTGATTTTATCAACTCTTTTGAACGCCTTCTGGTCTCTTCAAACAGGTTTCTTCCTTTTGAATCTATTCCCACAATCAAAGGTCCCAACTCGCAGCATTCCATAACCCACAAAGCTTCCGGCATACCTATCTCATCCATCCAGTATTGCTTGTTGACACTTTTTATTCTCTGGGTATGAATAGCGGAACAGCCATGAGCTGCAAGCAAATATACCATATTGTGCTTTTTCATGGCTTGGGTTGTAAGCTCGCCCATACCGCCCTTTCCAATAAGTGCCTTAACGCCAAGGTTCCCCATCATATCGCTGTATGGTTCCATCCTTATACTGCTGGTAGGGCCAATACCCGATACGAAGTATGACTTTTTTTCCTTATCAATATTGACAATTGGTCCTGCATGGAATACCACTGCCCCTCCAAATTCCTCATCAAAACTTTCTTTATTGTCATAAATCTTCTTTAGCTTTAAGTGAGCCATATCCCGTGCAGTAAATATCTTGCCGCTTAGATAAACAACATCTCCCGTGCAAAGCTTATTGACGCTTTCCTCATCTAAAGGGGTATTTAAATAGTAAGTGCACATAAACTCTCCTCCTTTTTATCGCGGTGCATAAACTTCATCTCTTCCACCCTGCCGTCCTGGTAAATTCTAATACCTGCCCTTCTTGCAACCCAGCAGTGAAAGTTTACTGCTACCGGGCATAATGTCGTATGGGTTGAAGCAGTTTCAATGTTTACACCAAGGGTGGTTATCCTGCCTCCTGTACCTCCGCATCCGATGTTTAGTGAATTTATTTCTTCAAGAAGCTCCTCTTCCAGCCTGGCTATATGCTCCTGTTCATTTCTTTCCATCCACCCCCTAAGGCTCATAGCCCTTCTGCTTAGTTTGGCAGCAACGTCCAACTGCCCCCCTATGCCAATGCCTATTGCAGAAGGAAGACAGGCTGTTCCCCCGGCGTCACTTACGCACTCCAGCACAAATTTCTTTATTCCCTCATAGTTTTCTCCCATTTCAGGAATAGTGAATATCTTGACCCTGTTGTAAAGCTCTATTCCACACCCCTTTATGCTTGGGACTACCTCCATATAGTCTATTCCTTTTTTAAATTCATACTCGATATGCGGAGCCCTTTCACCAATATTGTTGCCACTGTTTACCCTGGTTAGGGGATCTACCATACTGGGTCTTAAATAGCCTTTGTTTGTGGCCTCAACTACAGCTTCTTTAATTACTTCTTCAATATAAGGTAAGAAAAACTTTTCTCCGAAGGTTATGTAAGCATTCAGAAAACCCGGTGACTGGCATAGAGCCTGTTTTTTTTCCTTGGCCAGCTTTACGTTATCCACTATTGTTTCCAGTATCATCTTTGAAGAAAAATCGTCCTCCTCTTCTACTGCCCTGTCCAGTAAACACCTGCAGTCATCCGATACCTCATAGGATATTCTCAATATTAAATCCTTTATTGCCTGCCTTAAGTCAGTCATAGCTTAACCCCTCCTTTCTGTCATTTGTTTTCTGCCTGTTTTTTGGTTTCCCAGAACCGGTTTCTGTTTGCAAACAAATCCTCGCTTACTTCAAGTACCCTGCTGGTTTCAAACATTCTTGTAAAGAAGTCAAACTGCCATTTTGAAGGCTGTTGATTTTCTATACCATATTCATCCAAGTAGCCTTTATCATGCGGCTCTAATGAGCTCATTACCTTTTCCGGTACAACCTGTCCATACATCAGATTCACATAGTGGAAGGCATAGTAGACTATTTTCTCACATTCTACCCTTTTACAGAACCCGACCAGCTTGTCCCAGCTAATTTCATCCGAGAATTTTTCTATAAACATGGCAATATCTGCAAATTTGTATATTTTTAGATCCCTAAGATCACTTATCCAGTGCATGAGAACTGCTTCCTTATATAAATGGCATGCCAGCTGCACCAAAAAATCTTCATAATCAAGGATATATGTCTTTGCACCGTCTATATCTACTTCGAGTGCCCTGTCCAAAAGCTCCGGCGTATCTATTTTGCAAGGACAATTACCCTTCCACAGTACATCAAAGTTCAGATCCACCTGGAGCAATGGGGTGAACGGATTATCCGTCTTTTTAAGGCACTCCTGGAGTTCATTTGAGGCTAACTGCTGCAGCATTTTTTGTTTTCTTGTGCTGGGAACTATCTCCCCGGTGCTGTCGTCATATTCTCCCTGGATATATCCCATTTCTTCAAGTATTTTAACTATGCTGTCCCCTGTTCTTACATCAATAAGGAAATCAAGATCATTAAATGTTCTGGTTTCGATAGATGGATAGACCTTTGCTGCAAGAAAATTACCTTTTAGGATAGCAGCACGTATTCCATGCTCATTTAACCTGTCAAAAATCTCTTTTATTTCAGAAAAGTATGTTTTGTTTCTTATAGCATATACCTTGCTCTGGGTTTTCATGGCTTTTAGTACCTCTTCTTCTATTTTGTCCGTAAGTCCAAGATTTTTAAGATGGTAATACATAAGGTTTAGTGTCCTGTGGGTAATTCCCTGGTATAATATCTCCTTCCAATCAAGCCTTCCAGACATAATTTCTTTTATCTCTTCAATGTGTTCTTCTTTAAGAACTCCCCTTGAGCATAGTAGAATCAATTGTCTTTCCTTACTTAGTTCTTTTACTGTTAATGCCATTTTTTTATCCCCCTAATTTGTTATTTGTTGTTATTTGATCAGTATTTGAAGAAAAATATTGCAGAAACTTAAGTTATGCAGTTATGCACCCATTTCCTATAAGCTTTGGGCAATTTCTCTTAAGGCCATTAATGTCTCATCTATCTCATCCATTGTGTTAAAGCATCCAGGGCTTAATCTTACAATTCCACCCTTTATGGTTCCCAGGGTCTCGTGAGCAAGAGGCGAGCAGTGAAGTCCTGCTCTCACCGCTATGTTATATACCTTGTCAAGTACATAGCTTACTTCAGTTGATGCAACCCCATCAAAATTTAAGGCTACAATCCCTGAATTTTGATTTAGTCCATTCCTGCTGTAGAGCTTTACTCCCTTTATTTCTCTTGCTCCCTCATAAAGCCTTTGGGTAAGGCTGTGTTTATAAAGCCTTATGTTTTCTATTCCCTGTTCATAGATAAATTCGATTCCATGCCTTAAGCCCACAATTCCAGGTGTGTTTAAAGTTCCGCTTTCCATTAAATCAGGCATATCCTCGGGCTGGTAGAAGCTTTCGGAATTGCTTCCCGTTCCTCCAAAAATTAAAGGAGTTATTTTTACTCCTTCTCTGATATACAAACCTCCTGTCCCCTGTGGGCCCATCAACCCCTTATGTCCCGGAAAGGCAAGGAGGCTTATATTCATTTCCTCCACATCCACAGCTATACTCCCAGCCCCCTGGGAGGCATCAAGCAGAAATAAGACTCCACTGTCAAAAGCCAATTTACCGATCTCCTTTATTGGAAGTATTATTCCGTTTACATTGGATGACAGTGTGGATATTATAAGCTTTGTGTTTTTCCTTATAAGCTTTCTAAAATCGTCAGCATCTATTTCTCCAAACTCATTTCCATGTGCTATGGAGATCTCTATCCCCATATTCCTCTCCAGGGTTTTAAGGGGCCTTGTGACTGAATTGTGCTCCATACTGGTGGTAATAACATGATCCCCAGGCTTTAGGATTCCGGTTATGGCCATGTTTAGGGACTCTGTAGCGTTTTTGGTAAAAGTAAGCTGCATTGGATTTTGGATATTAAAAAAGCTGCTAATAAGTTCCCTTGCTTCCATTACAGCCTTTCCTGAGGTTACAGACATTTTATGGCCTCCCCTTCCGGGATTGGCACAGTATTTTCGCATACAGCAGTCCATTTCGGTATATACCTTTTCCGGCTTGGGATAAGTGGTTGCTGCACTATCAAGATATATCAAAACCTCTCACCTCCATTTAGCGCGCCAGCAGTTTTTTATCAATCAATCCTTGAAGCTTAAGCTTCTTCTCCTCTAAAATCTCGCTAACCACTATTTTTTTATTGTTAAAAATATCTTTTACTGCTAAAAGGTCTGCATCTTTTATTTTTACTGCCCTGGTGCAAACCAATCCAGGCCTTGGCGGGGCAGGTACAAGTTCAATTTCTATACCGTTATCCCTTAGGACCTTTTCCACCAGCATCATCTGCCCGGTGTTTCTTGAGATTACTAAATAGTAATCTGTTTCCACAATACCACATCCTTTAAAAATGACTTCAATTTAATATTTCAATGATCTTGGGTATTTTACTGTTTTCCATATGTTCATAGCAAAAGCTGTATATCTCATCTGCACTTAAGTCCGCATTTTCATGTGGTGTAACCTTAGCCTTAATCCTTTGCCCCAGTACGTCATCGGGAACACCTTCAACTTTTACTTCCTTGACCTTTTCAAGTTTTGAAATAACTTTTTCTATCTCTGCCGGATATACATGAAAACCACCCTGGTTAATCATGTTGTCTGCCCTTCCCACAAGGTAAACATAGCCTTCATCGTCCATGTATGCCAGGTCTCCAGTTTTTAAACCATATGGAGTAAGTACCTTGTTATTAAGCTCCGGATCTTTATAATACCCAAGCATGACATTAGGGCCCTTAACATAAAGCTCCCCTACCTCACTAATCCCAGGTATATTCCCATTTGCATCAAGAAGGGATACAGAGACAAATTTCACAGGTTTTCCTACTGAGCCTGCTTTTAAAAGCATCTCCTCCGGCCTTAGGTGAAGCACCCTTGGCGATGCTTCAGAAATGCCGTAAATATAGTAGAGCTCAACCCCCTTATACATATCCATTAGCTGCTCAACATCTTTCATGGAAAGCCTGGCTGCACCCGTCTGTATATACCTAAGACTCTCTATGGAATACTTGTCCTTCCTTTTATACTCAATTATCTGATGAAGCATTACAGGAACAGCAAAAAAACCGGTAACCTTAAAATCCTCAATAACCTTTAATATAACCCCTGCATGGATAATGCCTCCTATAACCACCATTGCTGCACCAACAGCAACAGAGGCAATTATTTCACCTGTTACTGTTCCTACCAGTGACATTGATTTGACTATTAAAATATTGTCCCTGTTTGACATCTTAAGATATTCCACAATAGCTTCCACATTGCTTAGGATATTCTTTGACGAAAGCATGATCCCCTTAGGTTTCCCATGTGTATTGGCAAGATAGAAAATCGCTGCAGGCTGGTTTTCTTCCCAATTATGTAGGATAAAATCATCAGCCTTACTGCTATCACGGCTGATTCTTGTTATATTGCACTTGATTTGAGCCCTGGTTTCATCAAAGGAATCCTCCAGCAGCACAATATTTTTTAAAGAAGGAATCCTGCTAATATCCATGGAGTTTATGACTTCCATCAAGCTTCCTGTAGTTATCAAAATTCCGGCCTCTGAATGCTGTAAAATCTCCTGTATTTTTAGATCCTTTGCCTCCGGTGAAACCGGCATAAAAACCATACCTGCCATATTGGCCCCATATAGTGAAGCAACAAAGTCAGCAGAACTCTGAATATATATTACAGCTTTTTTACCGGAAACAGTTTTAAGTCTTGATAAATGTGAAGCAATTTTTTTTGAATAGTTAAAAAGCTCACTATAGGTATAGCTTCCATCGGGGCCTGTAACTGCTGTCTTATGGGAAAACAGCTTTACCGAGTCCGAAAGTGTATCGTATATGTTCATAACCGGCCACCTCTACGATATTTTATTCATTATATAGTTTGTAATAAGCTCGATAGTTGCAAAGTTTTCATATGTCAAAGAAGCGCTGTCCACTTCAATATCAAACTCCTCTTCAAGATCAACTACCAGCTCAACCAACCTGATAGAATCAATACCGTGATCCCTTCTTATTCTGGAATTTTCATTCACCTTATCTGCGTTAAACAGAGCATTCCTGCTGACTGCCTCAATTACCTTTTCCTTAACTTCACTTATATCCATTACAACCATTTTCCTTCCTCCTTATAATTAATTTGACTTGATTTTTTACTGCTTGTATCTTTCGTTTATGACCTTTATTCTGCCATCCTCTTTAGGACTAATTTCCCCTTTACTTCTTATATATTCTGCAAGTACATCTTTTAAAAGCCCGCCCACACTTATAATTTTGGCATCCTTTAGCTCCTCATAACCGTCTCCACCATTATAGAGGTAGTCGTTGGTTGCAACCTTATAGTATTTTTCTTTATCAAGGGGAGAGCCGTCTTTTGTTACACTTATAAGTCTCTCTCCCGCAGGCTTTGAGCCGTCAAAAACATAGCTTATACCAGAGACCTGAAGGAATGCTCCCCCGGCAGCACTTGGGTATACCCGTAATCCTCTCTCTATAGCATCGTATATTTTTTCGCCCTTAAGCTCTATGGTTACAAGAGAATTGGAGAATGGAAGGGTTTTTTCTATCTTGTAAAGGCTTATTTCTCCCTCTGTTATACTCTCTCTTATTCCCCCGCCGTTCATAAAGGTTATATCAGCTTTACCCGATTCCCTCATTGCATCTGCCAGCAAGTTAGCAAGGTTTGTTTCCTTGGACCTTACTTCAAACCTCATTCCGTTTAATTTTTCCTTGGTTTTGCCTACTACCTCTTTTGTCTTTTCAAGAGCGGCTGCATGATACTTTTGTGCAACTACTTCAATATTTTTATCAATCTTTGATTTATCTTTCGTGGTCTTAAGTGACCAGTCAACTTTTCTCACCTTGCCGTCTTTAAAATACATTTGTGCAATACCCACATGGGTTGTCCACCCTCCTGCCTCTACAAGGTACGTGTTATTGACTTTTTTGGGAGATTTGAAGAGGTCATGGTAATGGCCGCATAAAATCAAGTCTATTCCATCAACCTCTCTTGCTATTCTCTCATCATTGTCAAATCCTATGTGGGAGAGCAGAATTACTGCATCAACCTTTCCTTTAAGTTTTTCCATAACCCGTTTTGCAGCTTTAGCCGGTTCTTCTATACTTATTCCATTGTCATCTTTTGAATTTATATAGCTTAATGAGACCTCTGTTGTTAATCCAAACATTCCAATCCTAATGCCCCCAAGCTCAACAATTTTGTACTCCTGGAATGCAGGCTCTCCATCCTTATAAACATTTGCACTAAGCATTGGGAAGTTTAGCTGGGACTCTATCTCCATAAGCCTTTCAAACCCGAAGTTAAAATCGTGGTTTCCCGGCACCATTGCGTCATAGCCCATAAGATTTACAACATCCACCACCCCCTTACCCTCTTCTATATTGGCTTCATTTGTTCCATGGAACATATCTCCGCTATCCAAAAGTAAAGTGTTTTTGTTCTTGTTTCTGCTGTCATCAACAAAATACTTTACTAACGGCAGCCCCATTATGGCGCTTAAATCCTGCAGTGCATAATATCCACCCTCATTATCCTCATAGACTATATGTCCATGAACATCTGCGGTATTGACTACAGTTATCTTTTCATCGTAAAATCCTGCCTTTAAAAGCAGCTCATCAAAATTGGCATTTTGGGCAGTAAAAAATACTGATATTGACACCAGTATTATTGCCAGGATAATTATATTTTTGTAACTTTTCATGATCGGACAATCTCCTTAATATAATAATTTATTTACTTCTAGTGCTAGCCCTAGTACATTGAGTTGCCTGAGCTTTTATATTGCTTAAGCCCAAATCTCCAGAACATGTATACCAGAAAGAACATTAGAATACCCACTACAGGAGTAAGGTATAAATAACCATTCCAAAACATGCCTATGTCAGGTTTTTTTAGGAAGTACTGTGCTGGAAAGTAGCTGACAAAAGCAAAGGGTACAACAAACATAAGAATCTTTTGAATTATTCCCGGATAAAAGCTGATGGGATATCCTGCAAATCTCCTGGAGTTAAAAAATATCATGTTTCTCACATTTACCGTCTTAATAGCCCAGAAACTGAAAACCGATGACACCATAAACAGTGATGCCTGAATTATGGCTCCCCCAATCAATGCTGCGATATAATAGGTAATGCTTTGAGCATTCCATTGTATACCGACAGAGTTGGCTGTTTTCAGCATAAGTATAACCCCAACCGTACCGTGCCCGATACCTGCACAAAAGTCCACTCGTGAAGCAACTATCTGGAACATAAGCCCCAGAGGCCTTATAAGAAAGCTGTCAAACTCTGCGGTATATACCATATTGTCAAAATCCCTTATACCTGTAAAGAAAAATATGAATAAGCTGTAGGATAGAAAAAGGAAGCTGTACAAAAAGAACAACTCATTCATCTGCCAGCCTTTAATATGTACAAAGGAAGAAAGCATAAGGTACATAACCACAACACTTATCATTTCCCTGCAGAACACTGCAAAAGTCATCAGACCTCTGTCAAACTTGTATTGCATTAGCATTTTAAGATTCAATTTTGAGTACTTTAAGAATAAGTGTACATAATGAGCCAGCCAGGACCGATTATAATCTCTCACTTGTTTATCCCCCCTGCACAACCAGTTTTTTTGAAGCTGTTTTCCACATAACATGTCCAACGGCAAATAATATGAGGACCCAAACAGCCTGAATTATAATGTTTAAAAAGATTTCATCCCTTGGTATGTACCCTAAGTATATTGATACCGGTATATAATATATTGACTTAAATGGAGTCATCTCTATAAATTCGACAAGCCACTGGGGCATAAACCAGAGCGGAAGCAGCGCCCCCGAAAGAATCATTACGGCAGCATCCTTTATTGTCACTAGGCTAAAGGTGCCGAAAAACCAGAAGCAGGTTATCCATACAATAAAATTGATGCTGTATAATACAAGGTATCCCAGTACCACACTGATAACAAAATACAAGGCCATAGCAGCCGAGAAAGGAGGTAGCAGTCCAAAAAATATGACTGAAATTATAAGTGCCGGGATTAGCTGCATTATAATCCTAAAGAACAGGGCACCAATATTGTAAGAAAAAATATACAGCCGAAAGCTTATAGGCTTTAGCAGATCCGACGATATTAAGCCTGTCCTTACCTTGTGATCTATCATGTATTCATCCATCATGAATATGCTTTGTATGAGAAAGCTTAATATTATATATGTCATAAGCATTCTAAATTGAATTCCGCCTATAGACTCCTCTTCCTGGTATATCGCCTTCCATATGGACAGGTTTACCAATATCATTATTATTGTATTTATAACTCCTGCAAAGTAATCAACCCTGTAAACTATATTGTTCTGAAACGACTTCTTTGCGAACTCCAGGTATGTTCTTATCAAAATCAATCCCCCCCTCGTATATTTCTCTGATTATTGATCCGATTTCAGGGTCCTTTATAGTCAGGTCCTGTATGATATACTTTTGATTTAACTGATTAATAAGGTTTGAAACCTGTACCTGATCTTTTTTAAACTTAAACCATTTCTTGTTTCCCTGCTCCTCGATTATTTCAACACCCGGTATATTTATGTCCCGGTAATTTTCGCAAAAATCCACCAAAAGGGTACGTGTGCTGCCGTATCTGTCTTTTATGGCATCTACGGTGCCGTCATAAATGATTCCACCCTGGTCGATTATGATCATTCTTTGACAGGTCTTCTCTATATCCACCATATCGTGGGTTGTAAACAGCATGGTAATGCCTTTTTCCTTATTAATAAATCTGATAAAATCACGTATCTTTTCTTTTGCAACAACATCCAAACCTATAGTAGGCTCATCAAAAAATATTACCTCCGGGTTATGAAGAAGTGCTGCAGCAATATCAGCCCTCATTCTTTGGCCCAGGCTTAGCTGTCTTACAGGCTGTCTTATGAATTCTCCAAGTCCAAGCATGTCGTGAAACATATTCATGTTTTCCTTATATCTTTTTTCAGGTATTTTATATATGTACCTTAGCAAATCAAAAGTATCCTGGACTGGGAGGTCCCACCACAGCTGTGTTCTCTGGCCAAAAACCACACCTATTCTAAACGCATTCTTTTTTCTCTCTTTATAAGGGGTTATTCCTCCAATAGATATGACACCGGAAGTCGGGGCAAGTATTCCTGTTAGCATTTTAACGGTTGTGGATTTTCCCGCACCATTGGGTCCTATAAAACCTACCGTCTCTCCTTTTTCTATAGAGAAGCTTATGTCGTTTACAGCCTTCTTAATTATATACTCCGGGATCAAAAGTCCCTGTATTGCACCAAGCAGCCCTTTCTTTCCAACGTTAATTTTATAGTCCTTGACCAGGTTTCTAACCTCAATTAAAGCCACACTAACCACCCCTTCCAACATTTAAAGACAAGTAATCTTCCATAAATCCTTCTATTACCCCCCTGGAACTGATTGTTATATGATCAAGCCCAAACCTTTTCATAAGTGTCAGCAATATAATTATGCCTGCTGTAATGACATCAGCTCTTTTAGGATTAAGCCCTTTAATATTCATCTTTTCCTCCTGGCTGCATTGGGCAAGAAAATCATAAATATATTCAACACCACTGATGCTGACCGCCATTCCATGGACAAACTCATCGTCCCAATACTCTTCCTTCTTTAAAATAGTACCTATGGATTTAATTGTCCCTCCGGTACCGATAATTTTCATTCCAGACAGTTCCAAATCCCCCGCCTCATCAAGCTTACCATTCACATAATGAAAAATATTACTTATCCCTTCACAGGTTACAGCGTTCTGTCCTAAAAACATCTGGGTCAGGCGTACAGCACCTATATCTATGCTAAACTTTTCATAAATTGAATTCTTACTTCCTGTTGTAATTTCCGTACTGCCTCCTCCTATGTCAA
>JBMOLK010000301.1:0-37383 GCA_049325575.1 Bacillota bacterium | reverse complement strand
ACACAATACAGGATATTCTGTTTAAATAAAAAAACGAGTACCCCTAATAACTGTACTCATTTTCTCCTTTTTTATAATCCAACATCCCTATAGCACTATTCTTCATGATCCTCCTGGTAGCAAGAACACTTACAATCCGCTTCTTCATGGCTATACCGTTTTCCTGACAGCGTACAGTAATAACCTAAGAAGTTGGCGGTATCAAAAAACAATATATATTTACACAGATAGCAGCTGTTATTAAGCTCCATAACTTCCCCCGGCCAATAAAATTTGTTTGAACCTGTGACCTGCCACGATCAATACTTTGTCAAATAGCGTTTTAACTCCCAGTCTGTGACGATTTTCCTATATTCTTCCCACTCCACTGTCTTTGCTCCAATATACTTAGTAAAAGCATGATCCCCTAAAACTTCTCTTACCATCTTGCTATTTTTCATACAGGTAATAGCCTCTGCCAGATTCTCCGGCAGCCTTTCAATTCCGATTTCTCTCTTATATTCTTCAGATAATGCATAAATATTCTTATCTACCGGTGCAGGCGGCTGGATCTTGTTTTTTATTCCTTCAAGCCCGGCATTAAGTATTACAGCTATAGCAAGATAAGGGTTACAGCTGGAGTCTGGAGAACGGTACTCAATCCTTGTTGCTTCGCCTTTTGCAGCAGGAATTCTTATAAGAGGGCTTCTGTTTTTTGCAGACCATGCAATATGGACGGGAGCTTCATGCCCGGGAACAAGCCTCTTATATGAGTTTACAATCGGGTTCGTTATTGCAGTTATATCTCTTGCATATTTCATTAAACCGCCTATAAACCAATAAGCTTCCTGGCTTAAGTTTAGCGGATCATTTTCATTGTAGAAAGCATTCTTTCCATTTCTAAAAAGTGATAGGTTGGTGTGCATACCGGAACCACTAACCCCTAAAATCGGCTTGGGTATAAACGTAGCGTAAAGTCCGTTTCTGTATGCTACAGTTTTAACCACCTGCTTGAAAGTAAGTATACAATCGGCAGCAGAGAGAGCATCCATATACCTAAAATCAATTTCATGCTGCCCGGGTGCATTTTCATGGTGAGACGCCTCTATTTCAAATCCCATGTTCTCCAGCACCATACACATATCACGCCTTGCATTCTCACCCAAATCTACCGGACCCAAATCAAAATATCCAGCATTATCATGGGTAATGGTAGTAGGCTCACCATTTTCATTAGTATGGAAAAGGAAAAACTCACATTCGGGTCCAATGTTAAAGCTGTCATATCCCATATCACTTAACTTTTTTAACGCTTTTTTAAGTATATACCTGGAATCCCCTTCAAAGGGACTACCATCAGGCATGATAACATCGCAAATCAACCTTCCCATTTTACCGCCTTGAGAACTCCAGGGAAATATAAGAAAAGTATCAGGGTCGGGACTTAGAAACATATCCGACTCTTCAATTCTGACAAAGCCATCAACTGAAGACCCATCAAACATGCATCTATTATCAAGAGCCTTTTCAAGCTGGTCTATTGTAATAGCAACATTTTTTAATATACCAAAAATGTCTGAAAACTGAAGAGAAATAAACTTAACTCCATGCTCACTGGCAAGCCTTAAAATCTCCTGATTACTATACTTAGCCAAAAAAAACACTCCTTCTAAATGAATGGAGTACTCTTAAACCCTGACAAATGTTTAAACATCCATTGTTTAAGTGAACTCCATTGTTCATAATTATTAAATTTAAAAACATAAGCAAACTTATTAACTTATTAATTATTAAGCTAATTATATCAGATAACATTGGCAATGCAAATATTTTTCAATATATTAATATAATGTTGCTTTTACTACTATTTTATGACTTATTTTGATGTTTTTTTATAATAAAATTACAAAAAAACATGGACCTTCCTAAAAAGAACCCCTATAGAAACTAGTTCTACAGGGGTTCTTTTAGTAAAGTCAGTTTTAAGTTTTGGTATGCCTATAAGTTTTATACTCCTTGAGCATACATAGCATTTGCTACTTTAAGGAATCCGGCTATGTTTGCACCAACAACCAGGTTGTTTTCCTGGCCGTATTCTTTTGCAGCAGCGCTTGCATTCTTATATATATTAACCATTATATCCTTTAACTTAGCATCTACTTCTTCAAATGACCATGAATATCTCATGCTGTTCTGGCACATTTCAAGACCGGAAGTAGCAACACCGCCGGCATTAGCAGCTTTAGCAGGTCCGAATACAACACCGTTCTTGAGGAATACTTCGATAGCTTCAGGTGTTGAAGGCATGTTAGCACCTTCTCCTACACCATAGCATCCGTTAGCAACAAGTGTCTTTGCTGCTTCTTCATCAAGTTCGTTCTGTGTTGCACAAGGAAGTGCTATATCACACTTGATTGTCCATATTCCGGAGCAGCCTTCAGTATATTTTGCATTCGGATGATATTTAACGTATTCACTGATTCTCTTTCTTTCAACTTCTTTGATTTGTTGAACTGTATCAAGCTTTATTCCGTCCGGATCATAGATATAACCGTTTGAATCGCTTAATGCAACAACTTTTCCGCCCAACTGATGTACTTTTTCTGTTGCATAGATAGCAACATTACCTGAACCGGATATAACAACAGTAGCACCATTAAATGACTTACCTTTGATTGACTTCATTGCTTCATCCATGAAGTAGCAAAGGCCATAACCTGTTGCTTCAGTCCTTACAAGGCTTCCGCCCCATGTTAAACCCTTACCTGTTAAAACACCTGTAAAGTCATTTCTGATTTTTCTGTACATACCATACATGTATCCGATTTCACGACCGCCTACTCCTATATCACCGGCAGGTACGTCTGTATTTTCTCCTATATGTCTGTAAAGCTCACTCATAAAGCTCTGGCAGAATCTCATGATTTCGCCGTCGGATTTACCCTTAGGATCGAAATCACTTCCTCCTTTACCACCGCCCATTGGAAGTCCAGTGAGTGAGTTTTTGAAAATTTGTTCAAAACCTAAGAATTTGATAATTCCTACATAAACTGATGGATGGAATCTTAATCCGCCCTTGTAAGGACCGATTGCGCTGTTGAACTGTACTCTGAAACCTCTATTTACCTGCACCTTGCCGTTGTCGTCTACCCATGGCACCCTGAATATTATTTGTCTTTCAGGCTCAACAATTCTGTCAAATATTCCGGCTTTTACCCATTGTGGATTCTTTTCAGCTACAGGCTCCAAAGACTCCAATACTTCCTTAACAGCTTGATGAAATTCAGGTTCATTAGGATTTCTTTTGATTACTTGTTCCATTATGCTACCTAGATTTTTCATTTTTATTGCCTCCCCACTTTTATTTTTTTTATTTATTAAATAATTGCTATATCAGCAAATTACTTTCAGCAAATATTAAATGCAAAACAAGTACCTAAAAGCCTACCTATTCTATGTTAGGTGTTTAAGTTCTTATTATAAGTACCGCAACTATATATTTGCACCCTGCATTTAAAGCAAGGCCTGACAACATACGTCATTGTATATTGTATACGGTATACACCATTGTACACCCCAAAATAAAAGTTTGGGGAATAATAGATATGAGATATTAAACACTTCGAATTATAACAAATATTAATTATAATTGCAAGAGCTAAAGTAAATAATTTCGCATATTAATTTTCTTTACATTTAATTGAAGCTATAAAAACACCCATATAGCTTAGTAGGAATGCGCATCCAAGACTCTTGTGCAGATTTTATTAAAAATATTTTTATGCAGGATAGCGCCAAAATAACTTTCATTTTTTTAAATATAATGTATAATTAATTCATCCCTCTTTGTTGGATGTTTTTTTACTTTTATTACGATTGACTTAAGCAGACATTAAATTTAAAATTAGTGTTAATCACATTTTTGTAAAGGAGGTCAATAATGTTCAAGATAGTAAAGAAGAAAGTACTTAATCCTCAAGTCAAGTTAATGGAGGTTGAAGCTCCATATGTAGCAAGGAAGGCTGAACCCGGTCAGTTCATTATTCTTAGGATAAATGAAAACGGCGAAAGGGTTCCCCTGACAATTGCAGACTTTGACCGCAGCAAGGGTACTGTAACAATAATATTCCAGGAAGTTGGCAAAACAACCAGGGTACTGGGTACACTGGAAAAAGGCGATGAGATTCTTGACTTCGTAGGGCCTTTAGGGGTAGCTTCACACTTTGACAACCTTAAGAAGGTGGCTGTAATAGGTGGAGGGCTTGGTACAGCTATAGCATACCCTCAGGCTAAAAAGCTTCACGGTATGGGAGTAGAGGTTCATTCAATAGCAGGGTTTAGAAATAAGGACCTTATAATACTTGAAGATGAAATGAATGCAGTCAGCAATAAGCTTTTCATTACCACCGACGATGGATCAAACGGCAATAAAGGCTTTGTAACCGATGTTCTTAAAAGCCTTATTGAAGAAGGTAACAAATATGATCTTGTTATCGCTATCGGTCCGCTAATAATGATGAAGGTAGTAAGCAACCTTTCAAAGCAGTACGGTATAAAAACTGTTGTCAGCATGAATCCGGTAATGATTGATGGAACAGGCATGTGCGGCGGCTGTAGAGTCACTGTTGGTGGAAAAACCAAGTTTGCATGCGTTGACGGGCCGGATTTTGACGGACATGAAGTTGACTTTGATGAAGCAATGAGAAGACAGGCAATGTATAAAAAAGAGGAAAGCAGTTCTGTCGAAGAGCATAACTGTAGATTGGGGGTAAATAATAATGCCTAACATGTCGCTTAAAAAAGTTGGCATGCCGGAGCAAGACGCCAATATAAGAAATAAGAACTTCCTGGAAGTTGCTTTAGGCTATACTGAACAGATGGCTATAGAAGAGGCACAAAGATGCCTTAACTGCAAAAACAAGCCATGTGTTGAAGGGTGTCCGGTAAATGTAAAAATTCCTGAGTTTATAACCCTTGTTGCCGAAGGCAAATTTGAGGAAGCATATAACAAGGTTACTGAAACAAACAGTCTTCCCGCAATATGCGGAAGGGTATGTCCACAGGAAACCCAGTGCGAACAACTCTGTGTCAGAGGGAAAAAAGGTGAGCCTGTTGGTATAGGAAGGCTGGAAAGGTTTGTTGCCGACTGGTACATGCAAAATCGTCAATTAAATATAGAACAGACAGTGAAAAATGGCAAAAAAGTAGCAGTTATAGGTTCGGGACCAGCAAGTTTAACTTGTGCAGGTGACCTGGCAAAGATGGGATATGACGTAACCATATTTGAAGCCTTTCATGTTCCAGGAGGCGTGTTAATGTATGGAATACCCGAGTTCAGACTTCCAAAGGCGTTGGTTCAAAAGGAGATCGATACTATAAAGCAACTGGGAGTAGACATAAAGACAAACATGGTTATAGGAAAGGTATTCTCCCTTGATGAACTTAAGGAGGAAGGATATGAATCTATTTTCATTGGGTCAGGCGCAGGATTGCCAAGTTTTATGGGAATTCCCGGCGAAAACCTCAATGGAGTTTACTCGGCAAATGAATTCTTGACAAGAATAAATCTGATGAAGGCTTATATGTTCCCAAACTGTGATACTCCTGTAAAAGTAGGCAAAAATGTCGCTGTTGTCGGCGGTGGAAACGTTGCCATGGATGCTGCCAGAAGTGCAAAGAGACTCGGAGCTGAAAACGTATATATTGTATACAGGCGTTCTGAATCGGAAATGCCTGCAAGGTTGGAAGAAGTACATCATGCTAAGGAAGAAGGTATAATATTCAAACTTCTTACAAATCCAACTCAAATCCTTGGTACTGATGACGGCTGGGTTAAAGGTATGGAGTGTGTTGAAATGGAATTGGGTGAACCTGATGCTTCCGGAAGAAGAAGACCTGTCGTAAAACAAGGTTCAGAGCACGCTATTGATGTGGAGACTGTAATCATTGCCATAGGTCAGAGTCCAAATCCATTGATAACCTCTACTACTCCAGGTTTGGATACCCAGAAATGGGGAGGTATTATTGCAGATGAAGAAACAGGCGCTACCAGCAAGGATGGTGTATTTGCAGGCGGAGATGCAGTAACAGGTGCAGCCACAGTAATTCTTGCAATGGGAGCAGGTAAGAAAGCGGCAAAGGCAATAGATGATTATCTTAATAATAAAAAATAATCTATATAATCTATATTTATAACACTAAATCTAACCTATCTTTTATAAAATCCCCAACAAATTTATTTTTTGGGGTATGCAACGGTGTATATCCGTAACAAGTGTACAAAGACGTACATTAAACTTAGGAACAGGTGAAATGTAACTTTAATTTATTAAAGAGCTGTTTCTTTTCATATAAGATGATTGCAATGATAATAATTAAAGTTATATTTTCACCATCCTAAAAGTTTAAATTTTAACAGCGTTAATGGAATTTTTAATGCCAGGTAATAAGTTATAAGCATGCTCTTGCGTTGAGATAGTCAAACTTTCTGCCCTGATATCTTTCTTCCTGCCTCATCTTATCCTCAATCAGGTCATGTATTTTCCACCAGCTTTTACCCCAGTTACAGAACAGGGTTCTTTCTTCAGGGGCACGCCCAATCAACCTTTGTATTACTATGGAAGGATTAAGATATTCAACAAACGAAACTGCCCTCTCAATATACTCATCCATACTTACAGGAACAATCTCCCCACGCTCATACATTTCACCCAATATAGTACCTTTTAGAATATAGAGCGAGTGACACTTGACCTGGTTTACTCCTAAAGCTGAAATTATCCTGGCTCCTTCTATAACATCATCTATTGAATCTGTAGGAATATCCAGTATATAGTGGGCGCATGACTCAAGTCCATAAGCTTTTATTGAAAGAACTGCGTCAATAAACTCCGCCAAAAGGTGCCCCCTGTTTAGTAGCTTCAGCGTATGATAATTAACGGTCTGTAGTCCGAGCTCAATAACAATATCCATACCAGTTGAAGTCTTAATCTCATGTAAAAACTCAAGATACTTGTCTTTTATACAATCAGGCCGAGTTGAAATATAAACAGCAACAATATTTTCTACACAGGCATCTCTTATATATCTCTTAAAATCCTCCAATGGAAGATAAGTATTTGAGTAGTTCTGGAAATATGCTATGAACTTCTCGGATTTATAGTTTTCACCTATATATTTTGAGTTAAGCCTAAGCTGCTCCTTTATATCAAGGAAGTTGGGGAGATTTTCAAAACCAGCCCCTTCCTCCCCACAGAAAATACAACCGCAGCTGCTAATCCTGCCATCTCTATTAGGACATGTAACAGGCAGGTTAAGAGGCAGTTTATATACTTTGGTCTTATACTTTTCCTTTAAATAAGCTGAAAACTTGTTGTACAGCATTCCGATTCCTTTCAGTCGCTAATATCTATTCATTGATGTATTTTTCTAGACACTCTCCATCTATTGACTTGTTTACAGCTTCATACACCTTCCAGAGAGGTATTTCTCTCTCTTTGGCAACCTTTTTACAGTCTTCATACTCTGGAGCACTCTTCTTAAAATCACCGGCACTGGATACCTTTACCCTTATAGGACCATATTCAGTGCTAACCATTCTTATTTCCCTTTGGAGGATATATCTTTTTGAGGTTGATTTCCTTATCCCCAGGGTTGAAGTCTCTTTTAGCACTATACCTGCCAGTACCTCTTCCTTCTCCCTGTTTGATAGTACTGTCATCAAAATACCGGGCCTGTTTTTCTTCATGTAAACAGGAGTATAGAACACATCCAAAGCCCCATTATCAAAAAGTTTTTCCATTACATATCCAAGGACTTCCGGGTTCATGTCATCAATATTTGTCTCAAGAACAGATATTTCATCATCTCCCCCCTCGTCAATGCCGGTACCCAGAATGCATCTTAAGGCATTGAATCTGCCAATTTCTCTTTTACCTGCACCGTAACCTACCTTATCTACAGTCATTGGCGGCATATTGCCATAGCGTGATGAAAGGCATTTAATAAGTCCGATGCCTGTAGGCGTTACAAGCTCTGTATTGATATCTTCGATTATATAGGGTATTTTACTTTCAGTCAGTATTTCCATAACTGCCGGAACAGGAACCGGCAGTTTCCCGTGTTGACATTGTATAAAACCCTTTCCATCGTGAAGGGGTGATGAGTATATCTTGTCCACCCCCAGCATATCTATGCAGATTGATACACCCACAATATCTACAATAGAGTCGACAGCTCCAACTTCATGAAAATGAACCTCATCTATGGTTTTATTGTGAACCTTAGCCTCTGCTCTTGCAATCTCTCTGAAAACCTTTTTGCTAAATTCCTTTACAGTATTGTTTAAAGCACTTGCATCAATGAGCTTCTCTATATCATTTAAATTACGGGCTGAGTGATGGTGTTCGTGATTATGCTCACGACCGGATCTACAATTATGGTCATGGTTATGATCATGGTCATGGCCGTGATTATGATGCTGGTGGTGATTATGGCCTTGTTTGCCATGATGCTCATGTTCTTTATCACAGTTAGGATGGTCATGTTCATGTGAGTGGCTGTGTAAATCATGGTTAAGCACCACATCGATATCTGTCACCGTAATGGCATTTTTGACTTTCTTCTCAACAATAATATCAAAGCCATCCAGCCGCAATTTATCAAGCTCGTTTTTAAATATTTCCTTATCAACTCCCAGATCAAGCAGAGCACCTAGCATCATATCTCCACTTACACCGGAAAAGCAGTCAAAATACAGTATCTTCATAAACCTATGCCCGTCCCCTCTAAAGCTTATTTATCATTCCCGCAAGGAATCCTGCTCCAAAACCGTTGTCTATATTTACAACACCTATCCCTGTTGCACAACTGTTGAGCATTGTAAGAAGCGCGGATAGTCCTCCAAAGTTTGCACCATATCCAATACTGGTAGGAACAGCAATTACAGGCTTGTCAACAAGTCCGCTGACAACACTGGCAAGAGCTCCCTCCATTCCTGCGACCACTACAAGCACATTGGCTTTCATAATAATGTCTGACTTTGCAAAAAGCCTGTGAATACCAGCTACTCCTACATCATATACTCTCTCAACCAGGTTTCCCATTGTCTCGCAAGTAACAGCAGCTTCTTCCGCCACCGGAATGTCTGATGTGCCGGCCGAAACAACAGCAACCATTTTACTTGACTTCGGTATATCTCTCTTTTTAACTACTACAATCCTGGCAGACTCATAGTATACCGCATCATCTGTCATCTCTTTAATGCCCTCAAAAACCTTATGATCTGCCCTTGTAGCCATAATATTGTTATTTCTCTCCATAAGCTTCTCAACAATCTTTTTGATCTGGTCAACAGTTTTTCCCTGGCAGTATATTACTTCCGGATATCCGTTTCTGATATTCCTATGGTGGTCAACCTTTACAAAACCCAGATCCTCAAAAGGAAGCTTTTTTAATTCTGATAAAGCATCATCAATGCCAATCTGTCCATCTTTTACATTCTCTAACAGTTTTCTTAAATATTCCGCATTCATAGTTTCACCTAACTCCACTCTTCATATTTTTATATTATATAATGTGCCAATGTTCAGGTATATTAATGACACTCCTTTAGAAGCTTATTGAGTTTTTCAGCATTTTCCCTGACAAGAGTACCCTTTTTAAGTGCAACCTCTATGGTCATAAGTCCCAAATCCTTATATACTTCACAAATCTTTGGATCAAGGGTAGAAAGAGATTTTAGATGCTCTTCTAAAACCTTATGATCTCCTCTTGATATCGGGCCTGTAAGCGCATTGACACTTCCATGTATATCCAGATTGCTTACAGTGTTCTTTATCAGCGGTAAAAACGCTCTAGAAGCTGTCTCTCTATCGAGCCCTATTTGAGCCAGTATTTCACCTGCCATATATGAAAGTGTAACCGTATAGTTTGATATAATGCAAGCAGCTGCATGATAAAGAGGCTTGTCTTCTTTTTTAATATAAATAATGCTGCCGTTAAATGTCTTAATTATATCTTGCGCACATTCCCTTGCCTTCTCACATCCTTCAAAGCCATAATAAATATTATAAAGGCATTTCCACCCGTTCTCTTTGTCTGCAAAGGTTTGTACAGGGTGAAGGGAGCCTGTAAACGCGCCCAGCTTGCTTAAGGAATTTAATGCACCTGTAGTCAGGGCGCCGCTTAGGTGAAGAAAAATCTTTGAACGTATATCTTGAGGCCTGACTTTTAAAGCTATATCCTCTGCAACCTTTTCAATATCATTGTCTGACACCGAAATAAAAATAACATCTGAACTTCTTACAGCCTCTACCAGGTTATTATCAAAATTTTTCCCCAACTTGGTACAAAGATAATTATGAGATTCTACACTTCTGCTAAAAACCCCTGCAATATTAAAACCGTTGTTATAAAAACCAAAAGCCAGGGCACACCCTACCTTACCTGCTCCAATAATACTTATATTCATATTAAACACACCAATCCCCAAAAGGTTCTATCTATAAATAATACCATAATTTTTTGTTTTTATTAATATTACATTAAACAGAATGTTGTTAAAGAGATCGAACTGTAAAAGTAAAAAACTTGATGAGCAAGCCATTTGTATCAAATAGGCTTAAGGAAATCTATGTTTATCTTTACAGTTTACTATCTCTAAGTCTTCTCAAGTTATTTTAAACATATATTTCACTTATTTTACAATAGGTTAACATATATTGTTTAAAGCTTTAGCTTTTGATATGATACATATAGAGATCGAACTGTAAAAGTAGATAAACTTGATGAGCCAGCCATTTGTATCAAATTAGCGGAGCGAATTATATGTTTATCTTTGCAGTTGGTTATCTCTAATATAGACTATATTATGATTAAATACTAAGTCAATCTTAATTAAAATAAAGGGTAGTGTGTCCAATGAAGAAATTTGTTTTGTCCTTTTTTATACTTATAGCTGTTTTTATATTATGTTCCTCTTTTACATATGCAGATAATAGTGTCAGGCTTTACTATAAAGATAAAATCTACAACCTAAGCAGCAGTATTGTATCGAATCATAATGAATATTTTATTGAAGCAGCGGAGCTTGAGGATATACTTGGTATTACATTAAGGGTTGATACTTCAGGAAAAACCGTCAGCATTATCAATAATGGGTCAAAGAGTACATATGAAATTAACTATATTGATTATTCTATCGTATCTGCGGAAAATTATCCTAATCACGCTCCTGAGCTGATTAACGGAAAGCTTTACTTTCCTTTTGAGTTCATAAAACAAAAGTTTAATATATTTATAAAGTACGATAAGACAGCTGGCTCAATTTATTTTTTCCGGAGCAGTACGTCCACCAGCTTTACCAACATAACGAATAACTACTCGCTAGATCTGCCTGTATCTGTTTATATCGACCTGTCCGGTTCTATAGACAGTTTTGATGACAGCTCTGTAGTTCTAACCGACAAAGATAAAACCTTTACTGCTGTAATAAATTGTGATGCACTAAACAGTGCCTCGCTAAAAAATATGCGTCTACTCTTGAATGACTACACTTCAACCGATAAAGAAATATTCGTCCGTATAGCCGAGTATAAGAAAAGCTATTTCAGAGCTATGCAGGACTTTTATAAGAATGAATTTTACTTTGGGGGCATAAATGAAACATCAGCAGAGTCAAATATAAAAATATTCAAGGATTATAATGAAGCTTTATTCGGTCAGGATTCAAACATATTGCTTTACAATACCATAAAAACCGATAGATACTCATCAAATGAAGAGACTCATATTAATGTATCCATACCTTCATACTCCAATATGACTATTTACTCCATTAACATAACAGGCAAAAAAGGTTTTCTTAACAGTCGTAATCTTGAGATCCTATCCAATATAGTTAGAAATTTGAGTATAAAAGATCATCCTAAGATTGAAAATACATTAAAATTATTCCTGGACAGCAAAACCATAGATTCTGCGAATTCGGGTATTTACCCAAATCTAGCTAATTCGAATGTTATATACAAGGAGTATTTAAATCTTGAACAAAACTATAAGATTGTTTATCCCTCTACTTTTATTCCATATCTAAATAACAGCGTGGTTAATGTCCTAGATTTTAAGAGTTTTAAAATCGATTATAATAACTATTTTTCGGTATCGGTAGAAAATATAGCAGCCTCCGAGACTGCAGTTAAGCATAAAATAGACTTGCTAAAATCATACCATGGAGAAAAAATAAATGTAACAGATGAGGTCAACACCTTAATTTCAGGGAAGAATTTCCTTCACTTAAAGTATGAACTGCAAGGTGGTTCCGGAGCAAATTATATCGAAAGCTATTTTGTTGTAAACGATTCAAAGCTTTATACCATAGCGCTAAACAGCAAGTTTGTTAAACCTTCAAAAGAAATATTACTTGAATTTGTCAGGATTGTTAAGTCAATTGAGTTTATAAAACCGGCCTTAGGAAAACCTGATTATACTGATAGTATCAAATTTACCAAATTCGCAAACGAACACGAAGGATATTCCTTCTACTATCCTACTAAATGGAATATAACAAGCAGTTCAAAGGATATAAACTTCGACAGGTTTTCCATTGTGAATCCGGATTATTCGGGACCATTGGATATCTATGTGAATGAATCTGAATACTTGTCAAATTTGTCTTATGAAGAACTATTAAAGTATGTAACCGGAAAAGATGCCAGCAACTATCTCAATAAATATTTTAAAAACTATAATCCTCCTTACCGGGATAGAACCTACAAGGTTCTAAACAGCAGTCTAAAAGTAGAAAAGGATGCAGTTTATATATATAAGCTGGTTAATTTCCTGGATGAGGCAGACAGATACAAGCTTTGCTACTCTATAGACATTATACGCAATAAAAAATTGTATTCACTTTTTATTTCTGCCAGCGATTATTTAAGTTTGGAAGGAAGTCTTACAGATAAAGAATTAAGTTATATGGTAGGTTTTATAGCAAAATCCTTCACTGTAGAAGATACTAAGGAATACCTTGAAAGAAAGCTAAATGGTGAAAGAAGAAATAGAAAGCTGGTCTTTATAGAAAACTGCTTTAAAGTTATTTTGGGGGATTCTTCTACCATTACATATGCCAGATATTTAAATTCGGATGACGATGTACTTATATACATTGACAAATGCAGGGAGGCAGGAGCATACAGAATCAAACTTGATTATGCACTAAAGAAAGTTGAAGTTCTAAGCGCAGTTTTACAAAATGCTGCAGTAAAATCTGCAGAAAATGAGCTTGCCAGAATGTATAAAGACAGAATAATACATGATATCATCACTGATGAGAGCAGTATGACAATAACAGTAAAATACTCAAACAAGAATTCTACTGCTGTATACGTAAAAAACTACTTTATTGAAGTAATACCAACAAGAAGCAACTACAGTATAAACTTTATAAGAAAGTACTCTACAAGTATTATAAAAAGTGAGTGTCAAGCTTTCTTGGAAAGTCACCTTTTAACCAGCGTCAATGTATATTTCCCTAATGACTACAACTATTTAAGTTATAGTCTTAACAAGTATAATTATGAAAAACAGTATATTCAGGTATTTGCCAAATTCAATAACATTTCAGGTTATTTTGTCTTGGAAATCGACCCGACAAAGGATACCATAAACATTGCAAGCTTTACACCAGTGAGTGAAATGGAAGAAATGCAGCAAATAAAAGCTAGTGGCTCTTAAAACCACCAGCTTTTATTTGCATTACTTTATTTCTTCGATATGCTTGAGAGATATGAGTTTATAAAACCGTCTATTTCTCCATCCATTACCGAATTAACATTGATTTGCTCATAATTGGTCCTATGATCCTTTACAAGTGTGTAAGGACAAAATACGTATGACCTTATTTGACTTCCCCATGCTATATCCATTTGTATGCCTTTTAAGTCCTCTATCTTTTCCTTTTGTTCACGTTCCTTAAGCTCTACAAGCTTTGACTTCAGCATTTTCATAGCAGTATCTCTATTCTGGAACTGTGACCGTTCAGTCTGACAGGCAACTACTATACCTGTAGGAATATGAGTTATTCTTATAGCCGATTCGGTTTTGTTTATATGCTGACCTCCTGCACCGCTAGAACGGTAGGTATCAACCTTAAGATCATCAGGGTTAATATTTACTTCTATCTCATCACTTAGCTCCGGCATAACATCCGAAGAAGCAAAAGATGTATGTCTCCTGCCTGAAGCATCAAAGGGAGAAATTCTTACAAGACGATGTACTCCCTTCTCGGATTTTAGATAACCATAAGCATTCTCACCCATAACCTGAACTGTAACACTTTTGATACCCGCTTCTTCACCATCAAGATAATCTAGTATCCTGACAGTAAAACCTTTTTTCTCGGCCCATCTGGTATACATTCTTAGAAGCATCTGCACCCAATCCTGTGCCTCGGTTCCGCCTGCTCCTGCATGGAGGGTCAATATGGCATTATTCTTGTCATAAGGACCGGTCAATAGTGTTTCAAGTCTAAGTTCTTCAAAGTCCTTCTTAAATAGTTTAAAGCTTTCCTCTACTTCGGGGATAACACTTTCGTCCTGTTCCTCAAGTCCAAGTTCACACAAAGTGTTTAAATCTTCCCAGTCTGCAGTAAGCTTGTTGTACTTTTCAAGCTTTTCCTTTAATACTTTTATTTTTTGCAGGATCTTTTGGGAATTCTCAACATCATTCCAAAAGTCAGGTTCGGAAGCCTTTTGTTCAAGCTCTTCAATATCGTTACTTATCTTGGCGATGTCAAAGAGAAGCCCCCATTTCTTCTAGTTTGTGCTTAAAATCTTCAATCTCAAGCTTTATCTGTTCAAGTTCCAGCACCTTTATATCAACTCCTTCATTTTATTTATTCCTGTAAAACCTTATACTTTCATGGTACTTGATTTTATCTCTTCCATTTGATGAAAGAGTCATACTAATAATTAAAGAACCCTATGATAAGGATTCTTCAATATTTATAATACGATGTTTATTTTATAACACATATAAAGTAATGTCCATAAAAAATGAAAATTACTTTTTTCCTCCTAGTTCGTGAGTGAATATAATTGCCTCCGCAATAGCCTTCATTGAAACTCTTGTATCCATACTCTTCTTTCTCATACGGGTATATGCTTCATTCTCGCTTATGTTATCACGGGTCATCAATATATGCTTTGCCCGTTCAACAAGCTTTCTGGTCTCATAATTTTCAGTTGCTTCCTTTAGCTTTTTATTAAGCTGAAACACTCTTTTATAGTTTATAATAGCCATGTCAACTGTATGAACAAGCATATCCCTATTCACCGGCTTATGACAGAATGATATGACACTGGAATTCTCCAGCAGACTGGTTACTTCAATATCTTTATAATCTCCAATAAGTATACAGCAGCAAAGCATCTCCTCATCTATAGTTTCAATTGTATGCTTAAGTTCTCTCCATTGCATTCCAAGGTCAACCACGATGAATTCCGGACTATAGCTCCTTACCAGCCTAAGTAAGGATAAGGAATCACCGCAATTTCCTAGAAACATATACCCACAGGGATTAAGTATATTCCTAATTGCTATATGAAAGGGATTTTCAGCAGTAGCTACAACATATTTCTCCCCAGCCATAAATAACCGCCTTCCAGAGTTTAAATAGTAATAAGTTTTTAAGCTTTCAAATGTGATATTATTCCAATTATAATAGCATAGCTCTATAATATATATTCCTATTAAAACATATTTTATTAGGTTACAGTGCTATAAATACTAAAAAAGTCTCATAACTGTAAGCCTTTAACTTCAGTATGAGACTTCGTTGCCTCAATTAGTCAGGTTTAAGATATATGCAATATATCTTAAGAGATCG
Source organism: Bacillota bacterium (assembly GCA_049325575.1). Taxonomy (GTDB): domain Bacteria; phylum Bacillota; class Clostridia; order Acetivibrionales; family Acetivibrionaceae; genus JBMOLK01. Next base: position 21,518 of record JBMOLK010000301.1, on the reverse strand, counting down.
AACCGTAAAAGTAGATAAACTTGATGAGCAAGCCATTTGAATCAAATAGGCTTAAGTGAATTATATGTTTATCTTTACAGTTCGTTATCTCTATAATTATAATATATAAGATATTTACTTAAAAGAACATATTTTATGTAGATTATATTAGCATACAAAAACATATTATGCAAGTTTGTATTTCAAATCCTTCAAATTTTTAGTTTACTGCTCAAAAGAATTATAAATCCGCGCCTGCATACTTTTGCCAGCTTCTGATAAAATGCTTTGCATTTGTTTATATGATATATTTTTTGAATTTGTATTACAAACATATTGCATTGTTAAAATCAAAATGCTATAATAAAATCATCAATCAAAGATGAAAGTAAGTAATGGCGCTTATCGAGAGTTTAATTCTCTTGATGATGCGCTTTTTATGTTCTCGAATCCCGTCGTTGTGATTCAAAATGGAGCTCTATTTTATCCCGTTCAAATATTTCCAGTTATCGAGGTCGATAATGAATATTCATATTCAAACTTAAGCGTATAAGTTTGAAGTTAAATGTTTCACAAAATATATTCAGAATTTATATTGAATGCACAAAAGCAATCAGGTGAAATATTGTGCCTTCAATAGATCAAGGTATATGATTTCGCGAAAACCGGATTTTTAATGTAAAATGTTCTTGGCGAAACATATGGAACAAAATTATGGAGGAGTCGAAATGAAAAAGAATGTTATTTCAATGTTTCTGATTTTGATAGTTATAGTATGTTTTCCGGCAATAGCTTTTGCCGATAATGGATCAATTGACAAGGGAGATACCACCTTTATTATGATATCTGCAGCACTGGTATTTTTTATGATACCTGGCCTGGCTTTGTTCTATGGCGGTATGTCAAGAAAGAAGAATGTACTGAATACAATCATGAATGTATTTATTGTAATAGGTATTGTTTCAATTCAGTGGGTACTCTTCGGTTATTCCCTATCCTTTGGAAGTGATAACTTTAGTATAATCGGGGGTTTTGACTTTTTAGGCTTTAACAATGTAGGTGCTGAGGCTAGTGGTACAATTCCTCATACAGTTTTTGCAATGTATCAGATGATGTTCGCCATAATAACAGCTGCCCTTATAACCGGAGCATTTGCTGAAAGAATGCGCTTTCCCGCCATGATTGCCTTTATTTTGCTGTGGACAACACTTGTGTATGACCCTCTCGCACACTGGGTCTGGGCTGCCGATGGCTGGCTGTTCAAACTGGGTGCTCTCGACTTTGCAGGTGGAACAGTGGTCCATATAAGCTCGGGTATTGCAGGGCTTGTTGCAGCCATTATTATAGGCAAACGTAAAGGCTTTGGAAAAGTTCCTATTATTCCCCATAACCTTACTTTAGTGGTAATAGGAACAGGAATACTTTGGTTCGGTTGGTTCGGATTTAATGCAGGAAGTGCACTGGCCGCCAACGGATTAGCTGCTAACGCATTTCTTGTAACCAATACTTCAGCTGCTGCTGGACTTCTATCCTGGGTGCTGATTGAATGGATGTATCATGGCAAGCCTACTGTACTTGGTGCTGCTTCCGGTGCGGTTGTAGGGTTAGTTGCCATAACACCCGCTGCAGGCTTTGTCAGCCCGCTATCTGCAATTATAATAGGTCTTTTGGTGAGTCCTTTATGCTATTTTGCAATTAGCGTGTTAAAGCCGAAATTAGGTTATGATGATTCTCTAGACGCCTTTGGCTGCCACGGTATAGGTGGAATATGGGGAGCTATTGCAACCGGCTTATTTGCATCAGAAAAAGTTAATCCAAACGGAGCTAACGGTCTCTTCTTTGGAAATCCGTCTCTTCTTTGGACTCAAATAATTAGCGTTGTTGCTACAATTGCCCTTTCAGGCATATTTACCTTTGTAATATTAAAAACAGTGTCATTATTCACCAAGCTTCGTGTAACCGAAAAGGAGGAAGATGAAGGACTGGATTTAAGCTTGCATGGAGAGGATGCATACCCTGACTTCTCACCGGAAGAAGGAATTGCACTATAATATAATTTGAAAGCATATTGAATAACTACTGATAAGAAACCGGATTACAGGTCCCGCTGGCTGAATTCGGTTTCTTTATTGGTCCGTACCCTTATTGCTGTTTTTAATACTGTTTATGAGAGGCTTTAAAACTTCAACAGGAAGTCTTGCCTCCTGTATTTCTTTAGCAAGTTTTATATATGGCAAATTACTTTCTTTGACTATCCATTTCTTAAGATCATCATCATTCATAAAGTCAAGCACAGGAGATGTCTCATCATAAGTATCTGTCAGCTTTTGCTGTTTTACTTCCAATTTATACAACTCTTTTTCCTTCTCATAGGTTTCAGGTGTATTATAGGCATAGAAGAAAGAATCCCGAACCTGCGCATATTTTGCAAGGATCTTTATTGTACCTACAAACGGCATTCTCTCACCCTTGGCATATAGCTCAAGCATGTCGGGAAAGATCAACGCCCCCAATTTGCTGCTTATATCCTGTGACAGTTCAACATATGTAAGATTACCTCTTATGAGGTCAATATTTTTTCCTACAGTAACAGCATTTACATCCCTGCAATTCGCCCGGCCTAGTAAATAGTCTACGGATACTCCAAAATAATCCGCCAACTTCTTTAGTACATCATAATCCGGTTCCCTCTTAGCCAGTTCATAAGAAGCAACCGCCTGTCGCGTAATGCCCAAATAATCGGCGATATCTTTCTGTGAAAGCCGATTCTCCTCCCTAAGTTGTTTTAGCATTGCTGCGAAAGCCATTAAAATACCACCCCGAGACTATTTGACACTATTCTCTCATATTTTTTTTGTTAAAGCAACAAATTGTTTACATTTTTTTATGAATTATTATTGACAGCAACAGATTGTTGCTGTAAAATAAAGTATGACCATAAAGATTTTATTAATTATTTAACAAAATCTATTTTACCATAGATGTTTGCACTTAAACAAGTTCTTGTTTTAACTTATTATTTAAATTCGTTAATAATTAAATAGCATTACTTTATGTAAATGCTGCTTAAATAAAATTTTTTTTTTTGGAGGCGGTGTCTTGGACAACATAGAGTACCTTAGGAAAAAACTACATGATGTAATTGAATCAGGAGATATTGGCGCAATACTTACAGTAAGTCAGGAATTGGACAAGTTAATCGTCAGGTACATGATGCGCCAGTTAGATTTAAGAAAGAAGTATGTTTCGTAATATAATATTATTATGACATCCTGCACAATTTTATATATACACTTTGTGTTCGTACTATAATTAATTATAGTACGAATTTTTTTATTACTTCAGAAACACCGTTTTCATCATTTGTTAGTGTAATATAGTTAGAAACACCCTTGATATCTTCCTTCGCATTTCCCATTGCAACGCCCAGTCCTGCAAACCTTATCATGGAATAATCATTTTCATTATCTCCTATGGCAATTATCTCATCCCTTAAGATCCCAAGCTTTTTTGCAAGAATCTCCAGCGCTTTACCTTTATTAACTCCATGATTCATTATCTCAAAGTTGTTATAATTAGAGCTGGCAACTTCTACAGTTCTTATTTCTTCAACAAGCTTCCTTGCCTTGTCAAGAACACAATGCTCTTCTGAAATAACTACAACCTTCGAAGGTCTATCCTCATTTTCACAGACCGAATCATAAATATCCTTCACAACTTTAATGTTGATGCGATCCTCTTCATTCAGAAGAGCATTCCTGTTCCAGTAATATAACGATGAATGTTCCAGCCTTTCAGTATAAAGAATATCTCCCATATAAATGTGAAAGTAAATATTCTCGCCACGCAGTAAATCAACTAATTCCAAACAGTCCTTTTTAAATAATGGATTGGTGTGATAGATTCTATCTGTCAAAACATCTCTTATCACCGCACCGTTACACGCAATTAAAGGACCGGTTGCTGAAAGCTCTTTTGCAAAAACCCTTGCACCTGTATAAATCCTTCCGGAGCAGATTGCAACCCTTACGCCTTTATCAATAGCAAGGCTTATATACTTTTTATCTTCACCGGATATTTCCTTCCTGGAATTTAGCAATGTTCCGTCAAGGTCAACAGCTACAAGCTTATACATATATACACCCTATCTTTTATTTCTTTCAACAAACCTCTGTATTCTAACCAGAGCCTCAACAATATTGTCCATGGAACGTGAATAGCATGAACGTATAAAACCTTCTCCGCATTCTCCAAATGCAGTTCCGGGTACCACTGCTACCTTCTCTTCCATAAGCAACTTCTCGCAGAATTCAGTTGAACTCATACCTGTTGACTTAATACAAGGAAAGATATAGAAGGCACCTAGCGGCTCAAAACAGCCCAACCCTGCTTTCCTAAAGCCTTCCAGCATAACCCGTCTTCTTCTGTTATATTCTCTTACCATTATCTCAATATCATTATCACTGTTTCTTAAAGCTTCTATAGCCGCATATTGTGCTGTTGTCGGTGAGCTCATAATTGCATACTGGTGTACCTTATACATAGCTGATATCAAATCCGGATGTCCACAGGCATAACCAAGCCTCCAACCAGTCATTGCGTAGGCCTTTGAAAATCCGTTTATAACAAGAGTCTTATCCTTCATTTCAGGAAAACTTGCTATGGAGACATGTTCACCATCATAGGTCAGTTCAGCATATATTTCATCCGATATAACAACTATATCCTTATCCTTTAATATATTGACTATTTTCTCAAGATCACTCCTTGTCATAACTGCACCTGTAGGATTATTGGGAAATGGCAGAACCAATACCTTTGTCTTATCTGTAATTGCCTTTTCCAATAGCTCTGGCGTCAACCTGAACTCATCTTCAGCCCTTAGATTAATTATAACTGGAGTTGCTCCTGCAAAAATGGCACAGGGTTTATAGGCAACAAAGCTTGGCTCCGGAATTATCACCTCATCACCAGGTCCCGCTAGTGACCTTAGTGCCAGATCTATACCTTCACTACCGCCTACCGTAACAATAACCTGGCTTTTGGGATCATATTGGAGATTGTATTTTCTTTTTAAATATACACATATTTCTTCACGAAGCTCTATAAAACCAGCATTTGGAGAATAATGCGTATGTCCCTTCTCCAAGGAATATATACCTGCTTCCCTGACATTCCAGGGTGTTACAAAGTCAGGCTCTCCAATACTTAGGGATATAGCATCCTTCATTTCGTTTACAAGATCAAAAAATTTTCTGATTCCAGATGGTGGAATATTTTTAACTTTTGGTGTAATCATATCTGCCATGTTCATAGTACTACAACCTCCCTATCATCTTTCTGATCTTCTTCAAAAATAGTCCCCTTATCCTTATACTTCTTCAACACAAAATGCGTGGCTGTACTAAGTACTGACTCCAATGGTGCTAGTTTTTCCGCTACAAACAGTGCAACTTCCTTCATTGTCTTTCCTTCAATAATCACTGTCAGATCAAAACCCCCTGACATAAGATAACAGGCTTTTACCTGGGGATACCTGTATATCCTTTCTGCAACTTTGTCAAACCCCTGCCCTCTTTGGGGAGTTACCTTTATTTCTATTAAAGCTGTAACAGTCTCTTTGCTTGTCTTTTCCCAGTTAATTAAAGTATTATATCCTAGAATAACATTTTCCTCTTCGTACTTCTTAATAGCAGCTCGTACTTCTTCAACACTTCTACCTAGCATTGTTGCTATCTGCTCTTCACTCATCTTATTGTTCTTCTCTAATATTTCCAAAATCTCTTCCATTAATCTCATCTCCTTTTACTTATAGTTATAATAGGATCTATAATTAATAAAATCTCGCACCCCATGGACGGTACTTGATTTTAGTATTTAAGACATGATTCAAGCAGATCAAATAAAAAACTCCTTCACCCATGCAAGCAAGGGACGAAGGAGTAATCCGCGTTACCACCCTAATTAACACTTAAAAGTGTTCACTCTGACAGTACATATAATAGCTCCAACCAGATTATATTAACATCTTAAGTAAACAAACCCAGCTTTAGGACTACTAAAGATACCGACCCTCTATAACGTGAGGCAACGTCATCCTCTATTATTAGAGCTTCTATAAGTCACTGTTTAAATGAAGAAACTCATATTTCTCAAGGAGAAACTCAAGGGCTGCCTTCCATATAGACACTATACCGGACTTCCACCCGACTCCGGCTCTCTAATAAAATACCTATATGTACTCTTCCCCATCATTGTTTATAGCAATATATTTTTAAAAACAATTATACTAGATCATTATTATTATTTCAAGTTTTATTTTTATTTCTTTACATTTCATTTTAATAGATCTGATAAAATTCCATTTCCTTTACCTTTAGGGCCGTACTATTCTTACTGTACGCTATCACACTTTGTTCTCAAACGAAGTACTTGTCCTTTCCACATATTCCTCCATGATTTCTTCAATTATATCTTCAGACAAATCGTCGTTTTCCTCAATATCATCATTATCTTTTAATTCACCAGATCTTTGGTCAGGATGCTTTGTCTCTGCAAGCTCAACCACCTTGTTCAGGTCTGACTCGTACTTCTTTAGAGTCTTTGTTATCTCATCCTTCAACAATTTTATTTCTTCTTTCATATCAACCAACTTTTCTTTTTCCTTCTCTGTCATCTCCGACAGTTTTTTCCTCTCTTCAACCGCTTGTACTTTAGCCTCCTCCAGGATTAACTCTGCCTTTTCCTGGGCCTTGATCAAAACATCTGCAATTTTCGCCCTGTCTTCGCTTATCTGTTCTGATTTTCTTGCAATATCTTCGTATTTGATCCTTAACTCTCTACATTGATTTTTGAGCGCAGCTATTTCGTTTTCTTTCTCCTTTAACTTGTCATCAAACTCTCTTAAGATTTTCTCAATATATGAATTTACATCTGATTGTTTAAAACCAAAAAGCGCAGTACCGAACCTCTTTTCTCCAGCCATTTATGGTACCTCCTATTATACATAAGAAATTATTTAACTTTTTTAAAATATCATTTCTTATTTTTATATTCAACTCTTTTTTTCAAAATCCTCCTTTTTTCCTAAAAAACTTATTATAACTGTTATAGAAATTAAAAAAACCATACAATATATGTATGGCTTTCACTAGTTTCTTGTTATATATGTTTATCAATGAGCCCTGCTAATTCAGCCTTTGACCTGGCACCTATAAGCTTTTCAGCTATTTCGCCATTCTTGAATATTATAATAGTGGGTATACTCATAATTCTAAATTTGGCAGCAATTTCGCCTTCTTCGTCAACATTTAGCTTGGCTATCTTCGCTTTGCCTTCATATTCATCTGCAAGTTCATCCATTATTGGCCCAACTGCTCTGCATGGGCCACACCATGGTGCCCAAAAATCCACCATTATAGTCTTGTCTGATTTAACTACTTCCTGTTCAAAATTGCCTTTCGTAATAATCGTAACCTTTTCTGAAGCCATAAGTCTTCCTCCTAAAAAGTATTTTTTGTAATAAACCGATGTTTTTTATTATAAGATATTTTGCATTTCTATTTATTAATATATAAATTCGAAATTATCTCTCATATACTAAAAATTATTATATTTTTACCCTCATCTAAAAAAATGAAACACTAATCAACAAACTTTAAGAACTTTTGTATTGTGTCAACTAAATCGTCCAATGCTTCTTCCCTCTTGTCCGCCTCCAAAGCACCCTGCAAGCATGTCTTGGAATGCTTCTGCAGAATGATCCCTCCTACTCTGTTAATAGCTGCCCTTACTGCTGCTATCTGTGTCAAAATGTCAACACAATACTTTTCTTCCTCTATCATCTTTTGAATTCCTTTAATTTGCCCTTCAACCCTTCTAAGCCTTTTTAGAATATCATCCTTATATTCGCAGCATTGATCGGTATTTTTATTTTTTCCCACACCAATTCCTCCTATACTCTATATGGGTATAAATAAATTATACCCATATTTTGTACAAACCTCAATAATTTATATTGTTTTTTGTAATTTTTATCTAACTTCAATGAAAATCAGATATGCGCTTATTCGGCAACTTGTAATATGAGGAAATTATATTAATTTTTATTATACTAATATATCAGTGAGTAGAAATTTGTAACGTTAAACAAGCTCCAGGTGGCCTTATACAAGAGTTTAGGTCAAGGCCGTCCTGGAACTTTCATCAAAGTATATTACTATAAGTCAGTGATGTATAAATTCATGCAACGTCGTAGACATCAAGTGTTTTGTGAATCCGTTCAAATATAAGTCCTGCAGCAAACCAGGCAGGGGCATAATCAAGTCTTACCAGGTTGTCTACTGCAAAGGGACCCGAATAAAACCAAGGATATACATCTAGTAGATTTACTAAAACAAGTCCGCTTGTATATTCTATTCCCCATATTATTACTACCCATATGGTCCCCCTGAATAGCCACCTCCATTCCCTAATAACATCATGTAAGGGCTCTAGAAATATAGCAGCTCCATATATAAAAAACATCCAAAGATTTGTATACCCCTGCAGTTTTAAATCTCCAGTTACAAGTGAGTGCAGGCCGGTCCATATTATCTCCATACTCCAGCCAACTAATCCATAAATTAAAAAACGTTTAACCATAGATATATTTTCTACATGATACAAATTTTTAATGATAGAAATTAATTGCTAATTTTGAAAATCATGAAAGTCTACTTGTCAAGTTTTACTTCTCCTTCTCCTTGCTGCTTTATCTCCTTCTCTGATTTCTTGTAAAACTTCTTTATATAATCTTTATTTTTAGGTAGATTATCATCCCACGCATGTACTTTATTTCTTATATCCTTAGTCAAAAAACTCACTCCCTTATATTGTTTTTATAATGCTAGTATATCCATTTTTAATAAAGTAAAAAATAAATAAAACAGATTAAATTTGGAGGATAGCTATGGAACGCAAGAAACATTCAATGGTTATAAAGCAAAGTCCCGGCTTCAAAGGTGAAATAGTTGATGAAAAAGATAAGATGGATAATGACCCAACTGGAAGGTATATGAAGCAGAATCCTTATAAGACCCCGCCAAATAACCTTACTACAAAGAACAAGGAAGGACGTTAAACGTCCTTCCTTGTTCTTTTCATGAATAAATAACATAATTCTTGCCAATTATAGACGGTATTAGGATATAGGAGGTGTTATTTTGATTAAAGTAGCAGAATTCAAACTAAACAGATTTAACTCTTTTTTAATTAATGTTTTTTCATTAACTGCTTTTATTTTGGGACTTGTTCTCCTGTTGGAGCTTACCGGAAAAGGCTTATGGATAAATTTTATGAGTGAAATTACGTATAATAATGCACTTATCGTATTTATAACACTTTTTTCAGTTATAGCACTACATGAACTATTTCACGGACTTGCTTACAAGCTATATGGTGCCAGGTTGAAGTTTGGTATAAAATTCTTAAATATATATACAATGGATATTTCAGGAACCCTGTACACAGCTTCTCAAATGGCTGTAATAATGCTGCTCCCACTAATAGCTTTAACCGGTATTCTTACTTCAGCCATATTTTTATTACCCAAGTTCTCTTGTTTTATAGTGTTAGGAGTTTTATTTAATATATCCGGATCTGCAGGTGACATTTTGCTGCTTTCTTATATATTATATAGAGGCAGAAATTGCAGAATTAAAGATGAGAGACTCGGTTTTAGTATTTACACAGTCTAAAATTGCTTTATTTTAAAGCCAATGTGCAACCAAAATCAAATTTATTAGTAAATTTTTAAAAAAACTCTACCAAAATCAGATTAATTATGATAATATAATTAGTAAGAATCTAGGAAATCTTATCCATATTTTAAAAATGTCTTTAGGTATCACATTGGTTTTAAAATTATTTAGTTCAATTAAAAAATTAAATATAGCTCTTTTATAATAATATCTTTTAAAAAAATATTTTATGTTATTTATTATTTAAAAAAGGATAATAATATAACATATAATTTAATGGAGGGTGCCTATGTATCTTTTTGGAAAAATTACCGTAACAGCTGTAATACCTGATGAACTATCTAAATTAAGGGACATTGCATATAACTTGTGGTGGTCGTGGAATTCCGATGCAATCGATCTTTACAGGGAAATTGATCTTGCACTTTGGGAAAAACTAGGCAAAAATCCTGTCAGGTTTCTTAAGGAAGTAAGTCAGAAAAAGCTTGAATCTAAAGTCAGCGATCCTGACTATATGAAAAGATACCGGGATGTAGTTAAAAAATATGAGTCATATATGGAAGAAACTGATACATGGTTTAGCAGAAACTTTCCAGACAAAAAGAATCATATGGTTGCATACTTCTCTGCAGAATACGGCTTAAATGAGGTACTTCCTATCTATTCCGGAGGGTTGGGCGTATTATCGGGAGACCATTGTAAGTCTGCCAGTGACTTGGGGATTCCATTTACTCCAATAGGTTTATTTTACAAGCAGGGTTATTTCAGCCAGCATATTAACGGAGAAGGCTGGCAGGAAACAATATTTACCGATCTTAACACTTCCAATCTCCCAATTAAGCCGGCTTTAAATCGTAAGGGCGAGCAAGTGACAATAAGTGTTGAACTGCCGGGCAGGGTGGTTTATGCAAGGGTTTGGCAGGTAAAAGTCGGACGTGTAAACTTGTATTTAATGGACACAGATGTTGAGCAGAATAGTCCTCATGATAGAAGCCTGACTGCAAGGTTATACGGTGGAGATCAGGAAACAAGGATTCAGCAGGAAATTTTCCTCGGTATAGGAGGAGCCAGAGTACTTGATGCTTTAGGCATCAATGCCACTGTATACCATATGAATGAGGGGCATTCCGCTTTTCTTGGCCTTGAGCTAATGAGAAAATTGATACAGAACAAGAAGTTGCCATTTAAACAGGCAAAAGAAGTGGTAGCTTCTTCAGTTGTGTTTACAACTCACACACCTGTACCGGCAGGTAACGACGTATTCCCTCTGGAAATGATAGACAGGTACTTCGGTAATTACTGGCCGTCACTTGGTATAAGCAGGCATGAGTTTTTGGACCTTGGATTAAAAATCGGAGATCATCAGAACTTCAATATGACTGTTTTAGCGTTAACACTTGCAGGACAGAAAAATGGAGTTAGCGAGCTGCATGGTGCTGTATCCCGTAACATTTTCAAGAATGTCTGGCCTGGTGTTCCTGAGGATGAAGTACCTATTGGCCATATTACCAACGGTATCCATACTCTTACATGGCTGTCGCCAAGTATCAAGTACCTTTATGATAAATATCTTGAAAAGGACTGGCATGATAAGCTTTATCTACAGGAAGTCTGGGATAAGGTCGATGCTATCCCTGATGAAGAATTGTGGAAAACACACTGTGTTCTAAAAACCAAGATGATAGGCTTTGTGCGTGAAAGACTTAAAGAACAAAGAGTGGCAAACGGTGAATCTATGGAAAGAGTAAAAGAGGTAGATGCACTGCTTGATACTAATGCTTTGACAATAGGCTTTGCACGCAGATTTGCTACCTATAAAAGGGCTAACCTTATTTTTAGGGATTTGGCCCGTATCCAGAGGCTTATTAACAATCCGGAGAAACCAATACAGATAATTTTTGCAGGAAAGGCACATCCTGCAGATGGTCCTGCTCACGAAATCATCAAAAATATCAATGATATTGCAAGACAGGAAGGTTTCAGGGGCAAGGTTATTCTTGTTGAAAACTACAATATGACTCTAGCTCGCAACCTGGTACAGGGTGTGGATGTATGGCTCAACAATCCTAGAAGACCTCTCGAAGCAAGCGGAACAAGTGGTCAGAAGGTATGTGTCAACGGTATAATGAATTTCAGTATCCTCGATGGCTGGTGGTGCGAAGGCTACAACGGTAAAAACGGTTGGGCTATTGGAGATGATACTTTCTACGACAATGAGTACTATCAGGATAATGCAGATAGTGAATCAATATATAGTATTTTGGAAAAACAAATTATACCTGCTTTCTTTGACAGAAATGAAAAAGGAATTCCGGAAAAATGGGTTGCTATAATGAAAGAATCTATCAGATCGAATACAGCTTTATTTAGCACTCACAGGATGGTTCAGGATTATACCACCAAGTACTATGTGACATCAATGAACAGGGTAGATAAGCTTTTATCAAGCAATTATGACTATGCGCTTAATCTGTCTGAATGGAAACAACGTATAGAAAAATCATGGCCACAGGTACAGATAATCGCTGATAAGACTGCCAACCAGCTAAAAGAAAAGAATTTTATCTCTGGAGAAACAATACCGATACACGCTTCAGTATCATTAGGCAGCTTGGAACCATCAAACGTTAAAGTACAAGTGTACTTTGGCAATATTGGTAAAAATAACAGTATAGAAAATGCCGAAGTTATAGATATGAAGCTGGAAGAAAAAATATCGGAAGGAACCTACCGCTATTCTGCCAACATAACTTTATTTGAAGGCGGCGAATACGGATATACTTTCAGAGTAATTCCATATCACCCTGATATGATTAATCAGTTTGATATTCCTCTTGCTAGATGGGTTGTTCAATAAGGTTTACAGCTAGAAGTCAGGAAGGTGCAATAATACTTCATCTTCCTGACTTTTATTTTTTCAAGTCTCTATTCTCCCGTAAACCCCTCCCCCTCCAACTTCAATTGAGAGTTTTCCCTCCCTGGATAAAATAACATTTTTAGCTATATCTTCTTTAACTATTTTGACAAGTTCCTCAAAAGTAGCTTCGTGTAGAATCTTCATTTCACTTCCAAAGTGGTTTATCATCTTTTCTATTGTTTTTGGCCCAACCTTAGGAAGAAATTCCAGGGGTATTTGGTAGTTATACGGAGGTCTGTCATCCATTTTGGGATTTTCTCTATCCTTTATTATCTCAAGTCGGTCCTTAACACCTACAACCACCGGGTGTCTATCCGATACTGGACATTTTACCGCTGGAGGGTCTTTCTCTATAACACTGTCACACACCAAACAATAACTTCTGTGGTATTTCCCCAGCTTTGGGTCCAGGCCATAGTTTGCATATACTTTTCTGTCGCCGACATTTTTAAGTGCTTTTAATATTTCCTCAAAACTCGGACTCTTCATCAAAAATATATTATATTCTCTCCCCATCTTTATTAATGAATGGGCATCCGAGTTACTTATAAAAGCTTTACCATCAAGTTCGCTTAGCTGACTTGCCATCATGGAATCCGCACTAAGTCCCAACTCAACTGCAGGAATTTTTTTGTAGGACTCTTCATCAAAGATTTCAAGCAAACTGTCACAGCAGTTACCATAGAAGCTTTTATGAGGTGTAAAAGCATGGGCGGGAATATATATACCCCCATGAAAATCTACCAGATAAAATAACTCCTGGCCTGTTAACCTGCTCATTGAAGAGCATAAATAGATATTCTTTATGTGTTTACACATATCACCAGCAAAGCCCTTAATGGATTTTAGAGAAGGGAAAAAACACAGGGAATGGGAACTGCACCCTTTCCTTTCATGAGTCTCTATTTCCGCTCCAAGCAATAAAGTCTGGCCTCCGCGATATTCCATTCCGCCTTCCTTTTTCTCAACAAGTTCTCCTCTTTCCATCAGTTCTTCGATATCCTCAAGAACATAAGGAGATATGCAGTCAACTACACCTATTACATCGATTCCCTTTCTATAATATGACTCATGTGCTATATTTTCGAAGGTTAGATTGTTTGCTGTAGCTTTCTTTATTTCCTTACCCGATGAAGATCTGCCTATATGGACATGAAGATCTACAAAATATTCGTTCAATAAATACCACCTCTTATTACAATTATGATTTTTGATATAATTATTGTTTATACAGTTCCAAATACAATTGGCGAGGAAATAATACTTCCCCGCCAATTATATTAACCTATTGGTTCAAATGCTACAAGTTCATAAATATATCAATCCTGTGAAACAGTATAGCTAAAATATAATCTTCCATGCCTGCTTCTTTTTATATTTAGCTGACAACTTCACTTTCCCTCTTTAGCTCCGACCACTTTCCGCACCTGTCTCCCCAACGTGCGAGAATTTCATCGTTTGAAGTTATTTCTATTACTTCACAGAGATTGGAGCAGTCATTACACTCTATGCTTTTTGCCTTATAATCATTTTCTGCAGTTTCAAATCCATAAAAATTCGTTATCTGGTTGCCGGTTGACATTTTTTCTTTTGCTATAAGTGCAGCTCCATAAGCTCCCATAACATCATGATATTTGGGAATTATTATTTTTTTACCTATAGCTCTTTCAAAGGCAGCGACGATACCGACATTTGCTGCTACCCCCCCCTGGAATACGATAGGTTCTTCTATATCCTTACCTTTTGCCAGATTATTTAGATAGTTTCTCACCAATGCTTCACAAAGACCATTTATAATATCTTCAACGCTGTGGCCGGTCTGCTGCTTGTGAATCATATCGGACTCTGCAAAAACCGCACATCTACCTGCAATTCTCACCTGTGAATTTGATTTAAGTGCAAAGGACCCGAACTCTTCTATTGATATTTCAAGTCTTGCCGCCTGTCTGTCCAAGAACGACCCCGTTCCAGCAGCACAGACTGTGTTCATTGCAAAATCGTAAATAACACCATTTTTGAGTATTATTATCTTCGAATCCTGCCCACCAATCTCCAATATGGTTTTTACGTTAGGTACAAGCTTTTGTGCTGCAACAGCGTGTGTGGTAATTTCATTTTTTACTATATCGGCACCTACAATCACACTTGCCAACTGTCGTCCGCTTCCTGTGGTGCCTACCCCTTTTATTGTTATATCCTTACTTAAGTTTTCGGCCAGTAACTTCATTCCGTTTCTAAGTGCGTTTATTGGCTGACCGCTGGTTCTTAGATATAGCTTGTCAATTACATTGTTGTTCTCATCAATTGCAACAAGATTGGTGCTAACCGATCCAACGTCAATTCCCAGATAGAGCGAAGTTTTCCCCATATTCCATTCTCTCCCTTCTCTTTTTAAGCAAATCTGCAAATGCCTCTATTCTCGTCATATAACCAGCTTCCCCAGTCATTTCATCAATAATTAATGTCAGAATGGGTATATTGTAGTCCCTTTCTATGGCAGGCAGTATACTCTCTGCAACAATTTCCGGCATGCATGTAAGCGGATAAATCTGCACTACACCGTCATAACCCTTGTTTGCATAAATTACAGTATTGCCGATAGTCTCCTGTGCATGCCCCCCTATCATGGTACCAAGATATGGTTTTGCAGCTTCCTTATACCTTATATCCTTTTTAAAAGGAACTATAGCTTTTAACATATGCTCAATTATCCAACCGCTGATCATATTAGATCTGTCTACTTCTACTCCCATATGCCCCAATATGGATTCTATATTGAAATTTGAATACGGGTCTATTGTAGTATATATTTCTCCTACAATCCCTACCTTTAAGGGCTTAAAATCCTTATCCACTTCTATTCTCAAAAGTTGACTTTTTGTGTCCTCAACCAGCTTTTGAATCTCTCCTGATCCTCTAACCTGTTTTACCCTACTTAGAAAGGACTTGTAAATTCTGTCGGTAGTACCTCTCTTCAACTCCCTCGGCCTGATTTTAAAGGTTAATCGCTCCAGTTCATCTACTCTTTTGGATACTAAAGTAGTGTCCTTTACCACCTTTAGAATCTTATAAAGATTAAAGCCACCTGCAAGTTTCTTAACTCGTCTTATAAATTCTTTTATATCTCCATTTGGAAGCTCAAGAGTGATCATATCCATATTGTATCCATTATCAGCTAATATTTCCCTGCTCATTTCGCAGTAATATCCAAATCTGCAGGGCCCGCATCCGCCTGTTATCAGTATTGTGTCTGCACCCTTTTCATACGCTTCTATATAATTACCAAGATTTATTTTAAGTGGAAGACAAGCCATCTCCGGGGCATACTTTGTTCCTATCTCAAGAGCTCTCTTATTATTGAAGGGAGGTATAATGTAATCCACTCCCAGGTCATCAAAAAGAGCCTTTACCGCAATGTATGTATTACCCATGTGCGGAAATGTTATTTTCATTTTTATACCTCCATCTTATCATATCAATAAATGCCTCAAGTCTTGTATCCATTCCTGCCTCTCCCGAGTGTTCGTCAAGTGTAAGAGCAATAAACGGAATATCTCTTTTTCTTCTTATCTTTCTTTCTATAAGGTCACATATAAAAGAGTCCACACCACAACCAAAGGTCATCAAATATATGATACCGTCTATATCATCTCTGTCTAAAAAATGAAGCGAACTTCCCATTGCCTTCCTTCCAAAGTTCCAAAATATCTGCTTTGGCAGTGACCTGACCTTGTCATTTATGGTTTCACTATCAACCATATCGACGGTAATTATGTTTGTACCATTGTTTCTAAGCTTATCCATCATGTTCATGTTAATGTATTTATCATAGAGATTATACACATGGCCTACTACAGCAATATTGAGCCTGTAATCATCCTTTTTTCTTATTACACTTAGCTTTTTATCTAAAATATCACCGGGAAGTACCCCGCTTTTCACCTGGTTTCTAAAATCCCTGTAGCTTGCTAAGGCTTTTTTATATGCTGCTTTAATTCTTCTCCGGTCCCTGGTAAAATAACTCCCCACCTCAAACGCTGCTATAAGAGCATTTTCCCTTGACTTTCTCAAATTCACCTCTGTATCAATTATTTGAGGCAAACCCTTGAATGTATGTCTTATCATATCGGGCAGACCCCCGAATTTTGGGCATATATATTCATTCTTTGATACACTTGTAAACCTTGGAATAAATAAATAGTCAACCCTATCCTTTAAGTTAACAACATGCCCGTGAAATATCTTAATAGGGAGGCACGCTTCATCAACACTGGATTTTACTCCATCATCCATGATTTTTTTTGTAGTATTATCAGATAATACTACTTCTGCACCAAGCTCTTCAAAAAAAGTCTTCCACATGGGGTAATACTGATAATAAAATAAAGCTCTAGGTATTCCCACTTTTTTTATCATTTAAAACACCTCAAAATTTATTATTTACTTATAGACTTTTGTTTATACTTGACTAATTTATTTAAAGTTTTACATGTAGAAAACGAATGATTATCAATAAAAAAGAGACTAGAATACAATTGACTCTAGTCTCTTTTTATTCCTTATTTTTTAATTTTACCTGGTTCTATAATCCCTTATCCTTAAGATGCTTCTTCAATCTTTCCGAATCATCCTTAAAACCCCAGCCTTCATACATCTTTTGGATTATATCCAAATGATAAATACTGTCTTTAGACAACTCTTCAGCTTCTTTTAAAACCCTTAATGCTTCGTCCTTACTTCCTGTTTTATAAAGTCCTTCTGCTTGATTTAGATGGAACTTTATGTCTGAAGGGCTTTCTTTAACGCCTGACTTACTTATCCGGACCAAATCCTCCCAATTTCCAGCAAGCTTGTATGAATCAGATGCCCTTTCAAGATAAAAAATATCTTTTTTATCCGCATATGCTTTTTCATAAAGTTTTGCAGCCTCATTATACTCTTTGTCTCTAAAGAGCCTATAAGCCTTCATTAAAGGGTCGGTTATCTCAATTTCGTTATCTTTTTTTAATTTTTCAATCCATTCTTTGTACTTATCCGATTTTAAGAACTTATCAACCAGAATAATTTTGGTAAATTCATCCTGTGTACGGTAAAACTCTGTTGCCTTTTCAACATATACGATTTCATATCCTCTTAAAACCTCTATGGGGTCAAGCAGCTGCCCGGGCTGTGCATTAAAAACGGAATCATCAAAACTCGGTTCATGAAAACCTAAAGTTAGCCCACTAATTACTCCCCCGTTATTTTTAGTTTCCTCATCTTCAGAGTATTCTTTTGCGAGTGTCTCAAAATCCCCTTCTTTGCTCTTTATCTTAGCATGGATATCTTTTGCTAAAGCCAGAGCCTCTTCTTTGCTTCTGTTGGTGTTGGAAATAAATATGTGCTTTAAGTCCACTCTTCTATTTTCCATTTTGTGTCTTGTATAACCTTCTTCGATTTCTTTATCGGTTAAAGTCACATTATATTCTTTTGCTGACTTATAAAAGCACTTATGCCTCAAAATATAATCTTTAATTCCCTTTTTCATGGCTTCTTCATTGAAGTAACCTTGAGAATTCATAAACATGGCAAGTTCTCCGGAATCAGCATACTTTTTCTTAATATATTTGTTTATATAGTCATCGGCTTCACTATCTGACACAGATATGCCTGACTTCTTATATATGTAATCTTCCAGTACAAGTCTCTCAATTATTTGGTCAAGGAGAAGGTCATTACGTTCTTCATCACTTCTGCGCGCCATTTCAGCGTCTCTTTTCCACTTATTAAAAAACTTATTTCTTTCTTCCGCAAAGATATTGGTGCTGACATAGGATCCGTTAAATTTCAAAGCCTCAAATCCAAATGGTTTAGAATCTGCGGGCATGTCCTTTTTGGACAGAAAAAAATTCCCCCAAACAAACACTGAAACAATTACAGCAACTAACACTAAAGACACTGTAAATATAATTGTTTTTTTTCTGTTCATTTTCTAATACCCCCACAAAAAAGTTTACTTTTAAAATGCTTTTTGCTGACTTTCAGGCACTGAATTATCATCGGTAGTGCCTTACAGTATAATATTATACACGCTTTTTAATGCCAGTTCAACGTAATGTTTTTATATAGGTACATTTTCATATACGACCCCCTGAAAAAATCCAACAGCGCGAATATAAATAATGTGTAGGTATAATTTAATTCCTGTTGTTCTTTACAGTCCTTTATCTCAAAACAACTGCACAGTTATAGGATATAATTGTGTGCAGAATATAAAATTTTGAAAGGGAGATGAAAAATGAAAAAGTTAATCAGTACGGTTATGGCTGCAGTTATTCTGGCAACTTTACTGGTACCTCAACTACCGGTTTTTGCTGCAGATTATAACTATGGGGAAGCCCTCCAAAAAACAATCATGTTTTATGAGTTTCAAATGGCAGGAGAACTCCCGCCGAACATGCGTACCAATTGGCGCGGCAACGCAGCCGTGAAGGATGGCAGCGATGTGGGACTTGACCTTACAGGCGGGTGGTTTGATGCAGGTGATCATGTAAAGTTCAACCTTCCTATGGCCTATACCGTTGCCATGCTCTCCTGGGCAGTATACGAATACAAGGACGCCTTTGAGAAAAGCGGACAGCTTCCTTACATAATGGATCAGATCAAATGGGTAACAGACTACTTTATTAAATGTCATCCTGAAAAAAATGTATATTACTACCAGGTAGGAGACGGAATTCTCGACCATGCCAAGTGGATTCCGGCAGAAGTAATGCAAATGAATAGACCTTCCTTTAAGGTGGATACAAGTAAACCAGGATCTACTGTTGTAGGTGAAACTGCAGCAGCTATGGCAGCAGCGTCAGTAATATTCAAGGATACCGATCCAGGCTATTCTGCAGTTCTTCTACAGCATGCCAAAGATCTTTTTGAGTTTGCAGACACTACAAAAAGTGATACCGGCTATACTGCAGCCAATAATTTTTACACATCATGGAGCGGCTTCTACGATGAACTCTCCTGGGCCGGCGCATGGCTTTATATTGCAACCGGAGACCAGATATATCTTGATAAGGCGGAAGAGTATGTAAGCTTTTGGGGGAAGGAAGAGCGCACCGATTTTATTGCATATAAATGGGGACACTGTTGGGACGATGTTCACTACGGGGCCGAGCTGCTAATGGCCAGGATTACAGGAAAAGCTCTCTATAAGGAAAGTATAGAAAGACATCTTGACTACTGGACAGTGGGATATGCCGGACAAAAAATAACCTATTCTCCGAAAGGACTGGCTTTCCTGTCTACCTGGGGCTCTTTAAGACATGCAACTACTACAGCATTTCTTGCAAGCGTATATGCTGACTGGTCTGGATGTTCTCCTGAAAAATCAAAAATCTATCTGGATTTTGCCAAGCAGCAAACAGATTATGCTTTAGGAAGTGCCGGAAGAAGCTTTGTTGTAGGATTCGGCGTGAACCCTCCAAAGCGTCCGCACCACAGAACAGCCCACAGCTCCTGGTGTGACAGCCAGAATGAGCCTTCATATCACAGGCATACTCTCTACGGTGCTCTTGTCGGTGGGCCTAACAGCAGTGACAGCTATACGGATAGCATCTCCGACTATGTATCCAATGAGGTCGCCTGCGATTATAATGCAGGATTTGTGGGTGTACTTGCAAGGATGTATAATCAATACGGCGGAAACCCTATATCTGGTTTTAATGCTATAGAAGAAAAAACAAATGAAGAGATATATGTTGATGTATCAGGTTCAACTACTGGTACCACAAAAGTGGATGTCTCAGCTACACTTAGAAATAAAACGGGATGGCCCGCCAGAGTATGCGACAAGCTTTCCTTTAGATATTTCCTTGACCTGTCTGAGTATGTGGGAGCAGGAGGAAATCCTGCAAATATAAGTACAGGCATGATGTACAGCCAAATGCCGGGTAAAATATCAAAACCTGTGCTGTATGACGCTGCCAAAAACATTTATTATGTAGAACTTGACTTTACCGGAAGCAAGGTTTTCCCTGGAGGCAACATGGAGCATAAGATTGATGTTCAGTTTAGAATCGAGGCTCCTTCCGGAAGTAAATGGGATAACACAAACGACTTTTCTTTCAAAGGGTTAGGCCAGAAAGGGGTACCTGTTGCAAGCTTACCGGTGTATGAAGCCGGAACTCTGATATTCGGTCAGGAACCCAACGGAACCGTGCCCGTAACTCCAACACCCACACCGACCATCATACCCAGCCCGACACCAACCAATACTCCTTCGGTTTTAATCGGAGATGTTAACAATGACCGTCAAATTAATTCTACCGACCTTACACTTTTAAAAAGATATATCCTGAAGATTATCGGTGAATTCCCTAATAGCGGGGCAGTTCTTGATAAAGATGGTGACGGTATTATTACTTCTGTCGAAGCAAAAAGTTGTGATGCTAACGGAGACGGTAAAATTGATTCCATTGACTGGGAATTGATAGAAAAGGTTTTGTTTGGGATATCAACCGGTCCGTTCCCATATGCTTTAGGAGAAAAAGCTGCTGACACAAATGGAGACGGACAAATAAACTCTACAGATTACACGCTTTTAAAAAGATACATACTTAAAATAATTAATGTCTTCCCTGCCTAAAGCTGATTCAGGCAAAAAAAGTTACGCTTTTAATTTATAAAGGGATGGTATACCCAACAGTATACCATCCCTAATCTTCTACCAGAAAACCTTAAACCTTGGAAAATACTCAAAAATTACTTTTCCTATTATCTTTTCCTTGTCAACATACTTTTGATTCCAAAACCTGGAATCCATCGAGTTATTCCTGTTATCTCCCATCATAAAGTATTTTCCCTCCGGTACGTCATACGGCCCAAAATCCCCTCGAGCCTTCTCT
>JBMOLK010000300.1:0-4468 GCA_049325575.1 Bacillota bacterium | reverse complement strand
TACAAAGTAATAATCATCATTTGTTGTACGGGAATTGAAACATTTTTGGTATAAATCCGGCGATGGAGCCGGTGTGATACCACTATATTTCAACTTTGCATGTATTTCTTGAATGTCATCCAACCCACTGTAGAGAGGGTTAGTAGTAAAACCCTGATCCATATGTATAAAATTAGGTCGTGGACTTAATGCACCTGATCTTGATTTAAGTTCTTGATAAATATTATTAAAGTTATCGTTTGTAGCTGCAGGTAGACCTATAGTCCAACTCCTTCCTACAGCTGCACTAGCTGTACCAGAAAATACTGGATACTCTCTTTCAGCAAAAAAGTGAACTTTACCCAATAAATCTTGTTTTATTTGATTAAAAATTCCAAATATATTAATACTGTTTCTTCCATGTGCGTCAGCATTACTAGGACTCCAATCTTCTATCTGATTCCAATAACCTGTAGTGTTTGTGCCGTCTGAATCGGTATCGTAGCTTCCACTACCGGTATACTTAAGATTATTACTTACATATATATTATCCAAAATGTAACTACTAGCTGTTAAATAACTCAAACTAGCACGATTCGAATTATTATCAGCTAAATTATATCCATTTCTGTACAATGTATCATTGGCAGCTATCTCACTAGTCCAAAAACCACTTATATTAGTTGGTACTGTACCTGAAAAACTATTATATCCAACCTTTCTTACGCTGTTTATATCGGCTAACCAGTTTTGAATATTAGTTTCTATACTTGTAAGGCTCAAATTAAGAGGTGTCCATTTTTGAAATATATTAGCAAAACCTTTTATGTCACTCGCTCCCCTTAGGCCTAAGTGATATGCATCTGTGTTAGCATACGTACCCTCACTGTACTTATAGTAAGGCAATCCTTCTTTAAAAGCAAGTGACGCATTTTCTATTTCGTTTACAGCTACCCCTGTGAGCGGGTCAATCTTATATGTAGTTCCTCCTATTAGAACATCTCCATTGACTACTATTCTGGACATCATTGAAGCATCACTAAAATAATGGTGAAGTATAGCAGTATTTACTATTGAGCTTGATGTATCATGGTTATTAGGAACACTACCACTCTCAAATGGAGTCAGCCCTACATAACTTCCGTTTACTGCAATTATTGAATTTTCGCCGTTTAATTCCATATCGTCAAAGGTATATGCGTTTCTATACACAACAATTTTATCATCATTACCAAATCCTTGTATACACTGCGCTATAGCATCTTTACGAATTAAAATACTGCTCTCGTCCTTATAATAATTTGAAGTTGATAAACTTCTTAAATAAGAACCTGCTCTTATAAAGCTCCTACTGTATGCATTTCCGTAAATATCAAGATGTGCACCGTCTATCGCATATATTCCACCAAAAAAGTACTGATAAGGTACAATAATGTTCTTTGAAGACGTACCAAAAACATAAGAGTCTCCATATATACTTGCATTAAACCCACTATATTTACTAAGACCATTTTTTGCACTGACGTAAAGATCTGCTATTGAGTATAGTGGAGCTTCTAACATAAATCCGCTACCGGTAGGACTTGATACCTGTGGTATAGGAAACTGAAACTTCTTCTTTGCGAAAAGCAGCTTGTCTTGCGAGTTTAATTTTGCAGATAAATTTTCATAACCTGCTTCCGCAGTTATACCTATATCTATCTCAACTTTGTTTCCAACTATAGTAATAGGTCCCGTACCCATATTCTTAATATCCTTTATTTTAATTTCTGCCGCACTTGAATTGAGTACATTTATATTTTCAGTCGAAAGTAGATTATTCGGAAGTTTGTTATTAATTATCCAATCCACATAGTTCTGTATAGAAGCTGGATCAGTTATATCTACCAATGCACCATACGTAGCATAAAAATTCACATTATTCTCTTCTTTTTTGATTGTGGCAAACCATTTTTCAATGGCTGACTGACCTGCATAGTATGTATAATCGATATGCTCGCTTCGTCTTGCCATCGAAATCCCCTGGAGGGCTGAGTCCAATAATAATAAGCTGAGAATTATTAATACAGTTGTTACAATAACAACTGTAACCATCGTCGACCCTCTATTATTTCTAAACAACTTTAACATACCATACCCCCATTGCCCATAATTCCAATGGATTTAAACAAATCATATTTAGGACCCACAGTATACAGTAATAGTAAACTTATTAACAACCTTACTGTAAATTCCTGAATCATCTTTCTTTAATATTTTAATTTCTACATCACTTGTATTTGGATATTTAGCATTATTAGTAACCGGAGTGCACTTAACAGTAAATACATAATTTGAATCTACTTCATCACCAAATGAATTAATGATCTTAATTTGACCGCTTGAGTATGATGACGTACCTACTGAAGTTAGATTATAAAGAGAATCTGTAACGCCGTTCAACACAATACTAGCATTCTTTAATGAGTCAACTGTCAATTCTTTGGCTATCCTTGAGATTGCAGCTTCATCAGTTCTCCGGTCTATATTTTTCGTAATATATAAAGCATTCAAAAAACAAATTGATAATGGAACAAAAATAATAGAAAGCATGGCTAACGAAACAACAACCTCAACCAGGGACATGCCACTTTGGCTTTTTAACTTATTTCTCATAATACCACCCTAAATAATATATATTCTTTCGCTGTCATTCCTTCTATATATTACATTTCCATTCCTGTCTGTTATCTTTATTTTTCTTGTATTATCACTTAATGTAATAGTAATACTTTTACCCGAATCATTCTTTATTTTAATATTTGCTCCCAAGTTTTTATCTTCATTTACACTCACATTGAAATCAGATTTGACTAACATACTTATATTCTGCGAGCCTATACCTCCTGATATTTCGCGAACCTTTCCCAGGTTGTCAACAGCGTGGAAAGAATACGAGTCACCAGCAAAGTTCAATTCCATATTAACAGCGTCTTTTGTCTTATAAGTTATCGCCTTCTTGTTATTCATATCATAAGCATAGAAATTCTGCCCTGGTGCAAAAAAGGTCAATACGTGAACTTCAAAGTCATACTTCTTTGTAACATTAACAGAACCTGAACCGGTATTTCTACCTGTGTTCACGTTTGTACTTACGTTAGGATTCGGCTTGCTTACGGCTGTATTACCACTAGGTGCAGAATCCTTCGAATCCGGAACAAATATAATTCCATCCCCTTGATTATACCTTATAAATTTCTGACGGCTGTATTCATACATTTTGTCAATACTGCCTAAATTAAGTGAGTAGACATTTACGGTCATCCCAACACTAAATAACTGTGAATCACTGTCGGAACTCTGCTGATTTGGTACACTTTGTGGGTTTGGAGAGCTCTGTGGAGCTTGTGGAGTCTGCAAGCTTTGCCTAGCAGCAGTTAACGGTTTAAAATCAAAATTTGTTATTTTTACTTTTCTTGTTCCGCCTTCCAAATAGCTTATAAGATTCATAGACTCTTTATATGTTAAACTCGCATTAAAACCAATCTTAAACTCGTAGTATTTACTGCCTGACTCCTTAGAGGTTTTCTCTGATGGAGTATCCAGATTCACGTCAGTAAGCTTGTTTTCAAACAGTTTATCAAGCTTGTCGATATATTCAATGCTATCAGAAAAATCTGATTCACTCATCAAATATTCCTCAAGTCTTTCATTCTGAACATTTTTCATATTAACGCTTCTTTTAATGTTCTCAATATTTGCAAGATCTCTATCCAGAGCTTCTTTTTTTCTCTGTGCAACCTCAATACTGGCATTCACTGTTTCTATTTCCGGAAGGGCTCTTGACCAAATGAAATTGTAAAATACTACACCATATAATATTAAGCATAAAAAAATCAGGATGTATATTTGACCTCTTCCTCTTGACATCTTATTCCCCTTCCTTTCCGTCTGCAGTGTTATTACTAGCTGCATTTCCGTTAGTAGTATTCGTATTTGCAGTTGCTGTATTTCCGCCCACTCTCATTGTAAGACTAAAAGCGTTTGTCTGATCATAAGTTGTGCCGCTGTCCAACGTCAGGAAATTAAGCCTTTTTATTCTTGAAATTAGTTCAGCAACTGCTAAGTTGTCATTAGCCTTTCCTTCTAACGTCAACTTATCTCCTGAATAAGAAATCTTACTTACAGTACAGCCTTTTGGTACTGCGTTATTTACTGCAATAATAACTTCATTAACAGGATAACTTACACTGTCAATAGTACTCATAATATCTCTCTTTACAGATAATATACCATCTATGGAAGCCAACTCAGCATTTACTTTTTTAACTTCATTATATTTAGGGTCATTTATCTCTTTCTCAATCGAGTCCAATCTCATTTCCAGAGATTTTACGTATACCTGTGGCAGAACTATAGATGCTCCAATTATTATTACAATAAAAATCGATATAACGACAAATTTAATAGCTCCCCCAGCCTTACTTGCAGCTGGTGA
Organism: Bacillota bacterium; assembly: GCA_049325575.1. Lineage (GTDB taxonomy): Bacteria > Bacillota > Clostridia > Acetivibrionales > Acetivibrionaceae > JBMOLK01. The sequence continues at coordinate 12 of JBMOLK010000300.1, read as the reverse complement.
ATACGATGAAGT
>JBMOLK010000299.1:16673-37600 GCA_049325575.1 Bacillota bacterium | reverse complement strand
TGGTAAACTTGAAACCAATGACATAATCATCTCAAGCAGCCTTATATCTGAAGAACATGCGAAGATTTATCTTGATGATGCTGGAGAATACCATATAACCGATCTGAATACCACTAACGGCATTTTTATCAATGGAAGGCGAGTTTATGAAGCCATGCTTACTCCAGGAGATATTATACATATTAGTGGATATAAGATAATGTATGACCGTAATATCCTCTCTATTTCCAGTGATGAAGATATCCGTGTAAAAAACTTAAAACCTGCCAGGGGAAGGTTCTCGAAGAAAAAGTTTGAATTTCCTTTGTTTCAACGTTCTCCCAGACTTCTACCCCAGATGCCTAAAGGTGAGATTGAAATACTTAACCCTCCAACGGCTCAGACCAGACCGTCAATATCCTGGATTACCATATTGTTACCTCCTTTTATGATGGCTGTAGTATCAGTTATTATGGCAACCTTTACAAAATCTATATACATGTATTTTTCTCTTATAATGCTTGGAGGTACAACCATGGTTTCTATTTTTAATTATACCTCCCAGCTTAAAAAGTTCAAAAAATTAGAAGAAGCCCGTAAGGAAAAATATCTGGACTACATCCATAAACGTCGTATGGAATTAAACTATGCAAGGGAGCAACAGAAGAATTCTTTACTCTCAATACATCCACCGCTGGAGGAGTGTATTGAACGGGTAAATAATAAAGACCGCAGATTGTGGGAAAAAACCCTTTACCATAGCGATTTCCTATCTTTGCGTATAGGAACCGGAATCGCACCTCTTAACATTAGCATAAAAATACCCAGGCAGGAACTTTCAATGGAAAATGACATATTAAAGGAAGAGCCTTTAAAACTATTGAACGAATTTTCAAAAATCAACAACGTACCTGTCTGTCTTCCTCTTTTAGAAGCAGGAACTGCAGGTCTTATAGGTCCTCGTGAAGAAGTACTCAACTTTACCAGATCTCTTATAATACAGTTAGCATCACTTCACTCTTATGAAGATGTTAAAATTGTTGCTGTTTACTCGGAGAAAGAATCTAATGAATGGGAATGGATAAGATGGCTTCCCCACTGCTGGGATGATAGCAGACAACAGCGTTTCATAGCAGATGAAAAGGAATCTGCACATCGGCTATTTTCAAATCTTTATGATTTTATCAAGTCCCGGGATTTGCAGCTTAGCTCAAATGATTCATATTCATCATCTGCACAAATACCTCACTTTGTCTTCTTTATTGCTGATGCCAATATAACTGAAAATGAACAAATAATGTCCTATCTTGCAAATAGTAATAAAGCTTTAGGGATTTCAACAATATTTTTATTTGACAGAATAGAATTTCTACCTAGAGAAAGTAAAATAATAATTGAAATTGACTCTAAGACGGGACAATTTGTAAGAAGGGATGAGGAAGCTACTGGATTTCAATTCTCACCAGACAAGTTATCATGTGAGGCCGCTGAGTATTTTTCCAGAAGAATGTCTTCCATACGTCTAAAACAAACGATACCTTCAGCAAATCTTCCAAACTCTCTTCCACTTCTTTGTTTGTTTGATGTTGGAAAAGTTGAAGATTTAAACGTAACTGTCCGTTGGCAAAACAGCGAGTCCTTCAGTTCAATGGCTGCTCCTTTAGGGGTAAAAGCTGGAAACGAGAAATTACTTTTAGATATCCATGAGAGGAGTCATGGACCCCATGGCTTGGTAGCAGGAACAACAGGATCTGGAAAAAGTGAACTATTACAAACTTATATTATATCCCTTGCTATAAACTACCACCCCCATTATGTATCTTTTGTGCTAATTGATTACAAAGGCGGAGGTATGGCAGGCGCCTTTAAGGATCTTCCACATCTTGTGGGGACAATTACCAACTTAGGTGGGAATCAGACGACAAGAGCACTTGTTGCCATTAAAAGTGAATTAAAAAAGAGACAAACTATTTTTGCGCAATATAATGTAAACCATATAGACAGCTACCAGCGTCTTTTTAAAAAGGGAGTGGCACAAGAACCATTGCCACATCTCATTATTATAGCAGATGAGTTTGCCGAGCTAAAAACAGACCAGCCAGAATTCATGGTAGAGCTTGTAAGTGCTGCCAGAGTAGGCCGAAGCCTTGGTGTACACCTTATTCTTGCTACACAAAAGCCTGCGGGTGTTGTAAATGACCAGATATGGAGTAATACCAGATTTCGTATATGCTTGAAGGTTCAGGGACCGGAAGACAGCCAGGAAGTTATTAAGCGTAGAGATGCTGCAAATATCAAGCAGCCTGGTCGTGCCTATATTCAGGTAGGCAATAATGAAATATTCGAACTTTTCCAGTCAGCATGGAGTGGAGCAGGTTATATACCGGGCGCTGAGCAGGAATCAACAGATGACCTTAATATTTATGAGGTTGAATTGGATGGAACCCGTAGGCAGTTATATACTGCTTCTCAGAAGAAAGCTGCCCGTGCAGAAATGACACAACTTCAGGCAGTAGTAGCTCACATAAGTGAAACAGCAGAAAAATGTGGTATTAAAAGACTTGACGGACCCTGGTTTCCGCCCCTGCCGGATAAAATTGTTCTTAACGATTTAATTGCAGGAGTAAGTTTAAACTCTGTAGATTACAACAGTAGACCTGATTTACCTTGGATGTGTCCTGTAATAGGTATACTTGATAATCCTGCGGGACAAAGCCAACCTCCTTTCTCTGTTGATCTTGGAAAAGAGGGTCATTTAGCCGTATATGGTGGTCCGGGTTCAGGCAAAACAACATTCCTGCAAACCCTTGCTACTTCCCTTGTGCTTTCATATTCACCTTTTGATGTTAATATATACATACTGGACCTGGGCGGAAGGACTCTAAATATTTTTTCAGTATTACCCCATGTAGGCGGAGTAGTCATGATAGATGAAAGTGAAAAACTCCGTAAACTTGTTAAATATTTATTAAAGGAGCTTGATAACCGTAAGAAAAGTTTCTCCAGTGTAGGTGTAAGCAGCCTGCCTGCTTATCGTACGGCAACTGTCAATCGCCTGCCCGCACTGGTTATTATTGTAGATAATTTTTCTGCTTTGGCAGAGCTTTACCCGGAAACAGATGATTTATTTGTACAATTGTCTCGAGAAGGTGGTAATTACGGTATTCATATTGTTCTTACTGCAAATAATTTATCCTCAATACGCTATAGAGTTTCAGCAAATATAAAACTGGCTGTTGCTCTTCAGATGTCCGATAAGGGTGATTATACCAGTATTGTTGGCAGAACTAACGGATTGCTGCCCTCACCTGTCAATGGCAGGGGGCTTGTAAAAAACAATCCACCCCTTGAATTCCAAACAGCTTTAGCTATTGGCGGTGAAACTGAGGCAGAGCGTACTGAAAAGTTAAAAAAACTTTTTGATACTATAAAAAGATCATGGCAAGGTCCTAAAGCAAAGCCTATTCCTATAATGCCGAGTGAAGTTACGTTGGATAAGCTTTATAAAAGTACAGATGTAATGGAATATTTAAAAGACAAAACTATGACAATACCTATTGGATTGACAGACGAAGATATAGAACCAATGTATTTGAATCTTTATGATACTCCTAATTTAATTGTTACAGGGCAGTTTCAAAGCGGAAAAACATGCTTCCTTAAAACTTTGACTGCCGCCCTTACAAAATATAATACTCCTGATTCACTCAATATTTATATTGTTGATTCCAGTTCCATGGGTCTATACACTTTTAAGCAACTTCCCCATGTCAAAGCGTATATTACAGAAAGCCTTCAGTTATCAGATATAGTTAATGAGCTTAAGAATATACTCGAACAAAGAAAGATTGAAACGAATAAAGCGCGGGTAGCATCAAATGGACTCTTTGATGAAAAAACCCATTTAGCCCGCTATTCAAGCCATGTGATGATTATTGATGACTATAGCGAATTTCTACAAACTGCAAACCTTGAAACCAAAGATAACCTGGAGCAAATACTTAAAAGGTACAGGAAATTAGGCTTTTATTTAATACTAACAGGTATATCAAGCGATATAAGTTCGAGTTATGAAGGATTTATAAAAGCACTTAAAGAACTTCAGACCGGTATCGTTTTTGGAAATGCCAGCGATCAGCAAATTTTTAGTCGTCCGCCCCTTGGTGATTCATCCAGGTCAATGCAACCTGGTGAAGGGTATTTTGTATCCAGAGGGCGCTATTTAAAAATGAAATCTGCTTTTATAGATGATTCTTACATCTTAAATTGGCTGAAAAATGGAACTGATTAACTAAAAATATTAAAAATATTATAACACACTTTACATTTGTTAGTTTTTAAGTTAAAATGTCGTATAAGAATTGGTTTTTTGTAAATATTGACATTAGATTGATATAGAAAAACATTGCCTAATTTATCTGTTTATCTTATTTGGGGGGATTATTTGTGAACAAATTAGACAGTATGTTTAGCTGCAGCTCAAAAGAACTTACATTTCTTTGCTCTTTAATTGGAGGAAGTAGTATTTTCGGTATAAAGGACCCTTTTCTTGGTCTTTCTGATGAAGATATAAAAAAAGAGTGGGACGTTGTCCGTGATTCATTATCAAAGAAAAAGTTCATTACTATAAACCCAGATGACAGTATAATTCTGGATAAAACGGTCAGTACTGTTTTAACTGCTTGCTGCTTCTGTGACATGTGTGTTATTGTTAATTACAGTTCTCTTAACGGTGAATCTATTGACCATTGCTTTTACATATCCCAATATCTTGCCGTCGAAATGATGGTTATATATAAAGAAGAAGATATCTTATGTTCCTTCGGTGTACTGCCTGATTCAGGTTCTATATATGATAGAGTACAGGATATAATGCATGTAGATGATCATATAAACACTCAAGGTAAAAGTGGAACTATAAAGGAATCGACACTAAGCCAGGTGAAAAAATTGCTAAACTCATCCGATACCGAAAAGGCGCACTCACTATTAGAAAGCGCAGGATTTGAATCTGCTGATGCTAAAGCTATATCAAATGCCCTTTTAGCCCCTCAATCCCATAAGGTTTTCGTTGTAATGAAGTTTAAGGATGATGCAGGCGGTGATGCCTCAGGTTTTGCTCTTCTTAAAGGTGAAAAAGGTATTTGGAAGCTTAATTCCCTTATCATGGAAGAAGAAAGTTGGGTTGAAATTACACCATACAACAATGAACATTTAAATAAGGATATTCTTTTGGAAATAAGCGATATATCATCCATATATTCACCAGTTATAAAGGAGAAAGCATAGTTATGGATCGAGTGATTGTATCAGTAAAAATAAAGAATAGTGCCAACACTCAAGATCTCGAAGTTCCTGTTTATATTCCTGCAAAGGAACTGGCTCGCATGATAGTAAAGGTTTTGACTCCAAGTACTTCTACGACTGACAGTTCAAACCACTTCTCTATTAAGGCAGACCCTCCAGGACGTATTCTTGAGGATAATGAGACTCTTGCTGATGCCGGAGTATGGGATGGCTCTTATATAACTATTATATAACTATTATACGTATGCTGTTTTAAAAAGGGGGAATAAAAGTGTCCATTAGAATTGACTACAATAATGCAATTGATTCGGCAAATACTCTTTCAAAAATTGCACAGACTGGAGAACAGACTATAAGTACCATGAAAAATTCTATTTCGAATATTGATGCGGCTTGGAAAGGAGTTTCCAAGGATGGTTTTTGTTATACCTGTGAAAGATGGACAACTGAAATGTCTGAACTCATTTATTCATTAAGGCAAATAAGTTCAGATATTAAATATATAGCTAATGAGTACAAAGAAAAAGATGAACGACTTAAGAGTATGCTCTAATGAATTTCAATGAATATACGCGAATGGACAATTGTCAATTTGCTGTATTAATAAAGCTCACTATAATAATATCGAGGAGGTCATTTACTTATGGGTTTAATTCAGGTAACACCAGAAGAGCTAGAAGCAAGAGCTAGGTTATTAGATCAAAAAAGACAACTTCATTTGGAAAATCTCAACCAGATTATTAACTCAATCAATGAACTCGAAGCAGGATGGAAAGGTGAAGCACAACTAGGCTTCTACCAAGAATTCAGAAATATGCAGCAGCCTATGAAACAATTTGCAGATATCATGGAAAGATTTTCAGCATTCTTAAATAAAGCTGCAATAGAATTCCGTGAAACAGACCAACGTAACAGAACTGTACCTGGAGCATAATTATTACCATTGATTAGAAGAAATAATTGAGATTGTGTACCTTCATAATCTCAATTATTTTTTAAAAAAACTTATAATTATATAATAAATTAATGGAGTATGATGAAAAATGAAAAATAAACTTATACATTTTACATTGATTTTCGTCTTTTTGGCATCATTATTTATAATTCCTTCTTATGTCAATGCATCAACTATTTCATCACCTACAATTACTTATCCTGAATACAATCAAACAGTTAATAAAGGTGATATAACAGTAACCTGGAACCAGGTAGCAAATGCAAAATCATATAAGTTTTCTCTAAAAGACATGACAAAATTTGTTAATATAATAGAAGACCATGTTGTCAGTAATAATGCTACAAGCTATACCATACCCTCATCAAAGCTGGAACTAAACCACCTTTACAAAATTATAGTAACTGCAGTAGGATCCGATTCAACAGAAAAATACTCTGAATCATACTTTTATGTTAAAAAAGTTCAGCAACTAGCCAGCTTTGTTATAAAGTCCCCTGCCAGCAACTCTGTCCTAAGCCTGTCAGATGTTTCGGTTGTATGGGATAAGGTTGCACAGGCCCAATCATACAAATTCAATCTTTGGGATTCTAAAGGGTCGATGATTATTAATAAAAGCACTGGGAGTCGATCGGATTTTACAATTCCAAAAGCTAACCTTAAGGCTGGAGAAAAATACAAAATTGTAGTAATTGCATCTGCTCCAGGTTACTCTGACAGTAAAGCAGAGTCAAGCTTTAGCATAAAGGGTACTACTCCCCCACCAAACAAGACGCCGCAGCCAACAAAACAACCACAGCTATCTAAGGCCGTAGTAACTAATCCCAAGAACAATGCAGAACTAAACAAATCAAGCATTAATGTAACCTGGACTCCAGATAAGCGTGCAACTTCATTTACATTCTCATTAAGGGACCTTACAACAAATACCCTTATAGTTGATCGTAAATCTGTCAATAAACCCGTATATAACATAGCGGCATCTTCACTAATAGAGGGACACAGGTACAGATTTGCTATCTGTTCTCTTGCATCAGGCTACAAAGAGGTTTGGACTGAGTCCTATTTTAGTATAAATAACAGTCAGGTGCAAAATGTAATTCTTGAAAGAGCAAGAAAAATGTGTAGCCTGACCTGGACTCCCCAAAACAATTTAGTAGGTTGGAAGGCCAAATATACTTTTAAAAAGGGTGTAACTTATAAGGGAATACCCTATAGCCAGACAGAATATCAGAAAAATGATGCCAGCTTTAGCCCCCTTGTGAAAAATAATGACTTCTATTCAAAATATACGAGATTCGATATTACTATGCCCAAATACGGTAATGACTGTTCAGGTTTTGTTAGTTTTTGTTGGGGGCTTGGTAGAAATACTACTTATACGTTTTTTGAAGGCTTAAGAAAGACAAATAAGGACTTCAAACATCTTTGGGATAAAATTTTGCAGGTCGGGTCATATAACGTAAATAATCCATCTGAAAGTGATTTAAAAGCAGCATATAAACAACTTAAGCCCGGAGATGCACTCTTAACCTACAAAAATGGACATATAATGTTATACTGGAAGCAAGATGGAGATTATTTTGTTTTTTATGAGCAAACGCCTAATACATCAATCTGTCCTGATCAGCCCTATCCCACTTGCCGTGTTATACGCAGGAAGATAACGGACCTGGCAAGACAGGCCTACATGCCCATAAGGTTAAAAGGTAATTAATGTCGATTATAAATAATGTAATTTTAGGAGGTATTAGATATAATGAGAAACAAGCTAACAAGAAAAAAACTATCTGCAGCTGTAATACTTTTAATTTTTACACTGTCTATTGCAATGGCAACTGTCGCATATACTGGTACTAGCAAAGCTGTATCAATGGAGCTGTCTGATGATAATGTAACACTTGGAATAGGTGAGTCTATGACAATAGAAGCTACAGCAAAATATGATGATTCAAGTGAATCTCTTGTGAGACTCTTGGCAGAATGGACATCCAGCAACCCCGATGTTGCTGCCGTAGACAGTGGAACTGTTGAAGCTTTAAAAGAAGGAAGCACGGTCATTACAGCTGAATATGACGGCATAAAGGCAACTGCAACAGTTACTGTTACCAAATCATCCATATCAGCTTTAAAACTATCGGAAAGTAACATAGCAATTGATATAAACGGTACATACCAGCTTTATTTAACTGCTGTAAGCTCAAATGGTGTAGGAAGCGATGTAACTGAATACGCTGAATGGACAACAAGTGACCCAAGTGTTTTAACAGTTAGTGCCGGTAAGATTACTGCCATAGGTACAGGAAAAGCAGCAGTTACCGCTAAATATGAATCATTCTCTGCTACAGCTGAAGTTAATGTAGAGGAAACTAGAATAAGCGAAATAACTCTTTCCGAGAGCGGCATACATGTTATCAAAAATGGGGTTGCTTCTGTACAAGCAATTGCACATATGGAGGATGGTACAACCGCTGATGTAACCTTAGAAGCTGAATGGACATCAAGTGATGAAGACATATTTCTTGTTGAGGAAGGACAAATAGGTGGAGTAAGTAATGGAAAGGGTACAGTTACTGCTAGCTTTAAAGGTTTTTCAGCTAAGGCAGAGGTAACGGTTGGAACAACTATAGTTCTTCAGATAGGCAATCCTAAAATGAACGTAATGGGAACTGAAAAGGAAATTGATCCTGGAAGAGGAACTTCACCTATAGTAATTAGTGGCAGAACTCTGCTTCCTATAAGAGCATTGATTGAAGAGTTGGGCGGTACTGTTGAATGGGATGATTATGACAAAAAGGTTACTATAGAATTAAATATGAAAAAAATTGAACTATGGATAAATAAAAAAGATGTATTGGTTGATGCAGAACCAGCCACTCTTGATGTTGCACCCCAAATTGTAAACGGCAGAACAGTAATTCCTTTAAGGTTTGTTTCTGAAACATTGGGTTACGATGTAGAATGGGATGGAGATAGTAAAAAAATAACTATAAATGACTAATTTTAAGAAACTGATAGAGGTGAAATTATGCCTGAAATAAGGGTTGATATTGATTATTTGAGCATGCTCGAGAAACAATTAAGAAACATGTCAAATGATTTACGTGTTATAGAGAATGGTATCTATCAAGCTGCTAACAATTTGGATTGGGATGTACCCCAGAAATACCGCATAAATGATCAGCTTAACAATTTACGTAGAAAATCCATTAGTGTGATTGAAAGAACACGTCAGATGGAGCTCTTTGTTAATAAAGTTATTAGAGAATTTTTAGCTGTTGACAAAGGTCGTTCATTAGAGTTAAGTGGAATATCCAGGTCATTTGAAAACTTAAGAAATGCTATCGCAAATGCTATATCAAGGATTTACTCTGGTATATCCACTATAGGAAGAAGATTTATTGACGGTATTCAAAATATTGCGGGTATTATTGGTAGTTCTGCAAGAATTAATAATATCTTCGGCTTGCCATCCATCCTCAAAGCTATTGGTAACCCAAGTATAAGTGTGGCTCCCTTATTGCCACTTGCCATACCATCAGTAATACAACAAATTATTAGCAATGCTCCCTCAACCGGTGCAGCTGTTGGTGCTGGAATCGCTGGAGCTGGGATCGGTGGAGCCGCTGGAGCTGCTGGTAGTGCTGCCGGTGCCGTTGCTGGAATTGGAGCAGGGGGTGCTGATGCCACAGGGTATGAAAATGATGAAGCTACCTCTGATACAACTGTAAAGCAAAATGAATCCGGTACTACTTACAACTACAGTGAAACATTCACATATAAAGATAAAGACGGCAATTCCGCTTCCTTAGAATGGACAATATCAAATGAGGAGTTTCTGGATTCAAATGCGCTTACACTAGAACAAATAACTGCAATAATGAATAGTAAAAATCCTGGTTTGGTAGAGAGAGGCTTTGACAAGGCAGTTTATGAATTTGCACAAAATAAAGGAATAAACCCAAAAGTAATACTTGCAACACTTGCTCAAGAACAGACTTGGTGTAAAAATGGAAATTATGATAAAGCTTTTGGCGTAGGCCCAGGTGGAAATCCAATCTCATTTACAGAACAGGACAAAGGTGGTCTTGCGAAATCTGTTAATACATATTTAAAGTGGTTTAACGTTGGAAAAGAATTAGAGGCCAAAGGTGAGCTTGGACCTATGAAGATAAACTGTGATGAAGGTCCAAATTATCCAGAAACCACGGCAGTTTTCAAAGGTGATACAGCTAAATGGCAAGCTGCTAATCCTGACTATGTAAAGTATATGGAACAAGGCCAGAATGTTACTCCGGTAAATGCAGTAAACTATGCAAAGTTAAAATATACCCCTTGGGTAGATTTCCCTCCACAGAAATCCCACCCATTAGACGATTGGCACAGAATATTTAGATCTTTTTAAAAAATATTTAGGTAGGTGTTATACTTGAAGAAAATCTTGATTTTTTCAGCTTTATTAATAGTCTTACTCTCTATGCTTTTATGTTCTTGTGGAGTACAAACAAACGGTAATGACCCTGTAAATAATAATGACCCAATAGCTAGTAACATAGTGACACCAACTAACGTCCCACAGGTAGTGGATGATAAAGATGCAGAAATATCCATAGATAATCTTAAAGCATATTTAAATACCTCGAAAGCTGATATTTTAAAAACCACTGGAAGCAAGGACGAGTCTGACACTATTTCAATAGTCGAATCTCATATGGTATTCCCTTGTATTTTTTCAAAAGAAGTTGGCTTGACTTTTGTATTTCCAGATTATAGTGATGAAGCAGAACCAGTATGTATAATTGTTAATCAGCATAGCAATAAAAACAATGTTAATTTAAAAGGCGCTAAACCAGGAATGCTTTTTAAAGAAATAAAAAGTATATTAGGTGATAAACCAATTACAAAGTCCTGGATATCAACTGAGGATAACACCGTATATAAAGTTGATTATACCCTAGATGGCCTTTTATTTAGCTTTGTTTCTTATGACCAGGATGGAAATAACACAGAGTTGTATATTTCGTCGGATTACTAATCATTACGTACCATAGTAACTAACTCTTGTCAACCCTAATAAGATTATACCAAAGGGCTAAGTTCATAGTAAGATATAAACTTAGCCCTTCTATTTACATACTACTATTATAAAATTTCAACCTATCTGAACAGCCGGGAAGTTAGTAATCATTCTAAGAATATATCTTCTCATATATACCAGGTCAAGTGAGTCCAGCTTGCCGCTTCCATCTACATCAGCAGCCAGCAGGCTTTCTCCATTGAGTATGTATCCATCCATGCTAAGGATATGTCTTTTTAAGAGTACAAAATCAGTTGAATTTATTACTTTATCTCCATTAATATCTCCAAATTTGGTATAGGTTTTTTCTATTATACCAAAAGGCTGTGTAAAGCTTAATCCTCCGGGTCCCTTAAGCTGTGCTCTGATATAACTGTTAACCATATCTTCATAGTTGTTCAGGTCTATACTATGACCTGTTGCAATAATCTTATTATCTGCAACCCATTCAATTACATCGTAGTTCTCTCCGGTTATTGTTATTGAGTTTTCCTCCTGATGAACTTCTATATTATTGATGACCGGGAAAGAATCCGGAGCTTCAAACTCCTCGCCATACAAACTTTTGGCAAATAAAGCTACTGCATAGAATGTTCCATTTTCCATAGAATAACGTATGCTTTCTTCTGTGTTTTTGGGCATAAGCATAAGATTAAAGTTGTATCCTGTTTGATATACATAGTGGGTGTCATCGTTTGAAAATCCCCAAACCGGACGTTCAGGCATTGTATTCATAAGAACTTTGTCCCAAAGAACTCTCCAGATTTCCAGGTTAGCATATCTTTTATTAAGAATCTCCATTCCCACGCAAGACGGATACTTTAAATACAAATTTACAAAACCTTTAATCTCACTGTCTTCAAAGTGCATTTTTGCTGCACCTCCGGGATGGTTTATGTGCGAAATTCCGCCTAATTCTTCGCACTTTGCAATATTGCTCTCCAGTGTTGCACCGGCTTCATTGTTGAAATTTGCCCAGAATGTATTAAGATGAGCAGGTATTGACTGCTCGTTTGAAAATGGAACACCTATCATTCCTCTTCCATTTCTATCGATACCGGTATTGATTTCGTTTAAACGCTCATCACTCAAGTAGTTATAAGGGTTTCTATCCTTTCTATTCCATGTAGTACTTAAAAAATCATGATCAGTAATTGCCAGAATATCATAACCTTTCTTATAGTGATCTTCAATCATATCTTTAGGAGAGCTTACTCCATCATCCAAACTCTCTGTGGTATGCGCATGAAAATTAGCTTTGTACTGTCCATAAGAAGCCCAGTTAACGGATTCATAAGGGTTTATTATTTGATAGTCTTTCATACCCTCCATAGTTTCTGCTGCACCTGCCCTTAGTGTTATTAAAGAACCGCATAATGAAGCGGTAGAAAGCATAATACCGGCCAAAACAGCAGTAAATATTCTTTTAAAAGGATTTATCATGAACTCGTCTCCCCTAATTTTTTTCATAGCATTATTTTATCGTCCAATCCATATAATTACAAGAATTAATAGAAGGTTTATATGAAAACAAAAACAGCCCATTAGATTTAGTAATCTAACAGGCTGTTTTATGTATATTGGCACTATTTTTGACAGTATCTCTATTCTTTTAGACAGTTGTTTAGTAACCTTTTGCCCAATAAATCAATGCCATAGTATTCCAAAAAGCAGGTCCAGCAGGCCGTCCTCCTGCATCCTGTCCTCCGATAACATATCCTTCCAGCCCTGGAGCATCAAACTTCGTTACTACCATATTTGAAGGTTTTTTTCCACTTCCATCGTTGTAATACATATCAACTGTAATAGAGCTCGCTTCACTGCTTGGGTCTGTGACATATGTACCCACCACATTATTGACTTGACTTCCAGTTCCCATCCAATTGATCATTTCTTTGCCCAACGGTTGTACATGGATTTCCTGAGACCATGATCCTGAATTAGTTATTCCAACTATTCTTACTCTTGAGTTTGAAGGCACACCCACATTAACTGCCATAATAATTCATCTCCTTTAATTGTTAGTTTGGTTAAATTTTTTCGTGATTAATCACAATACTATTTTGCAAAATGTTTTTCACTACAAAAAGCATTATAACAACAACTATATATTTTGTGGCAAATTAAAGACAAAATGAACATATTTGGGGATGAGATGCAAAATAAGCAGTATGAATGGAGGGGAAACCATCTTTTATAACAAGCCACTCTTTAACTTTTAAGTGTGTAAAAATGAGTATTCGGCATGTATTCTCGTTTCAAAAAACCTTCATTAAAACCGGGAAAATATCTCTTTACTTCATCAATACAACCTTTTAGCATTTTTAGATATGGTACATAAATGTAATTTATTATATTTTCATCATCAATATGATAGTACCAGCAAATGTTATACTCCGTGCTGTTTACCATGGCTAGGCCTGAAAAATGATAAAAGATGAGAGGTTCCCCATTAATAAATACCTTGTTATTGTGTAACGTCACTCTATAATTTGTAACATTCCAGAGTGCAGTATTTGCGCCCACTGTTTCTACAATATGAACTTCGGGATATTTAACAGGCCACTCTTCAACATATCTTTGGTCTCCAAAAGCTTTTTTTATTGGATCTTCCTTTATAGGACAGTATTCAATACATTTGTTCTTCCACTGCCTTACTGCCTCCCTGGCCAGTTTATTATTCTTGCAGCCAACAAAGCCTGTATTATATATACCGGTGAGGTTGTAAAACTGTAGAAATCTCTCTGAATTTCTGTGGTGAGTGAGAAAGAGGGAAGCATATTCATTTTCTAAAAAAATCTTTTCAGGGTCATCAAAGAAACAAAGATCTGCATCAAGGTGTGCAAAATACTTCGCTTTAGGATAATTAATCATGACATAATACAAGAAGGAAGGCTTTAAGGTCCAACAATACGCATGGAAAATTCTATCCTCCTTTGCATTTAGAAGTTGTTCATTTTCAACTTCTTTAAGCTTAATGGGCACAATATGTTCAAATCCTATTGTGACAAGTATATCGTATACTACTTCATTTGCACAAAGCACGTATAACTTGAAATCATCACAATATATAGATAAGGATGTATACATTACAATGAATTTATATAAATGATCCTTTGAAACTATTGTGGTAAAATGAAACTTATCCATTATGTCACCCCCGTTGTTTTTAAACTGGTTTATGGCTTTTTTTACTGTAATCTATCAATATTTGCTCAAAATCAATGCCTAATAGGTTTATTAAAAACCTGCTTAGCTGGCTTATAAAATATTTCGTTTTATGAATGTGTTTTAATTCAAAGGCTTGTTTTAATACTACAGGCATGTTTTCTGTCACACATGAAAATACTTTGGTAGAACTTTCAGCAGGTAAATTAAATATTCTTTTTCTATGAAGCTGCAGCAGCTCTAGGAATAACTCCAGAATAAAATTGTATTGTCCTAGCCATAATATATGATAAATGTCCCTGGTTATATTGTTTAAGGTATTTCCGTCTATTAACAGTGTATCACTAATACATACCATAACCATGTCTATAAATGATATATTATTGTATTTTTCACATATATAGCTTATATTCTCTATAAGGTCCAGATAAGTAAAATTTGACGGATGTTCCTGATGAATACTTAAAATATCATCTGCAAATCTGAATCTGCAGCCTGATTTATATAGCCGTACTCCTAAATCATAATCTTCATATCCATATTTTTTAATTTTAGAATCAAACATACCTACTTTTAGTACTTTAGCTCTCTCTACAGAAAGGTTATTGGTAATAAAAAACCTCCAGGGAAGGTAATAGTCTTTAAAATCATTACCATACCTTGCTACCAGTTCCTTTAATTCTTTGATAAATGCAATGTCCAGGTCAAATACATAGTCCTCCAGATTGAAGCTGCTTACCATCTCTTCATCAACCAGTTGATATGCATCCGGTAAAGTTGTAATGTCGCCTATACTACTTGTCGAGTTAACCATTTCATTGAATTTTGCCATCTGGGCATCACTAAAATTTTTGTAGTAAAAACTATAAATCCTTTTCCATGGCATTCCGCAAACCACCATATTTTTCTCTGTGTGTGCCAGGATATGCTTCTTTAGAAAGTCCTTTGAAGCAATCATATCACTGTCATGAAAAATGAGAATATCTCCTGATGCTCTTTTTATCCCTTCGTTTCTGCCAAATGCAATTCCCTGGTTGGTTTTTACTCTAACCTTTGTAAAGGGATATTTCATATTGAACTTACACAGCATTTCATAGGTGTCATCTGTAGAGCCATTATCAACTACTATTATTTCAGTATCTTTTTCCTCATATGTTTGATTATTTAGAGCAACCAGATTTAGATATAATCGTTCCTTTGAATTGTATGACGGTATAATAACACTTGCCCTCAATTTGTTCACAACCTTTATTTAGCACATTTTTATTTGGCTGATAAATCTTCTTCCGTAGAATAGCCATCAAAATCCGGGTAAATACTGTTCACTGTGTTTACTATGTTCACAATAACATCCGCATATATTTCATAAAAGAAAGGGATATATAGCCTATCCGCTTCATGTATTTTTAGTATTGATCCGTTCTTAAGAATTCTAAAACCGCTGAAATGATAACAAATAAGTATATCCTCATCAACACAGAGCACATCATTGATAAAGCCAAATACGTGGTTTGAGTTATTCCAATGACCAATATTGACCCCGGGTGTTGAGATATCTTTTACACTATCAAACATACCCGGCATATTATCAAGATACTTCTGGTCTCCAAATTTTCCTGCTTCAGGCCTTGATATGCATGAATTAAGACAGCTCTGTTTCCACCACCCAATACAATCAAGTGCAGATTTATCTCTTTTAAAGCTGATAAAGCCGGAATTATAATTTCCCATAAGCTCCTGAAGGATATTTACCAACGGTAATGGCAGCATTGGAATTATTATTTCCCCACGTGATAGGAGTACAGAGCTGTCTTCTTGACTTTTAAAAATTATTGATGGATCACTAAAAAAGAATAAATCTGCATCTATATATGTTATTCTCTGTATTTTAGGAATTTCCTTAAACAATTTTTCAATGAAGACAGGCTTTAGCGTCCAGCAGTATTCATTTAGCTTTCTCTTTGTTTTTATTTCCTCTAGCATATCGTCAGCCAGCTCATTAATATGAATCAGGTTAATATTATTAAAATTCATTTTTGAAAGAAGGTTATAGGTACTATCATCTATACATAATACATATACCAAGAGTTCAGGCATTACATTTTTTAATGATATAAATAATGCAATTGCTTGAAATGCCCTGAATTTTGATACAATTGTGCAAAAAACACCATCCATATAATCACCTTATTTCAAAAAATTCTTATACCAATTAATAGTACGCTCAAGACCTTCTTCAACTGTAAAAGCAGGTTTCCAGCCCAGTATATCTCTGGCTTTTTTAGCTGACAGATACTGATGCTTTATTTCGTTATTTGCTTCGTTTAGGATTACTACGTCCAAACTGCTGTTCATGGCCTTTAATATTCTGGTCACTATGTCTTTGACAGTGAGTTGAACTTCATTGCTAAAGTTAAATGCTTCACCTGCAAGGTTTAGTTCTTCCAGTTTCTCTGCCAGTAGAATATAGGCATTTACTGCATCTTCAACATAGAAATAATCTCTTATTAATGTCCCATCACTTCTTATAACCGGTGCTTCTCCATTAATAACACTTCTGATTGTTTGGGGAATGATCCTGTTAAAGTTCAGGTCCCCTCCCCCGTACAGGTTTCCACACCTGGTTATGCATACCGGCAAGCCATAGGTTTTTGCGTAGGCTTGAGCTATAAGATCAGTACAGCTTTTTGATACATCATAAGGATGCTGACCATGAAGTGGCATGTTTTCATCATAAGGAAGCTTATCCTGATCCCCATAGGCCTTATCACTTGAGGCTACTATTATCCTTTTTACAAGAGGACTTTTTCTTGAGGCCTCAAGTATGTTCCATGTTCCTTTTATATTGGATTCAAAAGTAGAGACTGGATTTTTATTGGCAACACCAACTATAGCCTGTGCAGCCACATGAAAAACCGTATCGATTTCATACTCTCCCAGAGCCCTCTCTATAAGGCTTATATTTTCCAGTTCACCATTAACAAATCTTATTTTCTTATACTCATCACCTTCATAAAGAAATGACTGTGGAACACTATCCCTGACAAGTCCTACAACATTTGCCCCCAGTCTTACCAGCTCTTTTGTAAGATAACTTCCCAAAAAGCCTGTACATCCGGTTATAAATACATTTCTGTCCTTCCAAAAACCGTCCATATTACCAAACCCTCCATTTATCCTTACCTTCTTTACAAAGACTATTGACTTCAACTATATCGTTATATGTGTCACACGCAGTCCAAAAACCATGATGCATATAAACCGCAAGCTGATTATCTTTGGCGAGATTTATTAACGGCTCATGTTCAAATATACAATTTGTATCATCTTTCAAATATTTAAATACTTCCGGTTCAAGAACAAAGAATCCACCATTGATAATCCCGATACTGGTTTCCTTTTCATTAAAGGAAACGGCAATATCGTCTTTTATAGTCAATGTGCCATACTGACTTTTCTTTTCGATTCCTGTTACGGTAGCGATTCTTTTTTTTGCCCTGTGGAAGTCCAAAAGCTTCTGAAGGTTTATATCTGAAAGGCCATCCCCGTACGTGAGCATAAAAGTATCATCCTCAAGAAGGTGCTGTGCCTGTTTTATTCGACCGCCAGTCATAGTATTTAATCCAGTATCGAGAAAGGTTATTTTCCAGTCCTCTGTTTTATCCAGAGTTTGCATCTTTTCTACGCTTGTATCCAGTAAAAAACTATGGTTTTTCCATTTATAATCTACAAAGTATTCTTTGATTTTATCTCCTTTATAGCCCAACAGCAGAATAAAGTCGTTAAAGCCATAGTAATTATAAGTTTTTAAAATATGCCATAGCATAGGTTTATCTCCTACATTAACAAGCGGCTTTGGAACATCTTCTGTAAGCTGATGCATTCGTAAGCCCTTTCCGCCACATAGAATTACAACCTTCATAAAGTCCCTCCTATAGGTATCCAACTATAAATCAGGTGATCTTCATCACCCTTTAAATAAGGTATAATGAATGGGAATATCGGCTTGAAAGAACTCTTATTATCTAAAATGTAGAATCAAACTGCCAAAATGATGCGTCACAGTATTTATTGTGATAAAAGTCGTGGTACATAACAGTAATGACTACAATTATACATTTATTAGAGGATTCACAGCCTTTATATTTCCCACTGCATATACTCTGTTTAATTCCGACGACATGTTTATTTGAAATAAAGCAGTTAACTTTTTTTTCAACATCAGCTATATTTTTACCAGTAAAAATCTTAATCTTCATTGTACCTCCTTCTAAACTCTAAACAGTGAGTTTAGGTGTAATTACTTTACATAATCATTATATTATGGATTATATTTGTGTGTTACTTTTTTTGGTATGCTTTCTTATAAACAAGATTGGTTTAAACGATCTAATAGAATTAACACCGGGGCGTTCCTGTGGGAACCAATGACCCCGGTGAAATAAATGATGAGAATTAGAGATAAAATTTTACAGTCAACATAATATGTTGTGGCTGTGTTATTATCCAGGTATGGTCCATGCAGCCATACTTAGTGTCGTTTTTCAAATACAAAAAAGGGCTTGACCTTTTAGCCAGCCCTCTTAAGAAAATCTATTATTTCATGCTTGCTGCAGGAAATTCAGTTATTATTTTTAATAAATATCTTTTTAGCAGAGTCAAATCTGTAGAATTGACCACACCATCACCATTTAAGTCAGCATTCTTACTTGGAACAGGCAATTCTGTAATTATTTTAAGCAGGTATCTTTTTAACAGGGTATAATCTGTAGAATTAACTACTTTATCCCCGTTAAGATCTCCATAAATGATAGTATCTCCAGTAGGAATTACGGATGTTGTTGGTGTTGGAGTTGAAGTTGTAGTTGGTGTTGGTGTTGGCTTTGTAGTTGATGATGGAGTTCCAATTGCGCTGGCACTTAACGCTACACCGTTTTTGCCTAAAGGTATTTTATGGTCTAAACCAATAAACTTCCCTTCACTGTTTCTCCATAAAGTAGGCAATAAATAATTATCATACTTATTGTCATTCCATTTAAGATCTCTTCCTCCAGGGAATGCAGTTCCTTCACCACGGGTAAACAATCCGCCGGTATCAGCAGAGTCAATATTTATACACCAGAATGTATGATGGAATGTATATTTATTTTCTATAATATAGTCTCTCATAGCTCTTAAATACTTCTTATTAAGTTCCAGAAGTGAACTGTCACCTTCTGTTAAGCCCCCCCATTCACCAATTAGTATTGGGGATATTCCGTCTTCTACGATAAATGCCCAGTTGTCTCTCCAACATTGCTCGTATAATATATTTTTTGCTTCTGCATCACTTGCAGTAACGAAAGGACCCTTAAACCATGGCTGCTCATACACCAACGGACCATAATCATGTGGTGAATAAACAAGCTGATCCTGATGTTGTCCCAAATTAATAGGATAATCTTTTACGCCTCTAAGATTTCCGCCCCACCAGTTAAAAAAGTAATCATTTTTTCCTGTCCACGGACTTGTATCGATCATATCGTCATCCCATATACTATCTTTAGGATACATCTCTACACCTTCAACAAATATTAATGCATTCGGGTGCACAGCCAATATTGCCAATGCAGTCTCTTGAGCTACTCTTTTCCAGTTGGTTGCTCTATTAGAGTCATCCCAAATAGCACTTTCAGCAATATTTTTAATATTACCAACATTTGTATGAGGCTCGTTTTTAAGGTCAAAACCTATAATAGTATCATCATTTTTGTAATGGTTAGCTACCCATACCCAGGCAGATTTAAATACTTCCTCCGTTATAGCTCCTTTAAACCAAAGCGGATATACATGTCCCATATTATCCGTTTCTGCACTATGTACATCAAGTATAACCTTGATCCCTACTCTTTTGAAGTTTTCCAGCATAAAATTAAATAATTCGAAACTATTTAACCCTGCTAAAGCCGGATTATTATAACTTGTATCTGTTGAGGGCGGGTATTGACCTTGACTCCATGCATGCAACAGATCTGTTGCGATTGGCATTCTAACTACATTTATACCCTTATCTGCTACAATTTCTATATCTGCTACTATATTACTGTGATAAGAATCTAAAAGCATTCTCTCCCTGCAATTAAATCCAAACCAGTTGGCACCGGTTAACCATACTTTATTGCCATACTTGTCGACAATATGGGTGCCTTCAACATGCAGCCAGTCATCATTCGTTTCAGCAACTGGTGTCTCTGCAGATATTTGTGTGCCAGGTGCTATTAATAACGTTGACAGAATTATTAACACCAAAGATAAAACAATAAACTTTTTCATTTCCTTTTCCTCCCAAATCAACTGTTTAAAATTAAAATTGAAATAAAAATATAGAAATAATATTTCTCTTTATGGGAATGATGTTATGATTAGAACTAAGAACTTTGATAGGCGATTGGAATAAATCAA
>JBMOLK010000299.1:0-16663 GCA_049325575.1 Bacillota bacterium | reverse complement strand
TAGTATGTTCATTCGAATAAATACATAGATAGACGTACTGCAAAACACATTTATCTTTTATATAAGCTTAACCGGTCACCTCCATGAATTATTGGTTTGTTTAACAAGTTAAAATAGTATAAGTATTGTAAAAATAAGAAACACTTGTTTATTAACCATTTTAACTTAATAATATCATATTATTTACGTAAATACAATAAACTAATGAATTTCTTGAGGATACTATTATACTTTGAGTCCCCTTTCGTTTATGACTGATAAACGGTTTTTATTAAGGTAAAAATATTGAGCATGACTATTAGTCATATAATAACTTACCAACAACGCCAATAGTGACATTACAGGGAAGTGGTATCTGCCGGCTACTTCTATAAAAAAGTGTAGAAATACTATTCCCAATATAACCAATATAAAAAACATGATTCTGTTGTCTATAATACCCCACATATTGATAGCAGTGCCAGCCAAACATAAAAGGATTATAATGTAATAATATAGATTACAGGCCTTAACCAACAGATTTTCGTATTTTGCAAAATCCAACAAGGACAGTTTATTATAATCCAATCCAGCCTTCACATAGTGTATAATATCGTAATCAACCAGCCACATAGTACTATTTTTTTTAATAATCAAAGCTATATTGTCTCTTAAGGTTTTAGACTTAAATCTGTCGAAAGAAAGCTTTATAAACTCATTATGTACTTCTTGCGGCTTAATTCCAGGTGTCTCTATTAATTTACTCATCATTTGGGAATCTTTTTCGTTCCACACTCCACCGGATTCACGATTCAAACCAACATACAGGTTAAATCCGACAGGAAACTTTGAAACCTCTCTGTCTACTGCCTTCGAAATCGAGGCTGTTATAATCTGTGATACTGTCAAATAACCTATAATAAGGGTAGATATAAGTATTACTTTTGAAAGCAATTTTCTACTCTCCCATATTACCTGTACCTCTTTAGCAAACAGAAAATAATATACAACCATTGCAGCAATAAGAATTAGGAGCTTTCAGACAGTAAAAATAGCAATGGAAACCTGAAACGGTATGCAAAATAGTTATATATTATAGTCACCGAAAAGAAATGCTAAGGGACCTTCCTCTACAAACCATTGAGTATAGGCTTGCAGAGGAAGGTCCCAAATCTTTAGCTTCTAAGCCTCGTATACACTTGAGATCAATTCTCTTACGAGGTAACACTATTATGACATAAACCTATAAATAGTAGTATGCTTATACTCCTTACCTGCACCAAATATAGGTGACGGAAAATGCTTGTGTTTTAATGAGTTTGGGAAGTATTGAGTTTCAAGGCAGAATCCGCCCCATTTTTTATACTGTACCTTATCTTTACCTGCTTTATGATTACCCAGATTGTTTCCTGAATAAAATTGAAGCCCGGGTTTTGTTGTATAGACCTCCATAAACCTTCCGCTTTCCGGATCATATACTTCAGCAGCCTTCTCCGGGGCTTCTCCTGAAACGTTCAGCACCCAATTATGGTCAAATCCATTGCCTCTTCTAATCTGAATGTCATCACTTAATAATCCGGTGCCCATAGGTTTCATTGAAGTAAAGTCCATATGGGTTCCAGCTACCTCACAGATTTCTCCTGTAGGTATAAACTCTTCACTTATTGGTGTAAATCTATCGGAATAAATCTTTATCTGATGATTTAATATTTCACCTGACCCATGGCCTGAAAGATTAAAGTATGCATGATTGGTGAGGTTTATAACAGTGTCTTTGTCTGAAACTGCAAAATAATCAATCCTTAAAGAATTGTCATCATCCAGAGAATAGGTTACAGTAGTCTTAAGGTTGCCAGGATAATTTCCCTCACCGTCTTTGCTTAAATATGTAAGCTTAAGGCACTCTCTATTATCTATGACTACAGGTTCAGCCTCCCAAATTACTTTATGGAATCCGTGATTGCCTCCATGCAAATGATTTTTTCCTTCATTATTTTCCAAATTATACTCCACACCCATAATTTCAAATTTTGAGTTTTCAATTCTATTTGCATATCTTCCTATAATAGCGCCGAAATACGGACTATTTTCAAAATAATTATAAAGTCTATCGTATCCTAGCACCACATCCTCACATTTACCATTTCTATCGGGTACAAGCAGTGAAGTCACTATTCCCCCGAAATTGGTAATTTTAGCTGTCATTCCATTACTATTTGACAGGATAAAGATTTCTATATCATTATAGTCATAACCATCAATAAACTTTTCTTTTAAAATACTCATAGAATATTTCCCCCATGAATAACCCAGCGCTGCATGTATATATTTTAACTCTCTAGAATATATTTGTTCAGCATACTTTCAAGAACTTCCTGTCGTCCCGATACATTCTTAATGCCATCAAGCTCAAGGGCATATGTTTCAAGCTCTTTAAAACCTGCTTTTCCACTTACAATATCACTTCCAATACCGCTCTTATAGCTTATGTATCTTTCTTCAATAAACTTATCAAACTTAGCTTCAGAAACCATCTTATATGCGATCTTAAGCCCTTTTGCAAATGCATCCATACCTGCAATATGCGCATGGAACAGGTCAACCGGCTCAAAAGAACCTCTTCTTACTTTAGAATCAAAATTGAGTCCTCCGGTTGTAAATCCGCCGGCTTTAAGTACCTCATACATAGCAAGTGCGGCATCGTAAATATTTGTGGGGAATTGATCGGTATCCCATCCCAAAAGCAGGTCACCCTGGTTTGCATCAATGCTTCCTAATACTCCGTTTATTCTTGCAACCCTAAGTTCGTGCTGGAAGGTATGTGCTGCAAGGGTAGCGTGATTTGCTTCAATATTCATTTTGAAGTGATCTATAAGACCATAAGTCCTTAAAAAGCCTATAACAGTGGCTGTATCAAAATCATACTGGTGTTTTGTAGGTTCTTTTGGCTTGGGTTCAATTAAGAATTGTCCTTTAAAACCTATCTCTTTTGCATAATCTACTGCCATCCCAAGGAACCTTCCCATATTGTCAAGCTCCAGCTTCATGTCAGTGTTGAGCAGGGTTTCATAGCCTTCTCTGCCGCCCCAGAATACATAGTTCTGTCCTCCAAGCTCATGGGTAATTTCCATAGCCTTTTTAACCTGTGCTGCTGCATATGCAAATACATCTGCATTTGGAGATGTGGAGGCACCATGGACAAATCTTGGGTTGCTAAAAGCATTTGTTGTACCCCACAAAAGTTTCACACTGCTGGTTTTCATATATTCTTTTATAAGTGCAACGATCTCATCAAGTCTTTTATTGGTTTCTCTAAGTGTTGATGCCTCAGGTGCAATATCCCTGTCATGAAAACAAAAAAATGGTACGTCCAGCTTTTCACATAGTTCAAAGTTTGCAGCAACTTTAGCCTTTGCAATTTCTATGGGGTCTGATATGTTATCCCATGGTCTTATAGCTGTACCTGGTCCAAACGGGTCTGAACCTGTTCCCTGGTATGTATGCCAATATGCAACAGCAAACCTTAGGTGTTCCTTCATTGTTTTGCCGTCAATAACTTCATCAGGATTATAGTACTTAAATGCTAGAGGATTGTCAGAGTCCTTTCCTTCATATTTGATTTTGGCCACATTATTAAAATATTCTGCCATGTATTTGCCCCCTTATTTTTTATTAGTATAAAACTTACTTATTTGCCAAAGAAAACTTTTAATGGTATGATAGCCGCGCCAAGCACCGAAGCTCTTTCCCCCAAACCGGACACAGTTATTTCAACATCTTGAGCAGGTTGTTTCCGTGCCCTGATCATTACAATCTCTTTTATATAATCCAGGACAATATCCGAATATTTTAGAAACTCTTTTCCTAATACTATTTTTTGAGGGTTTAGAATATTAACGATATTTGATATTGCTATTCCAAAAAATCTGGCAGATTCAAGCAAAATATGCCTTGCTGCCTCATCTCCGTCCCTTGCACACTCTACAATGAATTCAACAGATATCTCCTCGATATCTTCTATTTCATTAAGTTTTGATACAATACCCTGCCTTACGAGTTTTTTTGCCTGTTCAACCATAGGTTTGGTTGAAGCTTTTGTTATGAGGCACCCATAATTTCCGCATACGCATCTTGGCCCGTGTTCATCAACAACTATGTGACCTATTTCCCCGGATTTGCCGCCAGCCCCTCGATATGGCCTGCCATCTATAAATATGCCTGAATACAGTCCTGATTTTATATTAATACATATAAAATCACTTGTTCCCTGGCAGCAGCCCATCCAATTTTCACTTATGGCAGATGCCATAGCTTCATTTTCCACATATACTTTAATACCCTTAAAATCCGGGAATTGATCTTTGACACTAACATTCTCCCACCCAAGGTCCGGTGCAAGAACTACTTTACAGCTCCCGGGGTCAACAATGCCGGGAACTGACATCCCAATTCCCAGAAGTCTTTCAACTGATATGGAGCGCTCTTCTACTATCTTGTTTATCTCAATTCGTATGACATCCATCACTTTTTCAAAAACCATAGTTTTTGGTGTCATTAACCTTTTTTCTTCAATAATCCGGCTGGTAGAGTCCATTAGAATAATGCTTATATAATTTACATCGATGTCTACTCCTACGGCGTACAAAGAATCCGGTTTAAGTTCAACCAACTTGGGTTTTCTGCCACCTTTTGATTCACCGATACCCCTTTCAGAAATATACCCCATTTTAAGGAGCTCTGATACTATTCCACTAATTGATGTTGGTGTCAACCCCGTGAGCCTTGATAGCTTAGCCCTGGAAATTGCCTTATGAACCCTTACCATTTCCAGAATGGATGTTTGATTGAACTCTTTTAAAAATTTGTTATTACAAGCTGTATTACTTCTCATAATGACTCCTTTATTTTGTAAAAAACTTTACAATATAGCCGAAAGATCTGCAAAATCCTTTTTCAAAGAGTCGTATATGCGTTTGTAAATACCGTAAAACTTCAGGTACTTCAAATTTTGTTCCAGATCCGCTTCCTGCCTTGTATTTACCTTTACCACCCTGTCACATGCTTCATTGATATTACTGTATATACCTGCTCCCACCCCTGCCAGAAGTGCTGCTCCAAGTGCCGCCCCTTCACTTGACTTTACGGTGGTAATATCAGTCCCGAATATGTCAGCCTGCATTTTTCTCCACAGTTCACTCTTTCCACCGCCGCCGGAAGCTCTTACTTCTAAAACACTGACTCCCATTTCCTTTATAATTTCAAGGCAATCTTTAAGGCTATATACCACACCTTCCATTACTGCCCTTAAGATGTCCTGTTTTTCATGTTTTGCCGTTAGTCCGAATAATACTCCTTTTGCATTTGGGTCAAGATGAGGCGTTCTTTCTCCCATCAGATAAGGCAAATAAATAAGACCACTGCAGCCCGGATTCACTTTTTCAGCTTCCTTATCCATTAAAACGTATGGATCTATTTTCATTAGTTCTGCACATCTTTTTTCTTCAATGCAAAAATTATCGCGAAACCACTTAAGGGAAAGGCCAGCAGCCTGTGTGACTCCCATAATATGCCAAGTATTGGGTACTGCATGACAAAAAGTATGAACCCTGCCTTTTGGGTCAATGGTGACATTTTGGGAGAATGCAAACACTACACCAGAGGTTCCTATAGTTGAAGATACAACTCCGGGTCTTACAATTCCGTTTCCAACAGCTCCTGCTGCCTGGTCACCTGCTCCGCCTACCACAGGAGTCCCTTCCTTAAGCCCGGTCAATGAAGAAGCCAGCTTATTCACTCTTCCGCTAACCTCTTGAGATTCATAAAGCTTTCCCAGCATACTTTGATGAAGTCCAAGCTTGCTTAAGACTTCGTCGCTCCACTTCCTCCCCGGTATATCCATAAGCTGCATTCCGCTTGCATCCGAAACCTCTGTAGCAAATTCTCCTGTTAACCGGTATCTTATGTAATCTTTAGGAAGAAGTATTTTATAAACCTTTTCAAAAACTTGCGGTTCATTGTTTTTAACCCACATAATCTTTGATGCCGTAAATCCGGTTAGTGCAGGATTGGCAGTTATCTCTATGAGTCTTTCCTTCCCTATAATTGAAGTAATCTGGTCACATTCAACGAAGCTTCTCTGATCGCACCATATAATTGCTTTTCTTAGCACTTTATGATCTTTATCAAGGAGAACAGCTCCATGCATTTGACCTGACAGACCTATTCCCTTAATCCCGGATGGGTCAATTCCGCTTTTTGAAATGACATCTTTAATTGTTTTACAGGCTGCCCCCCACCAATCTTCCGGCTCCTGTTCCGCCCATCCTATAAAAGGCTGATACATTGGGTATTCATCCACGCTGCTTGCTATGGTATTCCCCAATTCGTCATATAAAACCGTCTTTGTACCTGATGTACCTATATCTACTCCTAATAAAAACGACAAGCTAAATCCCCCCATAATTTCTATTAACTTCTTATAATTTAATATAAAGTCTTTTATACCTTATTTTTTATATTTCTTCGTAAACTCCGAATAATTTTGATCGGTATATTTCTTAAAACACTTGCCAAAATAGTTAGGATCCGGAATACCTACCATTTTAGCAGTTACATACATTAAGGTTCCCTTTTTTGCATAATCCATAGCTTTTTCCATCCTGCATTCTGTAAGATAATCAATAAGATTAACTCCCGTCTCCGCTTTAAAAAGTCTGCTTAAATAACTGGCATTAAATCCAAAGATTCCTGCAATAAATGTTAAATCCAGATCCGGCTTTATATAGTTTTCTTTTATATATGACTTAATTTTATAAACGGTATCTTTCTTGTGCACAATTGGTTCTTCTATCTCTACCTTTTTCTTCTTTTTATCCAGTTCCCTTATAATCTTTAACAATACTTCTCTTATATCTGTCCGTACAATAGGTTTTAATAAATACTCACATACACCGATTCCAATACACTGTCTTGCATATTCAAAATCGCCAAAAGCAGTTAGTATAATAATCTTCAAATCGGGATAACGGCTAGCCGCCAGCTTTGAAAATTCAATCCCATCCATAAAAGGCATTTTAATATCTACAAACGCAATATCGGGCAGTACTTCGTCCATGATATTGATAGCTTCAATACCGCTTTCTGCTTCTCCTACTACTTCAATCCTCAAATCTTCCCTCTTTAAAATATTTTTCATAAGATTTCTAATAGGTTTTTCATCATCAATAATCATTACCCTATACATCTACCCAGTCCCCCCTGTAATGGGATCTTAATATCCACCAGACAATATTCCCCTTCTTCACTTTTGATTTCAAAGACATCCTCTGCATCATAATAATATCTTATTCTCTCTATTGTACCTTTAAAGCCGAAGCTTTTTTTATTATTATCATTCATTATTGAATTCATTTGTTCCGAGGTCATGCCTACTCCCGTGTCATATACAACAATATGCAGTTTCTCATATTCTTCATAAACGGATATTTTTATAATTCCCTTTTCTCCTTTTAGCCTTACACCATGGTATAGACTATTTTCTACTAAAGGCTGGAGAATTAATTTGGGTATTTTAATATCAAGGAGGTCTTCCTGTAGTTCATATTCGTCCTCAAACACTTCCTGGTACCTTAATTTTTGAAGTTTTAAGTAATCCTTTACAATTGCGATCTCTTCCCGTAAAGTGATTTCCTTGCTTCCTTTACTTAAAAATCTTCTATAAAAATTACCTAATGTTTCAACAGCATCATATATTTCATCTGCGGAGATTTCAAGTGCAAGATCCGCTATGGTACCTAATGTATTATAAAGAAAATGCGGATTTATTTGCTCCTGCAGCACCTCCAGTTCAGCCTTGCGCATTGTCTTTTCTTTATCCAGCAATTCATTAATGATCTGGTTGATTTCGATAAGACGACTGTTTTTTATTTTCATTTCCCTTTCTTTACTTTTTAATAGAAATTTGTTTTTTATTTCATTTTTACCAAAGCCCAATTTTTCAATATCCATGAATTGCATAAGTCTCTCAATTGGCTTTGCAATAAACACGGATATAAAAATCCCGGTAATGCCAAGGCATAAGATGGACAAAACAATTATAACAACTATAATGACAATTGCCTGAACCGAGATATATCTAAAAAAGGATACACTTTCAACTTCCCCTAAAACAAAAGGGGTATCAGGAATATGATAGTAAGATAACACTCTTGTAACACCGAATCCTTGCTTAATGTTTTGCTCAAATTCTTTTTTGCCAAAGTCCATCTTTTGAAATTCTTCAAATGCTTCATGCTGGTCTAGAATATTCTTATTGTCTTTATAGTAGCAAAAATGCCTGTCATCACTTGTCATATCTTTAAATGAATTTTTAAGCATATCAACATTTAAGTTAACAGCAATAATACCAATTGGTGTTTGAGTATCCAAATCATTAATCAGTCTTATAACAGATATTACTGTATCCCCTGATTTCCTTTGAAATGCTCCGTCTCCATTAACCCTGATAACATAGGAACCGCGCTTTTGCAGTATTTCCTTCCTCCACAAGGGATTATAAACAAGATTGATATCAACATTTGTAACCTGTCTTGATATATTAATGTACTCTTTATAATCCTTAAAAATGTATATGGAAGACACATAGTTAAATGTATTGCTTATATCATACATAGCCATTATTGCATTATGAGATATCCTGGATTTTCCATATCCCCTGTCTTTCAAGTACTCTATTACGTTACTATTGGTCATAATAAGCTGGCTCATGTTGCTTACTGCTTCAAATTCAACATTAAGGTTATTTCCAATAGAAACCATGGTATTGTAATTACTCTCCAATACATAATCCATCATATTTTTTTTAACTAAAAAATTATAGATAAAATAGAGTGTAACAATATACGTCATTACAAGAATTAAAAATAAAAATCTTATTTTGTCTTTTAATTTTTTATTGTAAAACCACTGCCTGATTATTTCCATTCTCTTCTTCATGGCTTCTTTTGGATCACTATCCCCTTAAATTACAATTCAATTGAAATACTTACAGGTTTTTTTCCTGTCAATTCTATACTTCGTTCATCCGGCGCGGATACGCCCATAAATAATATAAATTTTTTACTATCCAGTATTTTTTCTCCTTCCTGGTTTACTACTTTTAAAGAATCAAATGGAATGGTCATTGAAATTTGTTTCTCTTCATAAGCCCCCAAGGCAACTCTCAAAAACCCGCACAGGCTTGTATTTCTGACGGCATACCGGGATTGTTCATCTTTAATATACGCCTGTACCACCTCTTCTACTGCAATGCTTCCTCTATTTTGAAGTGTTACAGTTATATTTATATCCTTTTCCATCTCTACAGCTTCATTTAGCTCTGCATGCTTTAATACTACATCACCATAGCTTAAACCATAGCCAAATGGATATAGTGGAGTTTCTTCCATATAGCGATATGTCCGGTTTTTCATGGAGTAGTCTGTGAATGGGGGTAAACTCTCCAGGGATCTATAAAATGTAACAGGTAATTTCCCGGAGGGTGATGTATTTCCAAATAAAAGATCTGCTATAGCTTTCCCGCCTCTTGCACCTGGATACCAGGTCAGTAAAATACCATTGCAGTACTCCTGTGCATAGCTTAGGTTTATTGCACTTCCCGCCATGAGGCAAAGCACTGTGGGCTTACCAACTCCAACTATTTTCTCAAGAAGATTCTTTTGCACCTTCGGTAATTCCAAATCTTTTTTATCCCCGGAAGCATAATTATTGCCTTCATCCCCTTCCTCGCCTTCAATGGTTTCATCAAGGCCAAGGCATAAAATGACCAAATCACTATGCTCCGCTACAGTTACAGCCTCCACAAGCCGGTCATCGGCATATGCCAATACTTCCGATCTATCTTTAACCAGTTCACAGCCCTTTGAGTACAGTACTCTTACTTCCTCTCCCACTTCATCCTGAATACCTTCCAGCAAAGTAATATACCTTGAGGATGTTCCGTAGTAATTTCCTTTTAATGCAAGCCTGCTGTTTGCGTTTGGTCCAATTACCCCAATTGTTTTCACCTGACTTTTGTTAATAGGTAAAACCCCGTCATTTTTAAGCAGTACCGCACTTTTTCTGGCAGCTTCAATGGCTAGTTCCTTATGCTCCCTGCACTCTACAACCTCATAAGGGATACTGTCAAATTCACTTCCTTCGAAAAGTCCCAGCTTAAATCTGGTTGTATAAAGCCTCACAGCTGCTCTTGTAATGTGCTCTTCCGTTATTAATCCTTCTTTTAAAGCAGCAAGCAGCATTATATACATGTTGCCGCAATTTAAGTCACACCCTGCATCAATAGCCAGCGCCACTGATTCTACCGGAGTTTTTGTGACCATATGGTGCATATGGAAATCCTTTATGGCCCAGCAGTCTGACACTACATGACCTTGGAATCCCCATTTCTCCCTTAATATATCCCGAAGCAGGGCGTAGCTTCCACAGCAGGGCTCCCCATTGGTTCTATTGTAGGCCCCCATGACTGCTTCCACGTTACCGATCTTTACACATGCTTCAAATGCAGGTAAATAGGTTTCCCATAAATCTTTCTTTGAAACCTCTGCATTAAACTCATGGCGTAAATCCTCAGGACCGCTGTGAACGGCAAAATGCTTTGCACATGCTGCCGTCAGCATCACGTCTTTTTCTCCCTGGAGTCCTTTTATAAAGGCAACCCCAAGTTTTCCTGAAAGAAAGGGATCTTCCCCATAGGTTTCATGACCTCTTCCCCAGCGAGGGTCCCTGAAGATGTTTACATTGGGAGACCACATGGTGAGTCCTTTATAAATATCCCTATCCTCATGCTTTGAACTTTCATTATACTTGGCTCTGGCTTCCATGGCGATTGCATTTGCGATTTTCATTAAAAATTCATCATCAAACATGGCAGCAAGACCGATTGCCTGTGGAAAAACAGTGGCAGTACCGGAACGTGCAACCCCGTGTAAGGCTTCATTCCACCAATTGTACGAAGGAATGCCCAGCCTTTCAATAGCAGGAGAATTGTATGTAAGCTGACTTGCCTTCTCCTCCAGTGTCATTTGTGCCACCAGTTCTTCTGCCTTTTTTCTATAAAAAGCATTTGATTTCATATACACTTCTCCCCTAGCCTTTAACTGCACCTATAGTCAGGCTTTTTTGTATTTTTGTACTCATAAAAGAGTATAGTATCAAAGTAGGGAATGTGGCAATAACAAGTGCCGCCCCAATAGGTCCCCACCGGGTGGTATGTGCACCGGATAATGTCTGAATACCTACGGATAATGTTCTGAATTTTGAATCATTAATAAAAATAACAGCAAACATCAGCTCATTCCAGGCTTGTAAAAATGTAAAAATAGCAATTGTAGAGAGTGCAGGCTTCATAAGAGGCAATATGATCCTAAAGAAGATTCCGTACACACTGCACCCGTCAATACATGCTGCCTCCTCCAGCTCTTTTGGAATATTTACAATAAACCCGGCGCAAATCATAATTGACATGGCCAGTGCAAAAGCTGTATAAGGTATAATCAATGCCTGATAAGAATCTGTCATTTTTAATTTTTGCAGTATTATAAATACGGGTAAAATTGCTGCATGTATCGGAACCGTAAGCCCCAGCATAAAAATATTGTTTACTGTCTTTCTTCCTTTCCATACAAGCCTTGTTAATGCATATGTAGCCATTAGTGAAAGTATGACTGTTAGTATAATGGTAAAGCCTGTTACAATAACACTGTTTAGGAAATATAAAGCCATATTGCCTTTTGTTAAAGCATTTTGGTAGTTTGTCCAAAGCCATTCTTTCGGCAGGCCTATAATATTATCTCCAAAAATTTCTTTATTGCTTTTAAGTGAAAATGTAAACATCCAATACAGTGGAAAAATGTTAATCACTGCCCATATACCTAAAATTGTATAGGTTAGAACCCCACCTGCTTTTACTTTTTTAAGTATGTTCATTTAATCCACCTCCGTATTAAATGCTTTTTTAATGACTATTGCAAAAAAGAAGCATAACAAAATTATTAAAATTGCAATTGCGCTCCCAAATCCATAACGGTTCCGGTCAAAAATCATTGATACCATCAAAGTACTTGGAACCTCACTGGCTTTAGCAGGCCCACCATTGGTTAATACATATATTAAGTCAAAGGCCTTTAATGAACCGGTTACTGCAAAAATTACACATACTTTAATGATAGGTTTTATCATTGGAATAATAATATATCTTGCAATCTGTCCCTCTGTTGCCCCTTCAACTTTTGCAGCCTCTCTAAGTTCAGGTGAAATTGATTTAATCCCGGCATACATAAGAAGCATGTGATATCCGACAAACTGCCATATAATAGGTATGAATACTGCCATCAATGCAGTCTTTTGGTCTCCAAGCCAGGTTCTGGTAAAGTTTTCAAGCCCCATAGCCTGAAGTCCCACATTTACAATACCATATTCCGGATTGTAAATCTTTAGCCATAGCTGTCCAATAACTACAGTAGAAATCAATACAGGAAGGAAAAAAACTGCTACAAAAAACTTTTCCCCTTTTACTCCTTTTGAGAGCAGTAATGCCAGACCAAGGGAGATGGGCAGCTGGATAAATACTGACAAAACCGCAAGCAGCAGAGCATTTAATATGGTTTTTGGAAATCCTGCCACCTGACTTGTAAATAATTCTATATAGTTATCTACTCCTATAAAGCTTGCATCGTTAATTCCGTCCCATTTTAACAAGCTATAATAGGCTGACATAAAAATTGGCATAATAATAATGACTGCAAATAACAGCAAAGCTGGAAATATAAATAATATTACGGCCAATTTATTTTGCCTTACAGATTCCATCATAAACCTCCAATCAGACTTTGCCCCAAAATAATCAAACCTTTCAAACACAGAATAGTATACTATTCTTCTAAAAAGACTGGCTTCTAAAAATTTTTTAAGAAGATATAGTTCCTCTGAATATGGCAGTGATTTATTGTACTTTATTCCAATATACCCCTGCCATATTCATTTGTTTGAAAGGTTTGATTTACTTATACCTCATCTTGCATAAAAACCGTTATTTATTCCAGGTTCTTCTTCATAGACTTCACAAAATCTTCAGGAGTTATATTACCAACATACATTTCTTGCAGTAATGTTAAGTATTCACCTGCATCTTCAGCTTCCATCATAGTATCAAACCACAGTGTAAATGATGTTGCATTTGCTGCATAGTCAGCCAACTTTTTAGTTATAGGGTTTACTTTACTGTCATCATAATCTTTTTTCCAAACTGCAAGGCCTGCTCCGTCAAGATATGAATATTTTGAAATACTTCTGGTGAGTTCAAATGCAGCCTTACCTGCAAGATCAGGGTTTTTTGTTGATGCACTTACCATAATGGTATCGACGGCACCACCCATAAAGTCTGTTGCTTTTGCATTGCTGCCAACTACAGGAAATGGTACTACATCAAAATCCGCCGGATTTTCAGGGTCGGTTTGAATGGAGCCTGCCATCCAGCTTCCTGTTGTATACATTGCAACCTTGCCGCTGTAGAATAATGCACTGGCTTCATCGTTTGACAATCCAGTTGCGCCTTTATGGAAAGCCCCCATTTCAACGAGTTGTCTGAATTTCTTTGCAGATTCCAAAAAGTCCGGATCATCATAACTTTGTCCCTCTTTTTTAAGTGCTTCCTTTACCTTTTTTGGACCTGCAGACTTTAATGTCAAAGCATCATGGGTCATAGCCAGTACCCAGGTATCCTTTCCACTGATACCGATGGGGGTAATACCTTTTTGTATAAGCTTCTCACAAACTTGTATCAGTTCATCGAATGTGGCTGGCGCTTTAAGTCCATTTTCATCAAAGATTTTTTTGTTATAAAATAGCGCTGAAACAGGGGTCGTATAAGTTGAACCATATATTTTGCCATTATAAGTTGCATAGGTCAATGCTGCTTCAGATAACTGCTCTTTATATTCACCTGTATAATATTTGTCAATGGCTAATACTTTTCCGGACTCTACAAATGGTTTTGAAAATCCTCCGCCCCATGTATAGAAAAGATCAGGCAAGTTGTTTGAAGACACAGCTGTTTTGATTTTAGTCTTATAAGCTTCATTTTCAAATGTTTCATGAACAATTTTTACGCCTGGGTTTGCAGTCTCAAAATCTTTTATTGCCTTATTATACGCGTTACTAAATGCATCACTTTCTGTTGCAATACTCCAAAGTGTCAATGTTGTCTCGCTTGTTTTTGAATTATTAGCCGGTGTATCTGTTCCCCCGGATGTGCATCCACTCATAAAAGATGCAATCAAAGCAGCAGATAGTAATGTACTTAACAGCCTCTTTACCATTGTTTGACTCCCCCTATCCAAATTTTATACACTAATTATATAGAATATGTATCAATATTCGAACGGATTATTTCTACCTAAATTATGCAATATTTTTACTTTTGAAGGTATTACAGGGTTAAAGCCTATAAAACAATAAGCCCTCACATTTTTAAATGGTGAGGGTCTTTTAATTTTCTTTAATGTTATTACTGCATATTTTAGTTATTTAAGTAGACAAAGTATCTTATCTGTTACCTGCTCCTGCAGTTACGATGCTTTTAACATTACTGCCCGGATCCAAAGTATAACTATATGGGGGGTCAAAAACGTCAGAGTTTGGCGCCCAGGTAGGAATCGAAGTACTCACAAATTCATTACCGCTGTTCCATTGGATTTCCCCTTGATTGCTGCTAGTACTCATATTGTTCCAAGCTGTTCTTTGATTATCAAAATAGCAGTTTTCAACCAGTATCTGACTATAAACACCTACACCAACATTGTAGTCACTTCCAGAAGCACCATAGTAATTGTTATATAGGTGCACCTGTCCGTAACGTACACGGGGCATTCTTTGCTTACATCCGCTGTCATACCAGTTATGGTGCATGGTTACATGAAGCTTTCCAGCATCAGTTGTAACGTTATCCCCGTTACCGATGAGGCTTGGGGTATTGTCACGGAACCGGCACCATGAAACAGTAACATAATCTGATCCCCTTACGATATCCAATGAACCATCTGCACAGTCAGTAAAGGTACATTTGGTAATGAAGACTTTGGTGCTTTCAGAAACTTCAATACCATCCCCGCTGCCTGCACCGGAGGGATTCGTTATGTTGAGGTTTTTGATAATTACATTACTGACATTGCTAATGGAGATATTTCCTTTAATAGTGCTGCTTGAGTCTTTGCCTTGTATGGTTTTGTCGGACTTTACTCTAAGTGGAGTCGCCCCTAGATCTATACTGCCAGAAACAGTGATAATCATTTTCGAAGATGATCCAGCGGCTAATATTAGATCTGATGCATTTGCAACAGTGACTGAAGTTCCGCCAGCTCCGCCGGTTGTACCTAGTGCATATCCATCAACGCTATTGTCAGTAGGTCTTTGTGTTGATACAATACCTGGTGTCGGCATTTTTGCAGGTGTTGTAGTCAGTGCTGGTGTCCTTGTTGGTGTTGTAGTCGGCATTCTTATTGTTGGTGCTGTCGTTGGGGTTATTGTCGGTACTTGTGTTAATGTTGGTGTTATTGCAGGAGTTGCAGTCAAATCTGAAGTTATAGTTGGCATTATAGTTGGCTCTATGCTCATAGCTGCTGCTGGTGTTAAAGTTGGGTATGGTGATGCAGTTACACTTCCATTCAATTCAATATAAGCCTTCAAGAGATCTTTCATATCAGTACCTTTTATCTCTTCCACAGTAATCTCTTTTCCCAACCTGATTAGCTCAGAGTAAACGGCATACTTTCCTTGAGAAATGTTATTTTCCCTGGCCGCTTCCCTATTTTCAGGACTAGATTTAATTGCTATAATCTCCTGTTCTCCAGAATATGTTTTTTCCAAACTCTCTTTTAATTCGTTTAATATTTTGCTTAATTTATCGTTACTTTTTGCCTTATCCGTTCCTTTCTTTGCGTCAGAATTGACAGAACCACCAATAAGTAAATACACTTTACTT
The DNA here is from genome assembly GCA_049325575.1 of Bacillota bacterium. Taxonomy (GTDB): domain Bacteria; phylum Bacillota; class Clostridia; order Acetivibrionales; family Acetivibrionaceae; genus JBMOLK01. The sequence continues at coordinate 648 of JBMOLK010000299.1, read as the reverse complement.
TTAGTATCAATAAATTCTTTTTCCTCGCAAAGTTCAACAACTCTTGTTACTGCACTGTCAAGTTTCATTCCTTTAAACTCTATTTCTTTTGTTATCTCCTCTGCGTCATTGCTTAGACTTTCAACATTTAGGACATTCTCCAATTCATCAATTGTAAATTCCATGCTTGGATTAATATCGAGGCTTATAAAAGCGAATTCCTTTGGTACCGGTATACTTTGCATCTGCAGCCTGACAAATACAAACGCAATTGTAATCAGCAAGCATACACAAGCAGCTATAGTTGAAAGCTTCTTAATGACGTATTTATAATCAATAATATCTGTCTTTTTAAATATTACTTCCTGTCCTACAAACATTGTAGCTTTCCTTGCTATCTTATAATAGGCATTATTTGGAGTTGCAACTAATGCCGTATTCTTTCTCAAACTAAATATCAAACCTTTGTACAGCATCACAGTCCCCCCTTACTTACCGCTCCTATTGAAGTAAGTCTTCAGATATTCATAGTTATTGGCATAAACGCCGTTTGTCAAGACAGTTGTCGTGTAACTTTTTCACATACGAGTTGAATGATTTATATTCCAATTTAAATAATCAGACCTCTAATTAAACGAAATAATCATTTCGGTTGCCAAGAACTTGAGT
>JBMOLK010000298.1:0-4488 GCA_049325575.1 Bacillota bacterium | reverse complement strand
TCACTTGAAGTTTTCGCTGGAAGGGCTTAATGAAGATTATGAGAAGGTCCGGATAGGCGGTAAGTGGGAAAGATTTAAAAGCAATTTATTATACGCAAAAGAGTATTTTGATCAAAAGAATAAGCAGGGCTATGACTGGAAGCTTTATCTTAATTTTTGCGTTATGAAATCAAATTTACTTAAGATACTAGATGTGGTAAAGTTTGCAGTTGATAATAATATTCCGCTGGTGTTGAATACTATTAACGGAATGAGACACATTGATGAGAATATTTTTATGTATGATCATTTCAATATTCCCTATAAGGATATTGAGTTAGTAGTTAAAAGGTCCCATGAATTGATAGACGGGGCAGACTACATTTTTTCTAAAGAGTTGAAGCAGCATTTGGACTATGTAGTAAGGGCTCTAAAGTCGAGAAAAATAAGATTACCTAAAAAAGTGCTAAAGCTCATAAGTTTAAGATTAAGCGGACAAAAAGCTGATCGGCTTCTATACATTTATTATAAATGGATAGTGGATAAAAAGGCAGCGCTTCTGTATGTTGTCAGAAAGATCAAAAAAAGGTTCAGGCTTTTAATGGAGAAGGGTTGAGATATGGATAAGGAAAAGCTTGTCAGGATTATATGGGATTATCTTCATATGAATCACAGCTTGAAAAAATCCGACTGCGTTATAGTTTTAGGAAGTCACGATACCAGAGTTGCACTAAGGGGGGCGGATATTTATTTGCAAGGATATGCTCCCTTGATTGTATTTTCAGGAGGTCTGGGTAAAGTTACAAGACACATATGGAACATGACTGAAGCTGATAAGTTTTCCGAGATAGCAATAGGTTTGGGGGTTCCTAAAGACAGGATACTGATTGAAAACAAATCTTCAAATACCGGGGAGAATATTTTATTTGTAAAGGATTTAGTTCTAAAAAGAAACATAAATATTAAAGATGCAATTGTTGTAAACAAACCATATATGGAGAGAAGGACATATGCAGCCTTTAAAAAATTATGGCCTGATATTGATATTACTATAACATCACCACAGCTGAACTTTGAAGCTTATTTGAGCGGCTACAAAGATGGAGAAATCACAAAAGATGAAGTCATTAGTATAATGGTGGGAGATTTACAGCGCATAAAAGTATATCCGCAAAAGGGTTTTCAAATCCATCAAGACATCCCGGAAGAAGTATGGAGGGCCCTTACCGAACTGGTTAAAATGGGTTATACAAAGCACCTGTGTGATAACTTTATATAAAAATAGAAAAGGGAGAAATCTCCCTCGTCTATTAAACTCACATTAACGGGATCGGTGCTCAATAAGGTCAATTGCTCCAAGGACTATATGCGCCAGACCGAAGCCGGTTACTCCCCATGCAAGCTTCGATGAAAGCGGTTTTAGGGAAAGTCCTGCAGCAGTAACTACTGTTCCAAGTACTGTTGGTATTATTCCTTCACGAGTTTTCATAAAATAACCTCCCCAAAGATATTGAGTTCTAAAATAGTTTGCGTAGTTTGTTATTTTTAATGTTATGGAAATAATGGTCTTTTGGAAGGATATTAGTCAAAAGGGAATGAAAACAAAACTTAAATATAAATTTGCATCAAAAAAAGGCAAAAAACCATATTTTTGCCTTGGGCGTCAATGAAAGAGTTTTAGCTTTTGTTGGAAGATAGCTGGTCAATTAGCTTTGTAGCTTTGTTAAGGTCTACCAGAGTATTTCTGTAGCGTATGGCTGTCTTGATTTTGTTTACCAATATGAGCCTGTTTATGTGGTCAAGGGGTTTAATGATGTAGTCAAAAATATCAAATTCCAGGACCTTTTCAATGTTTTTCGTACTGTCAAGACTGGATGCAACAATTACTGGTATTTCCTTATAGAAACTTGTTTTTGAAAATTCTTTTAAGAATTCGTATCCATCCATTACAGGCATGACCATATCAAGCAAGATGAGATCAATATTACGACTTTCAACAAGTTCAAGAGCTTCGCGTCCGTTTAATGCGGAGACCAGATTATATCTTTCGTTGTAAAGATAATTTCTGATAATTGCATTGTCAAGTACGTTATCATCAGTGACAAGAATTGTATTGATCATAATACTACCCCTTTTATTTAATAGTTTTATTTATTGCTTGTTACCTTGCTAATATTCTACAAATATAAAAAAAAACCTTTAGAAAATACTGTAAGTTAATATTACGTTTATATAAATTATTCATGTTAGGAGTTCAAATATTCAAAAAATAAATGTATAATTAATTTTTGAGAGATGAGAGATTGGCCCGGGGGTGAGGCTGTAACTATGAATGAGAATGAAAAGGAACTGGTTGAAAAAGCAAGGTCGGGAGATGTTGAGGCTTTTGAACAGCTTATACAAGCATGCCAGAAGAAAGTGTTTAATATTGCCCTTAGGATGCTGGGAAACTACGATGATGCAAGCGAATTGGCGCAGGAAGTTTTTTTAAAGGCGTACAAGTCTATAAAAAAGTTTAAAGGCGATTCTCTTTTTTCTACATGGATTTATAAGGTTACAACTAATGTATGTCTGGATGAAATACGAAAGAGAAAAAACAAAAAAGTAGTTTCGCTGGATGAAGATATCGAATATGATGGCAGTGAAATTAAACGCCAGATAAAGGATGAAAGTCCAGGTCCTGAAGCGGCAGCTGAAAGTAATGAGATTAAAAATGTGGTAAATGAATCCATTGGTGTATTGCCTGATGACTACAAAACTGTTATTGTACTTAGGGACATCCAGGGATTTAGTTATGACGAGATTTCACAGATAATTAAATGTCCCGAAGGGACGGTTAAATCCAGAATAAATAGAGCAAGACAAGCCCTTAAGAAAATTCTCAAGGAGAAAAGGGAACTTTTAAATGAAGAATACGTCAAATAGTATAGAAAGGAGGGTTGGAGATGAAAAGCTGCGGTGAAATAATTGAGTTGATATCTTTATATATTGATAACGAGCTGGATGATGCTAAAAAAGCAGAAGTCGAAGAGCATATCAGCTCATGTGAAAGCTGTAGAAGTGAGATTGAGGAGCTTAAGGAAGTTGTAAACATGTGTAAGAATGTTGAAGATGTGGAGCTTCCGGAGGGGTTCTCTGAAAAACTACATGAAAAGCTTATTGAAGAGAAACAGAAGCAGGAAGATAAAAGGAGATTTATAGTACTAGGCAGTAAGTATATGAAAATAGCCTCATCTATTGCTGCAGGAATTATTTTGGTATTCATTATAAGAGGATTCTGGCTAAACGGAAGCATTAATAAGACTTCAGATATGGCGTCTATGGCAAATGAAGCGGCTAAAGGCTATAATGGAGAAAATGAAATAGCAATTGGTCAAAAGTCTTTAGCAAGAGATGAAGCTGATATCAAGATAGAGGGTAGTCAGGAGGCAGGTACTGCAGCTGCAGGAAAGCCTGAAGAAAACCATAATAAAGAGGTTGCTGTCACTTTCTCGGAGGATGTTTCTGATAAGAATAGTTCTGACAAGGAGCTTCAAGAGGAGAAGATAAGCCTTAAAGGTACAGCGATCGCAGTAACCAGCGATAGACTTCCAGCAGATTCAGAAAGCATGCCTGTTAACAATATATCTATTGTAATAAAGACTGCCAATTTGGACGAAGAACTTAAAAAAGTAAAACTAATTGCAGCAGCATGCGATATTGAGTTTATTGAGACAACCGCTGTTTTTACGTCCAGCCCCAAGGAAAAGATAGGTAATGAAGAAACTTATAAAGGAATAGATAGTGAAAACAATAGCAGCAGTACCCTAAGCTTTAAGGTGGAGTACTCAAAGTATGACCGATTCATTTCACAACTAAAAACGAATTATGGGGATAAGGCTGCTATTAATGATATATCCGGTGAACTTGTCAGAAAAAAGAATGAGTTAAACAAAAGGCTGGCTAAGCTCCAGGGGGACTTAAAGACTGAATCTGACCCTCAAAATATTAAGCGTATAAACGATGAAATTAAGAATATTACCGAACAACTTAGCTTGATAGCTGCGGAAGAACCTTATCGCACCGTAACTATAACCTTTACGCAATAAACGGCTAATAGCAACGAATGACATAAAATGGAAAGCCCGAATATTTATGTTCGGGCTTTCCATTTTTTTTGTTAAAATAAGAAGGAAATTTATATAATACGTCGAATATTATTAAATATAATTAATTCAAACAAAAGATATAAATCCAGTGCCAGGTATGGGCTGGATTTTAATAGTTGAATACATTGCCGATAGCAGTACCTATAAACTCTAAGGAGGGAAAACAGTGGGCGATTTAAAATTATCCAACTGGATACCAGCTGAAAGCGACGGAGGCAAACTAACGAAGAAGGAAGAGGAATACATATTCAACCGGGGGGCTGTTATCAGTATAAAGCATCAATCCATTTTTGAGCCTGTTCTTACTGTGATACAAAAGGCAGAAGGACATAACATTTACTTTAGAATACCTGAAACTTTT
>JBMOLK010000297.1:0-4521 GCA_049325575.1 Bacillota bacterium | reverse complement strand
ACTTTCTGGTGGTAATAACGAGAAGGTCACACCCGTTCCCATACCGAACACGGTAGTTAAGCTTCTTAGTGCCGATGATACTTGGATGGAGACGTCCCGGGAAAGTAGGTCGCTGCCAGATTTATATTCCTCAATAGCTCAGTCGGTAGAGCATGCGGCTGTTAACCGCAGGGTCGTAGGTTCGAGTCCTACTTGAGGAGCCATAAGCAGGAGAGATTGACGAAGAGTCTTTCTCTTCTGCTTTTTTGTTGGGATTATTAAGGTAAATGATTCGAAATGGGTTTTCTTAGATAAGAGAACTTATTTTTATTAAAAGTAAATAAATGATTACATAACATTTAATGTTTAATGCCACTATATTTAGCAAATAATATACTGTACGTTAAAAATATGGTTGTAATCAGAAGTAATTTTTGTTAAATTGGATAAGGATACAACTGTAAAAACGCAAATAATATGTGAACGGAGAAAATAATGCGTAAAGATAGAAATATATTGATAGTAGTATCCACACTTGCAGTAGTACTGGCAATAATAATAGCTGTATCGTTAAACATAAATAATAACTATTCTTTAAATAAAGAGAACCAATATGTGAAAGTTGAAAGTTCACCAGGAGTTGGCACTAAAAACAAGGGACTGATTTCGCCACAGCAGTCTCATCAAAAAAGTGTTGGTAAGGATTCCCTTAAGGAATCATCCTATAATAGACCTAAAAAAAAGAATGATGTTAAAGTTAAAGCTATTTATATTACTGGATCTTCAGCAGGCAATAATAAGTTTCTTGACCGTATAATCGACCTGGTTAAGACTACAGAGCTAAATGCTGTGGTCATTGATGTAAAAGAAGACGGCAAAGTAAATTACAAATCTGAACTTGGCAGCGTAAAAGAAATAGGGGCATACCATCAACTTTATGATGTAGATCATGTGGTAAAAAGATTACATGATAATGGTATTTATGTAATAGGAAGGGTTGTCTGTTTTAGGGATAATTATCTTGCAACAAAAAGAGTGGATCTATCGATTAAACGTACAGATGGGACTGTATGGAAGGAAAATGGTAAAATTGCATGGGCAAATCCATACAATAAGGAAGTCTGGAGGTATAATTTAGATATTGCAAAAGAGGCAATAAGAAAGGGCTTTGATGAAATACAGTTTGATTATGTAAGATTTCCCACTGCAAGGAAAGCCGATGTTAACTATGGAGAAAATGCTCCTCCTAAAGCAGATGCTATTTCAGGTTTTCTTAAGGAATCAGCAGCAGAGATAAATGAAATGGGAGTTCAACTTTCAGCAGATATATTTGCAATTGTATGTGAAAGTTCTGGTGATATAGAAGGTATAGGCCAGGTATTAGAGAGGGTTGGCATGGATATAGACTGCATATCACCTATGATATACCCATCTCATTATGCTAATGCATCTAGAGGAATGATGGGAAATGGAGTTGGCCAGAGTATAAATGGGGTGATATTTAGAGCCCCGGATTTAAGGCCTTATGAAGTTGTTTATAATGCACTGTTAAAGACAAAGGATAGGATAACAAAGGTTCCGGGTTATAAGGCGAAAGTTAGGCCTTATCTGCAGGATTTTACTGCAACATACCTACCTAAGGGATATTATCAGAAATACGGGACGGAGCAGGTAAGACAGCAGATAAAGGCGGTTTATGATGCGGGTTATGAGGAATGGATACTGTGGGATGCAGCAAACACTTATACAGAAGCAGCTTTTTTAAAGGAATAAGATTTTTATCAGCATTGAACTTTTGTTATTATTTGTGCGTCTAAATATATTAAGTATAGTATGTTTTTATCAAGTTTAAACATAAGGAACTTAATTTCCCATGACAACAAATTTGCTAATGTTATAATTAATTAATAATAGGATTCATCTACACTGAAAGTAAAAAAGCTTGTAATAAATATATCTAATCAAAGTATATTATTTTGTAAAATCCTAAAATACAATAAAAGGGTTAATACAAAATACATAAATAAAAAATCTATACTATAGGGGCGGGGGTCAATATGTTAGGAAAGCGGGTAAAAGTTAATTCATTCAGCAGGAAGGTCTTAGTAATCCCATTGGTATTTGCATTACTGTTCTCACTGGCAGCGTGCAGCGGTAAAGATGTGGCAGTTAACAACCCATTGCCTACCGGCGTGGCAAGCGGTGATACAACAAATAACAATGTAGAAACAGGAGAAGTTATTGAACCAACACAGCCAAGTGAAAGTGCAACTCCTATTCCAAGTAATCCTGGAGAAACATCTGATCCAACAAAGAAAAATTTAAAAGCTAAAGCATTATATCTTACCGGATGGACTGTTGGAAGTTCTGATAAGGTCCAGCATTACATCGATCTTGCAAAGAATACTGAAATCAACTCATATGTTATTGATATTAAAGATGACGACGGCTATGTAGGCTATGAGTCAAATGTACCGGCTGTAAGAGAACTTGGGGCTTGGAAGAAAAAGTATAATGTAGACTCTGTTTTAAAAGCATTTCATGATAATGATGTTCATATTATAGGAAGATTGGTATGCTTCAAGGATCCCGTACTTTCATCAAAAAAACCCGAACTTGCAGTAAAGAACGTTAATGGTGGGCTGTGGCGTGACAACCATAAACTAACTTGGCTGGATCCTTACAATAAAGAATCATGGCCATATATAATTGAAATAGCCAAGGAAGCGGTAAGCAAAGGTTTTGATGAAATACAGTTTGACTATATAAGATTTCCTAATGATGGAAACAAAAAGGCAATGAAATTTAGCAGCAGTGATTTAAAGAAATATGAAATAATTAACGAATTCATATCTTATGCAAGGAAGGAACTTCCTGATGTTGTTCTATCGGCTGATGTATTCGGAATAATACTTGAAAGCCCTGGAGATGTAGAGGGGATAGGCCAATATCTTGAGTTGGTGGGTAAAGAGCTTGATTATATTTCACCTATGGTATATCCATCACATTATGCTGTAGGGCAAAAGGTAAACGGCGTACAGTTTATGAAACCTGATATGGACCCCTATGGAGTAGTTTATCAAAGCCTACTTAAGGGGAAAGAAAGAATATCCAAGGTAGAAGGGTACAGGGCCGGAGTAAGGCCTTATATACAGGACTTTACTGCTTCATGGCTTGGCAAGGGTTACTATCAGACATATGGTCCGGAGCAGGTAAGGCAGCAGATAAAAGCGGTTTATGATGCAGGTTATGAAGAGTGGATATTCTGGGATGCAAATAATACTTACTCTGAATCAGCTTTCTTAAAAGAAAGTAACTAGGTTTAACTCTATAATAATCTGAAAAAGCAGCGGACAGTGGGTGTATATACTTACTGTCCGTTTTTTAGCATATTTGTTCAATATAGAGCATAAGTTTTTATTTGTTTCAATAGGGCTTAATTACTAAAAAAAATTCTTCTTTATGACTTGACTTGTACTGGATAAATGATACAATATACTGTATCGCGAATTAAACACTATACCAAATATAGTGATTACCAATAAGGGGGCTTATACAATGAATTTAACTGAGAATGCGATAAAAGTCCTTGAAAAAAGGTACTTATCTAAAGATGAAAATGGCAAGCTTTTAGAAGACCCTAGCGGAATGTTTATGAGAGTTGCTAAAGCTGTTGCTGCTGCAGATAAAGGTCATGTTTCTGCAAAGGAACTTAAGGAAATAGAGCAGGAATTTTTTGAATTGATGTCAAACCTTGAATTTCTACCAAACTCACCTACTCTCATGAATGCAGGAAGACCCTTGGGGCAATTAAGTGCATGCTTTGTACTCCCTATAGAAGACACAATGGAAGGTATATTTGAAACTATAAAGAACGCTGCTCTTATACATAAAAGCGGTGGCGGCACCGGGTTTAGTTTTTCAAGACTTAGGCCTAAAGGAGCTGCTGTAAACTCAACAGGAGGAGTAGCAAGTGGTCCAATAAGCTTTATGAAAGTTTTTAATGCTGCTACAGAGGCTGTTAAACAGGGAGGAACCAGAAGAGGCGCCAATATGGGTATCCTAAGGGTAGACCATCCTGATATACTTGAGTTTATATCATGTAAAAAGGACAATGCTGATATTACAAACTTCAATATCAGTGTAGGGATAACTGAAGAATTTATGAATGCTGTTGAGAATGGAGAAGATTATAATCTTGTAGACCCACATTCCAATAAAATTACAGGTAAATTGAATGCAAAAGAAGTATTTGATCTTATTGTAGATATGGCCTGGAATAATGGAGAGCCTGGGATTATATTTCTTGACAGATTGAATAAGGATAATGTTACACCGGAGCTTGGCCGGATTGAGAGCACCAACCCGTGTGGGGAGCAGCCGCTGCTTCCATATGAAGCATGTAATCTTGGTTCAATTAATTTAAGTATCATGATTAAAAATTCAAGCGGTACACCGGAAGTAGATTTTGAAAGGCTGGCCAGTACCGTTAAGAAGGCAGTACATTTCCTGGACAATGTTATTGATGTAAATAAATATCCT
>JBMOLK010000296.1:0-38107 GCA_049325575.1 Bacillota bacterium | reverse complement strand
GAAATTTTATTCCCTACAGTTGTAAGGTAATTTCCTACCATCATTGCATTTATGCCTGCATTAAATCCTTTACTCTGATACTCACCTAAAAACATCCTGCCACCGGCATACCTGATGGAAGCATAGGGTATGATAATCCTGAAAAGGGATATGGTTTTTAGTATCTCAAAAGGCTGAAGTTTTTTAGCATTTTCTAGAGGTGTGCCTTTCACAGGGTTTAGTATGTTAATTGGAACCGATTTAATGCCCAGCTCCCTTATTTCAAATGCCATTCTTATTCTTTGCTCCATACTTTCACCCATGCCAATTATTCCACCACAGCAAACCTCAATGCCTGCTTTTATTGCGTTTCTAATTGTATATACTCTATCTTCATATGTATGAGTATCACAGATTTCGTTATAATACTCACTACAGGTCTCAATATTGTGGTGGTACATGGAAAGTCCAGCCTGCTTCAGGCTTAATGCTTGTTCAAAGGTTATGCTCCCCAAAGAAGCACATATTTTGAGACTTGTCTCTTTCTTCAATACCGAAAGCATCTCAAGAATATTCTCAAAATCATCTTGGGTAGGGCATCCCCCACTAGTCACTATTGAAAAACGGTGAACGCCTTGCTTTTCATTTTCTCGCGCCAGATTTAAAACTTCGTCCAAGGCTGCTAATGGATAGCTTTGAACATTTGTGTTGTAATAACTTGACTGGGCACAATATTTGCAATTCTCAGAACATTTTCCCGACTTAGCATTAATGATGGAACATAGGTCAATATTATATCCAATGTTCTCTTTGCAAAGCTTATCTGCAAAGGAAAATAGTTCTTCGTATTCAATACTATCTTCAGTTAGTTTCATTGCTTCTTCAAAGTTAATCAACTTGCCCTTGGACAATTTGTCCTTAATGTCTATTAAAATAGCACTCATCTTTTTAAATCCCTTTTTTATTTTCTAAGCTTATATATATTACATATAATATCCATATAAAAAGCTATTGTCAACCGATTTTATTTTACTGGTTGACAATAGCTTAGAGAATACGTTTTCCAGTATTATACACTCTCAGTTAAAATCAAAATACAATCTTATTCCTTTTCCCTACCATTTCAGCAAAATACTTATGGAAAGAAATATCATCTGTTAGCTCTGGGTGAAAAGCTGTAGCAAGCATATGCTTTTGCTGTACTGCCACAATTTTCCCATTTACATTAGCAAGCACTCTTACATTTTCACCAACACTCTCTACCCATGGCGCCCTTATGAAAATAAGAGGTATTTCATTATTGGAAACGGCAGGTATGCACATAGTTGTACTGAAGCTGTCAAGCTGACTGCCATAAGCATTTCTTCTTACAGTTATGTCCATCACTCCAAGATGTGTCTGCTCTTCTCCAACGATATTTTTCGCCATCAAAATCATACCAGCACAAGTACCCCATACCGGCATGCCCTTATTAATACGGCTTACTATCGGCTTAAGCAGTTTAAAGCCCCTTAATAGCTTTCCTATAGTCGTGCTTTCCCCGCCAGGCAGCACCAGACCGTCTATATTATCCAGTTCATCAGCTTCCTTAATTTTGCAAACTGAAACTCCTTTTATTTTTTGAAACGAACATACATGCTCCTCAACTGATCCTTGTAAAGCAAGAACACCTACTTTTAACATCTATTACCACCCTCGTGTGGACAATATACTTTCATCAGGTATCTGTGAAATCTCAATTCCGTGCATTGCACTTCCCAAATCTTCAGATACTTCCGCCAATACTTCTGGCTTATCAAAGAAAGTTGCAGCCTTGACGATAGCCTTAGCCATTTTTTCAGGATTGGAGGATTTAAAAATTCCTGAACCCACAAAAACTCCCTCACTTCCAAGCTGCATCATAAGTGCAGCATCAGCTGGAGTTGCAATTCCACCAGCGGCAAAGTTTACTACTGTAAGTTTTCCCTCTTCCGCCAATCTTACTACCAAATCATAGGGTGCGCCCATTTCTTTAGCGGCAGTCATAAGTTCTTCCTTCGGCAGGCTTGTCAATCTCCGGATCTCTGACATTATTGTTCTCATATGCCTAACTGCCTCAACAACATTGCCTGTTCCTGCTTCACCTTTCGTCCTAATCATTGAAGCACCCTCTCCTATTCTCCTTAATGCTTCTCCAAGATTTTTTGCACCGCAAACAAACGGTATATTAAATTTGTGTTTGTCAATATGGAAGCACTCATCTGCAGGAGTTAAAACCTCGCTCTCATCAATGTAATCAATGCCTAATGCCTCCAGTATCTGCGCTTCTACAAAATGTCCTATCCTCGCTTTTGCCATAACCGGAATTGTCACGGCATTTTTTATTTCCTTAATAATTTTGGGATCAGACATTCGTGCAACTCCACCCTGCTTCCGTATATCCGCCGGAACCCTTTCTAGTGCCATTACTGCTACAGCTCCTGCTTCTTGAGCAATTTCAGCTTCTTTAGCATTTGTAACATCCATAATGACTCCGCCCCTTAGCATTTGGGCAAGGTTTTTATTAAGTTCATATCGTTCGCTCATCGTAAATACCTCCATTGTATCGATACAATTTCAGTGCGTATCGATTATTTTTTTGATATTAAAACACCATTTACAATGCTTGTCAATACAATATTCTAATAAACTATATTTAGGTTTATTATATTTCTTTAAGACGACATTTTATATTATATTGGTCAAGTTCTTTAATAACAGGTTCCTTTCCACAAAGAGGACAGTTATCACGCTTTTTCCATTTAATCTCTCTAAAGCCGGCGCTCATGAGGTCATAGGTCAAAAGCTTCCATGCAACCAGCTCTCCCAGTCCTGTTAGCATCTTGATCACTTCAAGGGCCTGAAGGGAGCCTATTACTCCTGTAATAGCCCCCAGTATGCCTGTATCGTTGCATGTAGGAATCACCCCGTCTTCAGGAGGCTTTGGGTATAAGCATCTATAACAAGGTGTCTTTCCTGGTATTATTGTCATTATTATTCCTTCATAGCCTGTAGCCGCTCCTTCGACAAGGGATTTCTTTAGAAAAAAACAGCAATCACTGACAATATACCTTGCTGTAAAATTATCCGTAGCGTCTACCACGACATCGTATCCCGTAATTATTTCTTCCGCATTATCAATACTAATCTTCGTATTATGCTTAATAACGTTTATTTCAGGATTCAACCGCTTAATTTTTTTCTCTGCAGAATCTGTTTTTCTACTGCCGATATCATTGGTAAAATGGATAACTTGCCTATTCAGATTGGAAACGGTCACCGAATCGAAGTCAACAATACCTATATTCCCAACCCCGGCGGCGGCAAGATATAAAAGCACAGGAGAACCCAACCCACCAGCTCCCACTACAAGCACTTTTGCTTTTCTTAACTTTTGCTGTCCGTCTCTTCCAAAACCTTCAAGTATTATTTGTCTTGAATACCGTAAAACATCATTGTTTATCGAGAGGCTTCCCATCAATTATCACCCTCCCCCAATGAATTTTACAATTTCAAGGTTGTCTCCGTCTTTTAGAATGGTTTCATTCCATTTATGCCTATCAGGAATCTCATAATTAAGCTCTACAACCACCGCCTTCTGATTTATGCCTGCCATTTCAAGGTAGCAGCTTACCAAAACAGGCTTTTCCAATTCAGTCTTTTTGCCGTTTACCGTTAAAGTGATCATAGTACACCTTCTTTGAAATTTTATTTAAAACTCGGTCTTTCCCCACATAGAACCTTGTTCATGGTTCTCATTGCACACATTCTTCCGCACATTGTACAAGAACCTTCTATCTCTGGCATTGAAGTATCCCTATACCTTCTTGGTTTTTCCTGATCAATCGCTAGTTTGAACATTTCCTCCCAGTCTAGCTTTCTACGGGCAACACTCATACGGTAATCATGCTCTCTGGCTCCATTTATCCCTTTTGCAATATCTGCTGCATGAGCCGCTATTTTTGCCGCTATTATGCCTTCCTTCATATCCTCCATGTCAGGCAGTCTCAAGTGCTCCGCCGGGGTTACGTAGCATAAGAAATCCGCTCCACTTGCTGCTGCAATAGCGCCGCCAATAGCGCTTGTAATGTGATCATAGCCCGGGGCAATATCGGTTACAAGGGGTCCCAGTACGTAGAAAGGCGCATTGTGGCAGAGTCTCTTCTGCAATATCACGTTTGTCTGGATTTCATTAATGGCCATATGCCCCGGACCTTCCACCATCACCTGCACATCCCTTTTCCACGCTTCTCTGGTTAGTTCTCCCAGAGTTATCAATTCCTCAATCTGACATGCATCGGTAGAATCATTTATACTTCCAGGCCTACATGCGTCTCCCAAGCTTATTGTAACGTCATATTCCCTGCATATATCCAAAACCTTGTCATAGTATTCGTAAAACGGGTTTTCCTTGCCTGTAAGCTCCATCCAAGCAAAAATAAGTGACCCTCCGCGAGAAACAATATTGGTAAGCCTGCCGTTCTTTTTAAGTCTCTCAGCAGTTTTCCTGTTTATACCGGCATGTATCGTCATAAAATCTACACCATCCTCGGCATGTACACTTAAGACATCTACAATATCCTGTGAAGTTATTTCTTCAAGTTCTTTCTCAAGGTATCCGACTGCATCGTACATTGGTACTGTACCTACCATAGCCTTTGATATTTCTACAAGCCTGCGCCTAAAATCTCTTGTCCTTCCGTATGAACTAAGATCCATTATAGCATCAGCGCCCATATCAATAGCTTTGCCCGCCTTGTCAATCTCGACCTTAAAATCCCTGCAGTCCCTCGATATGCCGAGATTGACGTTTATTTTGGTCCTGAGACCTTCCCCAACTCCCTGGGGTTCCAATACAGCATGTTTTTTATTAGCGGGAATTGCAACTCTGCCCTCGGCAACAAGCTCCATGAGCCTATGCCCGTCCACCCTCTCCTTTTCAGCGACAGCTTTAATCTGAGCAGTAAGTATTCCTTTTCTCGCCGCCTCCATTTGTGTATTGTAGTTCATTTAGCGTTCCCCCTTCCCACTTTTTTTTGATTAGTTTAATTGTCTCCTTTATATCCTCAGCCCCTACAATTTCAGTTACCATCGCAATGCACTTTGCGCCCCTTCCCTTTACCTGAACCAGGTTATGCAGCTTAATTCCGCCGATTGCAACAAAGGGAATATGTATATTCGCAACGGCATAATCTAAATATTCAATGCCGACGGGTTCGCATACGTCCTTTTTTGTAGATGTCTTGAAAATCGGGCCTACGCCGATATAATCAGCGCCGTCTTCTACTGCCTTCTCCGCCTGTTCGGGGCAGTGGGTTGAAACCCCTATTATCATTGAGTTCCCTACTATTTGTCTTGCAGCCTGTACTGGCAAATCGTCCTGACCGAGATGTACTCCATCTGCACAAACACTTGTTGCAAGGTCTGTATGGTCATTTATAATAAATACCGCACTGGCATTGTCTGTCATTTCCCTGATTTTTACGCACTGGCGGTACTTTTCAAGCATCGTTTTTGATTTTTCTCGGTACTGAATCAGCCTTATCCCGGCATCAAGCATTTCGGCCACTACCTTTATGTTATCCCTTCCCAGCGAGTATTCCTCGCCGGTAAGACAGTAAATGCCGTTATTGAATATGTCTAGCTTATTATTTATTTTTAAGTACCGGTTAAACTCTTTTTCGAGTGAATACAGTAAATATCTGCTTTCCTCATATTTTCTTGACAGTTCATCATTTCCCAGCACCTTTAAGGCTTCTTCAACACTCCTCAATGCTTCTTCTGCTCTTTTAAAATTCGCTGCAACTGCTTCCGCCACATTTCCCTTACCCTCCAGTTCAAGCTGTATTGATACCAAAGGGCCTATATCTCCATCCGAATCTCTGTACTCTAAAATCTCTGCGGCAAGTTCTTTTACATCTTTTCTTATGCTGTGCCTCAATGTCTTTAATCTTCCTGTAAGCCCTCCAATGTTGAAGGAGAACCTTGCTATATCTTTCAAAACCCTTAATCCCTCAGAAGCCCTGTTTATGTTTGCATCAAGCATCCTGTTTATTCCGTTCAAATATTTTCACCCGCCCTTATATATGCTGCCAGTCTTTGAATACCGGCTGAAACCCTTTACTATAAAGCATCTGCTTAATATCCTCTACACTTCTTTCATCAGATATTTTGAATTGCCCATCTCCTCGTGAACTGCTGTAGCCGCCCACTTCTGTTACAGAGCCTGCTGACATGCGTGTGACGCCGAGTCCCACCAAATTATCCCTGAGTTCCGCTCTTTCACGGGTTGAAATTGTAATCCCCACATGCTGTAGGAAAAGCCTGTATGCAAGCATTATTTGTACAAACTCCATGTCGTTCACAGGGAAAGGCACCGCGAAGTTTCCTGTATTGGGACATATTCTAGGAAGTGAAACGCTTATTTCTACATCAGAGTAATTCTTTGCAAGATATTGAGCGTGGAGAGCCGTATAAAACACTTCGGTTCTCCATTCACCCAGTCCTAGCAATGTTCCTATTCCTACGCTTCTCATCCCGCCTCTGCATCCTCGTTCCGGTGCGTCAAGCCTGTATAAATAATTCTTTTTGGGACCGCTGGGGTGCATTACTTCATACACATCCTCATCATATACCTCTTGGTATATCGTAAGCCCATCCACTCCGTTTTCACTTAGCATCCTGTATTCAACCTCTTCAAGAGGATAAACTTCAATTGAAATGGAACTAAAAAATTTAGATACTTCTATGGCACACTCTTTAATATATTCCACAGGCGAATATTTCTTTGATTCTCCCGTCAGAAGTAAAATATGTTTTATACCACTCCTTGATATGTTTTGTGCTTCATTAAACACTTCCTCTAAAGTAAGCTTTCTTCTGTCCAATCGATTGAAGGCATTGAACCCGCAGTAAACACATCTGTTCACACAGTAATTTGCAAGATAAAGGGGAGCATAAATAATTACAGTCTTTCCAAAGTGCCTCAGGGTTATATCCTGTGCTTTCCTTGCCATTTCCTCAAGAAAACCGGAAGCAACGGGTGATATCAGCACCAGAAAGTCTTCCAGAGTTATTCCCTCTTTTGTCAATATCCTCGCCACATCACCGGCGCTTGCGTTACTTATTGCTTCGTTTATAGCATTCCTGCTGTATTTCCTTATAACTTCATAGACACTCATCAACTATCACCATCTGTCTTTAAGTATTTAGAAAGCCGGTAAGCGGAGAAGATGCTGAAGCATATTCTCTCACCGTTCCCGCACCCGACTTGTATGCTAACCTTCCGGCTGCCACAGCCAATGAAAATGCTTCTGCCATGCCAACCGGGTCTACGGCTGACGCTATAGCTGTATTTACAAGAATAGCAGCCGCACCCAGTTCCATCGCTTCGGCAGCTTCCGAAGGCTTGCCGATTCCAGCATCTACAATAACCGGAAGATCAATTTCATCTATCATAATTCTTATAAGCTCTTTCGTTTTCAGCCCTTTATTGCTTCCTATCGGAGCACCCAGAGGCATTACAGCCGCAGCGCCGGCATCCCTGAGCCTTTTTGCAGTCATTAGTTCGGGACTCATGTAGGGCAAAACCACAAAACCTTCTTTTGTCAGTGTCTCAGTAGCTTTCAAGGTTTCCTGGTTATCAGGCAAAAGATATTTCATATCTGAAATTACCTCTATCTTAATCCAGTTTCCACATCCCATGGCTCTTGCAAGGCGTGCAATCCTCACAGCTTCATCCGCATTCCGAGCTCCAGATGTGTTTGGCATAAGCACACATTCCTTTGGGATATAATTCAGCATATTTTCTTCTTCCGAGTCCAAATCGACCCTCCTGACCGCCACAGTAATAACCTGAGAACCAGACCTTTCGACCAACTTCGGAATCAGAGCATTAGATGAATATTTCCCCGTTCCTATAAATAGCCTGTTCTTGAGCGGTATACCTCCTATAACAAGTATGTCTTTCAACGTTTTCCCTCCAATTTAACAAAAAATAAGGCTCACCCGTATGGATAAGCCTTTATTGTTTATTTTACAAGCGCTTCCCTACGGCGGTTCTAACCACGTCAGGTTCAAAGGGTTGAAGCTAATGCTTCTCTCAGCCATAAGGCACCCCTAGCTGATTTATTAAGTTGAGTTAATAATATAGTAGCACACAAAATTTCTAAAGTAAAGGTATTCAAGGAATTTAAGTGAATGCTTCCAAAGAAAGTAGTAAGTATTCAATATATAATCAATATGGATATAAGTACTCATTCTTTGGTTTTGATGCCGGTATCATATTTCTTATCAGAATAACTGGTATTAGCTTGCCTTCATATGTTTCCTTTACTAATTTCCCTGAAAACTTATACCAGGAGTCTTTTTTCAAGGAACCCGCATCCTGATACTTGCACATAAGACCAATCACCTGTGTATCAGCTGCACAGCAAGCCATCAAAGCCCTTGCGGCAACAAACTCATCCTTTTTAAAGCTCTTATCTGTTAATACAAAGCCTGTTAGTTCAATCTCTTTACCATCATATTTTGATAAGTTCTTATAGATTTCCTCCATCCACCTTATAAAATTATTATCTTCAAGTACAATTTTATTGCCCTTCAACTGAAGTTCCGGCACTTCGTTTTCCTCACCGTTTCCATCTTCATAACCAATACCTGACATATCATCTGTGTTATTTATTTGTTCTCCCTGTTCCTGTGCAGTATCCTGATTGTCGATAGAAATTTTTGAGGAGCCAAGGGACGCCTGATTGGAAGAATTATACGCAGAAAAATTGTTCGTTACAGGTTTTGCCGGAATAAGCAATGCCATAAGCAAAGGTGGAATAAAAATAAGCATGGATAAATTGATTTTTGCTTTCCTGCCGTCTTTGAATAAATCCTTTAACAACACAAAAGAAATAATGATAAAGACAAATGCACATAGAACCAGCATAGGCACAAGCTTTGGATGTATATATAGTTTTGCCTTTCCACTTACACTTGCAACAAGAAAGAATCCAGCAAATACAAGCATTACTGAAATTTTAAATAAGACCGCTTTATTTATTTTATATAAAAAAACACCCATTTTCATCACCCATAAATCAGATTTGTCACTACCACCAATACCGCAAATCCTATTCCCATTGTAATAAATGCCGTTTTAATAACAAACCTCTTTGTAAAGCAGCCAGACATCATCAGCACATTTTTTATATCCAGGAGCGGGCCTAAAACCATAAAGCTCATGACACCCTGCATAGGAACTACTGTTGCAAAGCTTCTTGCAATAAAAGCATCTGCAGTGGAGCATACCGACATCAAGAATGCTGCAACCATCATCACAGCAACGGAAGATGAAGGGCTTCCTGCAAGTCCAATCAACCATTCCTTTGGAAGCACTACCTGCACAAGGCTGGAAATGGCAGCGCCAAAAATCAGAAAACGTCCAACGCTAAAAAATTCATCCGCCGAATGCCTTATTACTGCACCCAGCCTACTGTTTTTTTCTCTCGCTTGAGACCCATCCGCTTCACAAAATCCGCAATCACAAAAAAGTTTCCACTTCTTTTCCAATGTTACCTTGCCCTCTTCAGGGAAAAACAACCAAGTGATACCTACAGCCAATGCTATAGTCACTCCGAGATAAATCCTGTAAAAGGCGATAGAGGCCTGCCCCGGAAAGGCATAAAAGGTAGCTGCAATGGTAATAGGATTGACGATAGGAGAAGCCAGCATAAATGTTACTGCTGCCGGAACTGGTACTCCCTTTTTTATAAGCCTTGCTGCCACAGGAACTACAGCACAATCGCACAAGGGAAGAAAAAAGCCTGAGAGGATTGCCGTCCCAAAGGACAATAGCTTGTTTTTAGGAAACAGCTTTACAAACCTTTCTTCCGAAACGAATACCTGAATGATTGCAGAAACAATGGTACCCGCCATCAGGAAGGGAAAAGCCTGCATTATAAGGCTTACAAAAATGGTTGAAAAATTCTGTATGCCTGTAAAATCAATACTGCCAAAATCTGCAGAACCAATCACCGCAGCACCTATATAAATCATTATAAGTATCATGAATAAAGCTAAAAGCTTGTCAGAAGGCTTACTCAGGAAGCCGCTCCTTTTTACGGGCAGGATAAATCCTTTATCTGCAATTGAGACAAAATCGTCAGGTTCCGACAGTTTGATAATGCTTGCATCAAAATCCACCGACCTTATAATCTCGCTTACAGCTTTCTGCTTATCCTGGTTCACTTTATCAATAAAGTTGATAAGATTTACATCACTACACGCAATCTGATCATTTGTTATTTCGCTTGAAAGGCCTGCAAAAAATTCATACATTTTTGCATCAACCACATTCACAATCCTTGCAATATGAATGTCACTGCTTTCCATTTCATCAAGTAGCCGCTTCGGATTCTTCATTCCATTAAGCTCTACGATAATAAGATCAGGATGATGCTTTGATATCATTTCCTTTAATACAGGGTAATTTAAAGGCTCATCCTTTTTTATTTCTTCTACAGCAAGCTCAACCTGTATGTCATTTGGAAAAACAACTTCTTGCTCACCCTGCTCACAAAGGATTATCAAGAGCTTCTTTCCATTACACATCTCACTTTTAACAAATCCATTAATCGCAGTTGTTTTTCCAGCTCCAAGGAATCCTGTAAAAATGATGGTATCAGTGCCTCTCATAACACTTTACCTTCTTGAAACAGATTGCCGATCGCTTCTTTATTTAAGCCCGCTCCTATGATGCACAACCTGCCTGTAAATTCAGGTTCTATATCGAGGAACGTCTGCTCTTCTGGGACATAGTCAAACTTTTTCCAGCCTGAATCTGTCTTTATAAGACCTTTTCCCCTGAGCACCTTGCCGTATTTTTCTTCATTTCCCAGTTGATTAACACAGTTTTTTAGCTTTGCAAACGAGAATATCTCTGCTGTTTCCTCTCCCCATACTTGAAAAATATCATCCGCATTATGATTGTGATGAAGGCTCTCATGGGGTTTACATCCGCAATTGCTATGGTCATGATTGTGCTGATGTTTTCCACAGCACTTGGAAATACTGACCAATACCTTCCTTATCTCCTCATCCCCAAATTCTGAAAGCTCCAAAAGCTTTCTTGCAGAGAGTTCTGTCCAAGGAGTTGTCACAATTTCTGCTTTCGGATTGATTTCACGGATTTCTTTAATGACCTTATGAAGTTTTGTAGCATTTATGACATCTGTTCTACTCAAAGTTATTGTTTTTGCATTTTTTATCTGGTTTTCATAAAACTCATTGAAGTTTCTTATATATATCTGGTACTTTGAAGCATCTACAACTGCCAGTTTTATTTTCACCTCGACAAGATGGCTGATTTCCTTTGCTTCACAAGCCTTAACAACATCAGACAGCTTGCCAACACCCGAAGGTTCTATGATAATTCTGTCAGGATGATAGCTTTCAATAATATCCTTGATTGCCTTGCTGAAATCTCCGACAAGGGTGCAGCAAATACACCCGGAATTGATTTCCCTCACCTCTGCACCGGTTTCTTTCAGTATGTTGCCATCAATACCGACTTCACCGAATTCATTTTCTATAATAGCGACTTTCTCGCTTTTCAGTTCCTCAGCCAACAACTTTTTTATCAGCGTTGTCTTCCCTGCACCAAGAAAGCCGGAAATAATATTTATGCTTGTTTTCAAAATTGTGTTCCTCCTCCTTTTTCCTGACATAACGGGCAAAAGCCAAACATCTCAAGCTTATGGGCTGTAATCTGATACCTGGTCTTTTGCTCCAATGCCTTTTCATATACCTCAAGTGGACAGTTATCTACCACCGTCATCTTCTTGCACTTAACACATATCAAGTGATGCTTGTGCTCCATTTTATTCAGTTCAAACATTGCCTTATTATCATCTGAAGTATTCGATTTCAAAACCAAACCCTTGCTTACAAACATGTCAAGAATCCTGTATACCGTTGAGAGGCTTATAGTTGAATCTACTTCTTTTACTTTCATAAATGCCTGTTCTGCAGTGATTGGCAAATCCACCTGCCGCAATATATTAAAGGTTATGTTCCTTTGATTTGTATACTTTATCCCTCTGTCATTTAGCAATTGCCTGTTATCAATCTGTTCCATCCTCATCATCCTTTAATAAACAAATAATATTAATTATACCGTATAACAGCACTTATCTAAATAAGATTTAATTTCTTGATTACAAAAAACACAGCAAAGCAAACAGAATTCAATCCCACTATAGTTGCACCAGTCGGCAAATTAAAGACAAATGAAGCAAATACACCTATTACTACACAAGATACAGATACAATTGATGAAACAAGTATGGTGCTTTTAAAGCCCTTGGATAGTTGCAATGCTGTTACCGTAGGAAATATAATCATGCTTGAAATGAGCATTGTTCCTACAACTCGTATACCAAGCACAATGGTTATTGAGGTAAGGATGGATATCAGATAATTCATAGTGCGTGTCCGAAGCCCTATAACCCTTGAAAACTCTTCATCATATGTTACAGCAAACAAATCGTTATAGAAGAATACTATTACAATAATTACTACAGCCGATAATATGGCTGAAAGAATTATATCCATGTCTCCTATCACAAGTATGCTTCCAAACAAATAACTAAACAAATCAACATTGAACCCTTTTGCCAGACTTGTAATCAATACGCCTGCTGCCACTGCAAATGATGATACAAGGCCGATTGCTGCATCTCCATGAAGGTCTGCTTTTTCATTAAGCTTTAATATCAGAAAGGATGCAAGAATAACCAAGGGTATGGAAACCAGTAATGGAGATGCTGAAAGCAAAATTGCAATTGCCACGGTTGCAAAGCTTACATGCGCTAGTCCGTCTCCAATCATAGAGTGCTTTTTAAGCACAAGAAAAATTCCTAAAAAGGAGCAGCATATTGAAATAAGTGAACCTACCAATAATGCTTTCAGGATAAAATCATATGAAAGAGATTCAATTATCAATGAGATCACATTTTCCATCTGCATGCCTCCAACAAAAATGGTGTTGAGCAAAGAAACCAAAATACTCTGTCATATCCTTTGATTTGCAAAACTCATCATAGCTTCCGAAGAATACCATACGCCTGTCCAGATACAGCATCTTCTTTGTATACTTTCCAACTGAGCCTACATCATGGGATACAAGCAGTACCGTAACATTATCCTCGTCATTCAATTTCTTAATGATTTCATAGAATTCTTCCCTGATTTGAGGGTCGAGTGCACTTGTGGGTTCATCCAAAATCAGCATTTTAGGATTGCTTACCAATGCCCTTGCCAAAAGCACTCTTTGCTGCTGGCCACCTGACAGATTGCCTATTTTTCTGTCTTTCAATTCCGATATTTTCAGTTTTTCCAGTACCGCCACGATTCTTTCATTGTCTCCTGATGATATGAATCTCGGATATTTTTTATTTGCAAGCAAGCCTAGTGAAACAATCTCCTTTACTTTTGCAGGAAACAATTTGTCATTACTAACCGTTTTCTGGGGGAGATAGCCCGGAAAGCTACTCCCCAGAATACTTTTATTATACTCTATCCTGCCACCACTTGGCGGCAAAAGCCCCAGAAGACCTTTCATCAATGTTGTTTTCCCGGAACCATTAGGCCCGACAACTCCAATATAGTCTCCTTCCTGAACATCAAAATTGATATCGGTCAATACCTCAGTTTTACCATACCGCATTGAAAGGCTTTCTACCTTCAAAATACTATTCATTATATCCCAGCCCCTGCTTTAGTTTTGTAAGATTATCCTGCATGATCTTAATATATGTAATTCCGGATTTCATCTCATCTTTGGAAACATTGTGCGCACCATGCAAAAGAAGCATTGTCGCACCCGTTTGATCCGATATAACCTTTGCAACCTTGGGTTCAATCAATTCTTCATAATAAATTACTTTTGAGCCGGACTCCTTCATGTTTTTTACAAGTTCCGCTATTCTCTGCGGTGTAGGTTCTGCATCAGGCGCAAATTCGCTATAGGGTGAAATATGAGTAAGCCCGTATCTCTTTGCAAAATAACCAAAGGCAAAATGCCCACCGTACATGATTGTTTTGTGTTTTGTCTTTTTGAATGCTTCAACAAAGCTTTTATCAAGCTCTTGCAGCTTCTTTTTGTAGCTTTCTCCATTCTCTTTATAAAAGCTTTCATTCTTTGAATCCGCCCTTGAAAGACCTTCAACTATATTGTCAACCATTTTTTGAGCATACACTGGGTCAACCCAGATATGAGGGTCTTTGCCACCATGATGATGATGCTCCTCTTCAGGTTCAGTCGCAACAGCTTCTATGCCATTTCCATTTGTGTCTTTGAAGAAATACTCGGAAGACTCAAATTCTGTAGGCATATGCTGAGTAAAAAATACATATGTACCTTCCTTGTCAATTTTAACGCTAAAGCTGGTTTTGTCTTTAGATTGGTCAAAAGAAAGGTTATATAATGCATCTGCAGCCAAAAGCTGTTCTCCTGCTTTCTTTTCGGATGCTGTGCCTTTAAATAGCGTTTCCGCTTTTTCGTGTATTGCCTCTATTGCTTCTTTTCCTTTCTTATCTGAGCTTAAAATCACCATTTGCATTTCAGGGTCTGCATATTTCCCATCCACTTTGGAAAAAGTCCATTTATAGTTACCAGCCTTTAAGTCAAATACCCCAGCCCATTCAAAAGGATGTTCAGCTTCTTCTCCATCGTGCTCGTGATGATGCTCCTCTTCATCCATTAAATCAATTCCCTTGCTCGTATCAATGACAACAAGGCTTTTGTTCTTTGTTGTCTCAATCACCTTATGCGCCCATGGTTCCATAAACTCACCGGTATAAACAAAAACACCGGATTTTTGTATGCTGACTATATCCTGTGGAGATGGTTCATAGGCATGTGCTTCCACACCTGGAGGAAGTAAAAGGCTCACGTCGACTTTGTCTTTTCCTATTTCCCTAACAAAATCAAACTGGGGGAAAAGAGTTGTTATTACCTTCAATTTTCCTCCATCACCTGTAGTCGTTTTACCACTGGGAACACTACAACCTGATACAAATAAAACAAACGCCCCCAAAATTAACATTGACATAATTCTTCTAACTTTTTGCATATTGCCCCTCCTCGCATAATATAAAGTTGTCGCAAATGCATATTATTTGCATTAAAATAATTTGCAAAAAACACTCTGTGCCAGCATGGCAAGAGCTGATTTATTGCGAATAGTTCGCATTTGCAACAATTATTATATATTATTTCTCAGATTTTAAAAAGCTCTCTGTGGCAATTTGTTTTTATTTTTTAAGCAATCCTAAATTATGCTTCTGACTCAAGAATAATCTTATGGTCCACCAATGCCATCTCTTTAATTCTAGCTTTTACAGATTTTCTCTGGCTGAAAATATTCTCCAACTGAATCATCCCATCAACAGGCAAAACCTTATCTACAGCCTCTAATATAAGTTGTTCATTTCCTTCCTTATCAATCAGATAAACATTCGCTTCACACATTTGTATCACCTTTCTTCATTCCTTTGATTATGTTTATTGCATCGTCTATGTAATGGGGAAAAGGCTCGCTTCTCACCCCGGCTATTTGAATACTGCATCTATTGAGAGGGATTAAGACTTTCCTTGCCGGACTTTCAGCAACTGCTTTTGCCATCAGAGGTGTCAGTTCTCCAAGCATTGAATTTGCTGCGATTATTCCTATAGCGCCCATTATGACATCAACCTTTGGCGAATTGAACACAATAGCATTTTCTCCAGTAGCACCTTCATTTGCTCCTGCTTTAAGCATTAAAGCTGTTGCAAGTGCATTTGTTCCCAATGCCAGTATTTCAATGCTCTCACCAAATTCCTGCCTCAATTTTTCCACTATGGCTTTCCCCATACCGCCACCCTGTCCATCAATTATTGCAATTCTCAAAATTATTCCTCCAAACATTTTAACTTCTTACCTTATACATTATAACAAAAAGAGTGGAGAAATGCCGTCTGAATTTATATAACAAATCCTCCATTGGGACTTATAACCTGCCCTGTAATAAATGATACATCCTCAGATGCTAGGAATAAAATGCTGTGAGCTATTTCTAATGCAGTACCAAATCTCATTAATGGTGTGTTTTCTTTCAGTTTGCCACTCTCTTCATCACATATATTTGAATTCATATCTGTTTCAATTATCCCCGGAGCTATGCTGTTTACTTGTATGTTTGATGGACCAAGTTCCTTTGCAAGTGCTTTTGTAAAACCGATTACCCCAGCTTTGGCTGCCGAGTAATGAACTTCACAGGATGCACCTGTTATACCCCATATTGAAGAAATATTTATTATCCGACCCTTTTTATTCTTCAGCATGTACGGAAGTACAGACTGACAACAATTAAAGACCCCTTTGAGGTTTACTGTTATAATTTCATCCCATTCTGTTTCAGATATATCTCTAAATACTGATATTTTTGAAATACCCGCATTGTTAACAAGAACATCAATATTACCGAATTTTTTAATACAATAGCCTATCATTTCATCAACCTCAGCTCGTCTTGCTACATCTGCTTTAAAAACATCAGCACTGAAACCTTTCTTTAATAAGCTTTGGCAAAGCTCAACAGCTTGCCTTTTTGAGTTGTTATAGTTTATTAATACATTGTAGCCGTTATTAGCGAATAATTGGGCTGTTTCCTTACCAATACCCCTGGATGCTCCTGTAATTATTACTGTCTTTGTCTGTATCACTTAAGCACCTCCTTCATAAAATTCAAAACTCCAATCCTTCACATGAATTTAGCTTCATTTATATAACAACCCGATAAGCAATGAATTTGCAAATCGGGCTGTTAACAGTGTTTCCATAATTTTTACTTACTGTAATGTCAGTTTTTTAAATCCACCATATGCTTTAGCCATCTCTGCATATAGTTCTTTCCCTAAGAGTGATTTGTATATTTCATCAGCCTTTTTTCCAGGGTCAATATCTTTAAACTGCTCTGGATAAAGCACCTTACCAATGTAATATGCATCTGCGATTGCTGTATCTATGTTTGTGGTATAAAAATTATACGGCAGTTGTGAATAGATTTCGCCATTTTTTATTGCTGATAGCGTATTGTAGTAATCTTTGCTTTTTTGATAATCCTGCTTAAACATCTGAAATCCACTGCCATCAATAAATATTTTATCAGGATTCCACTCTATAAGCTTTTCCTTGTCTATCATCAGTGAACCTGTTTTCCCTGTCTCATCTACCACATTCTTAGCATGTACAGCATTAAACAAGGAATAGTTACCCTGAGTACTTTCAATCCCATGAGTACCTTTCATTCCCAAGCCTCCGACATAAGCACTTGGCTTTTTTTCGTCCGGAATATCCTTTGTTCTGGTGTCCAGATCATTTTTACATTTTTCAATGTAGTCAGCTATTTCCTGAGCCTTTTGCTCTTTGCCAACAATCTTTCCTATTAATTTTAATGACTCATATACGGCAGGATCAAATGTAGAGGTCTTGCCATAGCTGATTGCAACAACAGGAACCCCTGTTTTTGATTGCAGATTGTCTGCAGAAGCTTTGTCTGCTGCATAGGTGGTGAAAATAACCTCTGGCTTGACTGCAAGTATTTTTTCCGGATCAGGTGCATTATTTGGACCACCCGGACCTATTACAGGCAAGTTTGCCAATGATGGATTTGCCATCACATAAGGCTTACCGGTAGAGTCGTCTTTGTCCATTTGTTCAACCCCGGCAATCATATCAATATTGTTGAAATAGCAGCATAACCTTAAAGCACCGGGACCAATGGCTACTATTTTTTTTGCCTGTGCGTTGATTTCAACCTGTCTTCCCAGTGTATCTGTCACAGTAATTTTCTGTGAATTTGAAGCTGCATCCTGGGAAGTCTTTGAAGCACATCCCCCAAAAGCCAATGACATACAAAGAAGTATTGCAATCATTAAAGATAAATTTTTCTTATTCATATCTTATACATCCTCCAAAATTTTAAATTGAGTTTATTTTAAGCCTTCAATCATTCTACACAGGTATTACAACAGGAATCTCTCCGATTTTGTTTATTGTTACGGGAACAGAATAAACATTTTCTATGTTTTCAGGGGTCATTACCTCAATCCCTCCTGCTGCATAAATTTTGCCGTTTTTTATAAGCAGAAATTTATCCGCAAAGCGTATTGCCAGATTCAGATCGTGCATTGTAACCACCGCTGCCATTTGATGGTCTTTGACTACTTTTTTTATTATTTTGGCAACTTCAAGCTGGTTTTTTAAATCCAGACTGCTTGTCGGCTCATCCAACAGGAGTAGTTCAGGCTTTTGTGCCAATGCTCGTGCAATCACTACCTTTTGTTGTTCTCCTCCGCTCAGTTCATTCAGATACCTGAGAGCATATTCCGTAAGATCCAGAGCATCTAGTGCATCATGAACAATCACCAGGTCGTTTTTTGATGCCTCCCATTGGATGTAGGGCTTTCTGCCAAGCAGCACTGCATCAAACACGGTTGTTCTTATGTTTTCATTGCGTTGTGCAACATACCCGATTCTTTTTGCAAGCTCCCTCCTGCTGAGGTTAAAGGCTTCATCGTTTTCAATGTATACAGCACCCTTATGCGGTTTTAACACTCTGTTTATGCACTTTAAAAGCGTTGATTTTCCTGCGCCATTCACACCAAGCACCGCAAGAAAGTCCCCTTTTTCAATTGAGAAGTCTATATTTTTTATTACTGAACGGCTAGGATAATCAAATGCCAAGTCTTTGACCGATAGAATCATTTTTTCTGATACCCCCTTGCCAAAAGATATAGAAACAGAGGTGCACCAAAAAACGAGGTTATAGCTCCTACCGGAAGCACCACCGGTGAAACCACAGTCCTTGCTAGTGTATCTGAAACCAATAGCAGCAACGAACCAGTCAATGCAGATGCAGGAATGAGATAGCGATGGTCTCCTCCGACAATCCTTCTCATGATTTGGGGACCCACCAGCCCTATAAAACCTATGATACCAAGAAATGAAACCGCTACGGCAGTTATGAGTGATGAAACAAACATTCCTCCCATTCTGACATTTTCAACATGAACTCCGAGGCTTTTTGCTGTTTCTTCCCCACTATCCAGCGCGTTATAATCCCATCTTCTCAGTATGAAATATACAACTGCCAAAGATATGACACTTGCCAGAATTGCAACTTCCCTCCACGATGCCCTTCCGAGGTCACCAAAAGTCCAGAAAACCGCTGCTGCGATTTGAACATCCTGGGCAAAATACTGGATGAGTATGGTTCCTGCAGAAAATAATGAGCTAAGGGCAACACCGGCCAATACCATAGCCTCCGGAGAAAACCCTCTAAATCTCGCCAACATCAAAATAATGACTGTACCTATCATAGCCCAAACAAACGCAAAAACCGTCACCAGATATGGATTATTGATAATAACGGCATCAGTCCCTGTACTCTGTATGCTTCCAGCCCCGAATACGATGATTGCCAAATTTGCTCCAAAAGCAGCCGCATTGGATATACCTAATGTTGAAGGGGAAGCCAGCGGATTTCTGAGATTATTCTGCATTACACAGCCCGCCACTGACAAGCCAGCACCGGCAATAATTGCAGCTAAAACCCTTGGCAGTCTAATCTGCCATATGACAACATCAGATATGTCTGTTCCCTTACCCATGAATGCTTTTATTACCTGAAGCACGTTCAGGTTTGTCGAGCCTGCATTTATAGCAAATATTGAAGCGATTATAATAAGAATAAAAAGCAGTAAGACTACGAGTCTTTTCCTTGATGTATATTTATTGTACATAACAGTACGGCTATTCCCGTTTACTGTTGATTCCTCTTGATTCAAATATTATCGAATCCTCCTTCATTAAACTTTCCAGGTCATCCAGGCAATTTTTGCTTTGACCGTTTCTTCTACAAATCCATTTTCAGCAATCTGCTCAAGGTATTTCTGAATAAATACTTTTTGCTCATCAGTTACCTTTTGTGTCACCTCAAAATTGGCGCAATAAAAATCTTTTGCTTTATCAATGGGCATTACATGCTCCCATTCGGTATCAATATATATAATCTCAGGATGAAAGCCCATCAGCCACAGAATATTGAAGCTGCAGTATATTGCCTTTCCATGCCCGCCTTTTGCATTTTGCCATACGATGTATTTGCTGAGGTGATCCTTTACTTGATCAGTTCTCTCAACAAAACTGCTCATAAACCAGTATCCCCGACTGGCATTAACCATTTTTTCAAGTGCAGACCTATTATTTATGGCAGGACACATAGATGCTACTACAAGGTCAAATTTCTTATTCCACCCAAGAGAGTTAATGTCAAGCTCTTCCCAATCAACAACATTAAACTCTGTATTGGCTATACCTTCCATAGCTGCATTTTCCTTTGCACATTCAATCATTTTTGGTGCAATATCTATGCCTGTAACTGATTTTGCACTTTTGGCAAATCGGGCAGCATATTTCCCCGGTCCACATCCAATGTCAAGCACATTACTTTCGCTTGTCAGCATTCCTTTGGAAGTAAGCAATTCGAGAATCTTATTCAGGCGTTCTTCTCCTTCTCCAGTATAAACCCTTTGATTAAATTCCTCAGCTCTGCTGTCCCAGAAGGCCTGACTTGCCAGCTTATCAGTCTTTTTTCTACTCCAAATCTGTTCAAAGTAATTTATGTCCATAACCTACCAACCTCTGGAATAGTCTTTGAAGCAGTCAAGACATACCTTTTTCCCATCGTTCATTCTCATCTTGTGCTCAGGTGCACCCTCTCCGCAAATTTCACAAACAATAGTAGTAAAAAGTCTTGCTTTTTCCGGTAATTCGAAGGTTGGTTTGCTGAAATTGAAAACTTCATCTACTGACGAATTTAATATGTACTCCTGACGTTGCTGGCGATCCATTTCACCCTTAAAAGGCTTTACAATCATTCTAAGTCTTTCACCATTCGTCCGGTTATAGAAGCTGAAGGCCATTTTTCCTGTACCTTTGTAAAT
Organism: Bacillota bacterium; assembly: GCA_049325575.1. Lineage (GTDB taxonomy): Bacteria > Bacillota > Clostridia > Acetivibrionales > Acetivibrionaceae > JBMOLK01. Next base: position 17,070 of record JBMOLK010000296.1, on the reverse strand, counting down.
AAGGTTACCTTTACCGAAGGTACAGCCTGTAATAACCTGGACTGCATCCACACCGCAGGCATCATTTTCAGTAACGCATACGATCTCCTCATCCTTTGAGAATGTAAGACTCATTTTTTCCATCGCAGCTTCACAAGCTTTAAAACCCATAGCCAACCCTGGACACTCATGTCCGTGAAATTCCACTGATTTTTCCCATAGTACCTTGTCCATTAAAAATCCCCTTTCGCTGAAAAAATAAAAACCACGAATAGAGCCGTTCCTTACGGCATCCCTTCGTGGTTTGGTTTTGTGATTATAAAACACTTAATATCAAAGCCTTCTTGGCTTAATTTCCGTTGTTTACTTTATCATATTGTAGCGAATATGTCAATTTACACTATGGGTTTTGTAAAATACAATAATCTTGTGAAAAAATATGGATTGAATTATTTCACACACTCCATGCTTTCTCTCCACATTTTCAATTCCCTTCGAGCCTCTGCTATTGTTATTGCTGTGTCTTGAAATTCAAAGTCGTCCTTGTTCTCTAATATCTCCATCAAATGAGCAATACGAGGCAATCGCAAATGAATTTTTCTCAGAACATCCGGCTTAGAAAATACTTCTTTTGGTGTACCTTCAATTAAAACCTTTCCTTGATCCATAACATACACATAGTCACAATAAAGCGGGACAATATCAATATCATGAGTTGAAATCACAATTGTTAGCCCAAGCTCTTTTTGCACCTCTTTCAGCAACTCCATTATTTCGCTAACCCCCATTGGGTCTAGCCCGGCTGTTGGCTCGTCAAGAACCAACACTTCTGGCTCCATAACCAACACTCCTGCCAGTGCCACTCGCTTCTTCTGACCATGGCTCAGACAATGTGTGGGCTTGTTTTTCAAATGCTCAATCCCTGTTCTCTCCATTGCCATTTTGACTCGCCTTCGAACTTCCTCTTCCGGCAACTTCAAATTAATAGCCCCAAAGGAAATGTCTTGATAAACACTTGCTGAAAACAACTGGTTATCAGGGTCTTGGAATACAATTCCCACATTTCTTCTAAGCTCTTTTAAAGCGTTCCTTGAATATTTTATCGGCTGACCCTTAAACAAAACCTCTCCAGAAGTTGGTATGTGAATTCCGTTAAAATTCAGGAATAATGTGGATTTCCCAGCACCATTACCTCCTAATACAGCAGTAGTTTTCCCTTTCTGAATGCCCATATTTACACCTGAAAGTGCATGGGTTCCATCTGTATAATCATAGTGAAGGTCTTTTACATCAATAATATTTTCACCCATTATAGCAGTCCTCCAGTAAAATGCCTTAAAATCAGCGTCAAAGCAATTAAAGTCAAATTAATAGCTATCGGCACAGCATACTGCAACCGCTCTGTTCTAAATGATTCTTGCAGTACATTGATCTCCCCGTCATATCCTCTTGCTTCAAGGGAAGTGTAAAGCTCATCCGATCTTTTATAAGCTCGGATGAAGAGCGTAGATGCAAGCGCTGCAAGAGAACGGTAGCTTGATGAAATGTTTGAATATCCCATACGGGACTTCTGAGCTGTAAACATCAAATCCACAGTCTCCAACAGTACAAATATAAAGCGATATATAAGACCCATAAGTTCTATGAATAGCTTTGGCACTCTAAGCTTGCAAAGCACCTGCAATAAATCCACCATGGGAGTACTGAGAGATAAATAGTATAAACAGGAAACCGCACCTAAAGCTTTGAAAAACAAATGAGCTGCACTCTGTATTCCAGACTGTGATACACCTATATTGGTTTCGAATACTATTATGCTAAACAGAAAAATATTCTGATTTTCAGAAACATTAATTGCAATTGTTAAAACCCCAATAACTAAAAAGGACATAGGAATTGCCATCAATTTCATAAAAAGGGCAAAAGGTATACCGCCTTTACAGATAGTATACCACCCCATAATAAGAAGCACAGCAATAGAAACAATAATCGAGTTAGCCCAAAGGCACACTCCAAGCGTCATAATGCAAAAAACAAGTTTGTACATTGGCTCTTGTTTATTCAATTTCGATATGTATGCATATTTATCAATGTATATCATTGTTTGCAGCTTCTTCCCTCTTTTTTCTTCCTCTCATATACCCAATTCCATAGAAAACAATCCCTGAGCCGATAGCAGCCTGAAGAGCAAAAAGTAAGCTTTCGATTTCTCCGCTTTTCGGTTCAAACAATGGAGAAAGCCAAGGAACATAGTCAGCATTTATCTCTGTAATTGCTTTCTCAGCTTCGCCGTCCGCTCCTCCAAATTCAGCATCTCTAACTATTAAAAGAGGCAAAACTGCAAGACAGATAACAATTGCAATCAATATTAAATTTTTGATAACACTTCTATTGGTTTTACTTTGTTTTACAACTTCTGTCGCCATTTCTATCCCTCCTTTGAAAGAATTTTCAAGTCTTTTAATTCCTGCTTGCCGTACGCTGCAATTGCATTAAAAATCAGCACCGTCAGAATACCCTCACTAATAGCAAGGGGAACCTGCGTAACAGCAAAAATACTCATAAACTTCACAAGTGATGCCATAAAACCTCCCGTTTCAGCAGGGAATGCAAGTGCAAGCTGTATGGAAGTTGTAACATACGTCAGTAAATCTCCAAGTGCCGCCGCTAGAAATACTGCAAGCCACTGTGGTGCATTTGCTTTTTTAACAATTTTGTATGTAGCAAAAGCAACTAATGGACCTACTACTGCCATTGAGAAAGTATTTGCCCCCAGTGTTGTAAGACCTCCATGGGCAAGTAAAATAGCCTGAAACAGTAAAACAATCAAACCAAGTACACTCATGGTTGTTGGTCCAAATAAAACAGTTCCCAGTCCCACTCCTGTTGCGTGAGAGCAACTTCCGGTAACAGATGGTATTTTAAGCGCTGAAAGAACAAAGGCAAAAGCTCCGGCCATTGCCAGCAGCATCTTTGTTCTTGGGTGTTCCTTTACAGTCCTTTGTATAGAGAAAAATCCTGCTAAAATAAAAGGTATTGTAAAAACACCCCAAGATATGCACCATCCAGGTGGAAGAAATCCCTCCATAATATGCATGGCAAAAGTAGTTTGAGGCAATAAAGCAAACATCAAAAGCAGGCCAATCATCCAGATTTTCATTTTTGACACAAATAATCATCCTTTCCGAATAAAATAAAAAACCTCTCAACATTAATAGTCAAGAGGTCATGTATATCCGGAATAATACTGTGTAGACATACACAACACCCCCTATCGCTCGTAGAGTTAATGGTGAATAAAATACAGGCAGGTCTTCTGGCTCAAGTATCATCATTCTCCAAACCTTCCCAGTTTCCCAGTGGCATATATGGAGGACTCCACTCTTACAGCGGCGTGACCGCGCGGGCTTTTACCCGACTTTCCTTTTCACCCATACAAGCAATTCGATGCATATATAGGCACCTATATATAGTTTTTATCAACTTAAATCATATATTACCGAATCAGGTTAATCAATGTATTTTTTAGTGCTTTATTGTAAATTCTTTTTGCCAATTTTGAACTTACAGATTCATCAGTATACCAATCATTGCGATTATAGAATGCCTGCCCTTAATTCTTTTGCTGCATCCACCATGTTTTTCAGGCTTGCCACAGTTTCATCCATCCCTCTGGTTTTTAACCCACAGTCAGGATTTACCCATATTTTTTCTAAAGGCAGCTTATTTATAATTTTTTTCAGTATTTCTTTTAGCTCCTCTTTGCGTGGAATTCTTGGAGAATGTATATCATAGACACCCGGACCGACCTCTGTTCTAAAATTATTTGCCACCAGTACATCTATGATATCCAAATCAGATCTTGCAGCTTCAAAAGTAATTACATCTGCATTCATATCATCTATTTCCTTTATGATGTCCTCAAACTCGCTGTAACACATATGCGTGTGAATCTGAGTGTGTGGCTTGACACTTGAATGAACAAGCCTGAAAGCATTTATCGCCCAGCCCAGATATTCACTGTGCCAATCCTGCTTTCTTAGTGGCAGTTTCTCTCTTAAGGCTGCTTCATCTATCTGTATGATCTTAATTCCTCTCCTCTCAAGATCTCTAACTTCAGCTTTTATAGCAAGAGCAAGCTGGTATGCTATATCCCTTAAAGACAGGTCTTCTCTCGGAAATGACCAGTTCAATATTGTTACAGGCCCTGTAAGCATCCCTTTTACAGGCTTGTCAGTTAGACTTTGTGCATATGCAATGTAATCAACCGTAATGGGTTTTTCTCTCTTTATGTCCCCAAAAATTATCGGAGGCTTTACACACCTTGTACCATAAGACTGAACCCATCCGTTCTGCGTGAACAGGAATCCTGACAGGTTCTCCCCAAAGTATTCCACCATATCGTTTCTTTCAAATTCACCATGTACAAGGACATCAAGGCCAATATCTTCTTGTAGCTTTATTATTTCAGCTATTTTCTCCTTTATCTTTTCATTATACTGTTCAAAGGCCAGCTCTCCATTTTTAAACTTTTTCCTAAGGCTCTTTACCTCCAACATCTGTGGAAATGACCCTATTGTAGTTATGGGAAGCACAGGCAATTTCAATTTTTCCTTTTGTTCCTTCAATCTGTCCTCAAAGACAGGCTGCCTTATAAAGTCAGAAGCAATAAGACTGCCAATATCCTCACGCAGGCTTTCATCAAGGAATTCCCTGTTTCCCAGTTTTTCTTTTACGGCAAATGTATTCTCCATAAAAGATTTACTCAAGGTAAAGTACTCAGTATTCAGCAGGATTGAAAGGTCGTTAAGCTCTTTTAGCTTCTCTTCGGCAAAAGCAAAATGCTTCTTATACTTGTCCCCTATCTGTTTTTCGTTTGAAATGGTATAAGGTACATGCAACAGAGAGCATGAAGTGTTTAGTATAATCTTATCCCTTTCTACATGCTTTTCCAATATACTCATCTTTTCAAGGCTGCTTTTGTAGTTGTTGATCCAGATATTCTTCCCATTAACAAGCCCTGCAAACAATGCTTTGTTTTTTGGAAAGCCAAACTTCTCAATCAATTCAACATTTTTAGTTCCTTCGACAAAATCGAGTCCCAATGCATCAAAATCTAACTCCATGGCTTTTTCATATATGTCACGGATATCTCCAAAGTAAGTCTGCAAGAGTACCTTCAGACCTTTTTTCCTACTTAAGATTTTTTTATACAGGGTATAGAAAAGCTCTGCTTCCTCTTTCTCAATGTCTGTGACAAGTATTGGTTCGTCAACCTGAATATACTCAGCATTCAGTTCATTGAATCGTTCAAAAATATCACAGTATACCTTGAGTATTTCTTCTCCATAATCGAAATAGGTCTTATTTTTCAAGTCTGTTTTTGATAGCTTCAGAAATGTAACCGGCCCGATTATTACCGGTTTGGTCTTGATTCCAATGCCGAGCGCCTCAAGATATTCATCAAAAGGCTTGCTTCCTTTCAGCTTAAAGTTGGTCTTTTCATCAATTGTTGGAACCATATAATGATAATTGGTATTAAACCATTTTTTCATTGGAAGCGCTTTTGCATCCCTGGTTCCCTTTTGATAGCCTTTTGCCATGGCAAAATAGGTATCCAGTTCATTGAGCATCAGATTGCTGTGTTCCTCTGGAATTATACCCAGTAGAAAAGCCATATCCAGAAACGTGTCGTAAAAGGAAAAGTCGTTTGATGGAATAAAGCTGATACCATTCTGCTTTTGCAGCAGCCAATGCCTTTTTCTCAACTCAGCGGCATTGCAAAGCAGTTCATCCTTTGAAATTTTTTCATTGAAGTAGCCTTCCACCCATTTCTTCAGCTCTCTCTGAGCACCTATTCTTGGAAAGCCTACAGTCGATAAGAGTTGCATTTTGATTCCTCCTTAAAATTTTTCGGAGGAAATAGACACAATTATCCTTAATCGTCCCTATCTCCATTCCCAAAGATTGAGATTATTGCATAAAAGGCAGGTTTCCTGGCTTCCAATCATCCTACTCTCCAAACCTTCCCATCATGTTTATGACAGTGGTGTATTCGGATTTCGTCATGGCTACAGTAGTGGGAGCTGCTCGGGCTTATAATCCGATTCCCTATTATCCCTTCTGAAAAAAGGCACCTTTTAACTATTATATTTTATTTCATTTTTAAAGCATCGTCAACATTCAATAGTAATTAATTGAATTTAAATGTACTTTAACAGCATTTGCATGCATATTAGTTGTCAGTTTCAAAACTTATTTCACATTGCTTCAGTCAAAATAATCGACTTTTTTACATCAATTATCCTTTGGTTGTATGAACCTCTGAATTTTAACAACATACTCTTTTTTGTGATGTCAAATTTACCATCCACAAGGATATCCGTCCAAGCAAGCAGTTTCTTCCAGCCTTCTATTAACTCTACATTTTCTCGGATATATTCATATGTATATCCTGTATAAGTCATAACACTATAGCCAAGTTTTTTTGCCCCCATCGCCAGTTCTCCAAATCCTGCCGCCTGTTCAAATGGCTCCCCGCCGCTTAGGGTAATACCATCAAGGAGCGGATTTTGTTTTATTTGCAGTATTAAATCCTCGATTTTCACAAAACTGCCTCCGCTAAAGGAATGTGTTTCCGGGTTGTGGCATCCAGAGCAGTTATGACGGCAGCCTTGCGCAAACACAACAAACCTTAATCCCGGTCCGTCAACAATGGATTCCTTTACTATTCCTGCAATCCTTATTTTCTCCACACATATTGCCTCCTCGCTTATTAAGATAGATAATACATTCTGCTAAAAGTGCTTTAACCGATCCCTTTCCTCGGCTTTTTTAGCATCATTGAAGCGCTCCAAGGTTCCTACAAGATAGCCTGTAATCCTTCTTATCCTCTCAAATTTTTCATTACCTTCCGTTCTTCCGCAGGATGGGCATACATCTCCAATGATTCCCGTGTAGCCACAAGCCGGATCACGATCAACAGGGTGATTGATTGCTCCAAAGCCAATGCCTTTCTCCTTCATGCAGCGGATAACCTTCTCAAATGCCTCCAAATTATGTGTTGGGTCACCATCTAACTCGACATATGTTATGTGTCCTGCATTTGTCAGCTCATGGTAAGGTGCTTCCAGGCAAATTTTATCAAAAATGCTAATCTTATAGTATACAGGTATGTGAAAACTGTTTGTATAATACTCCTTGTCAGTAATACCTTCCAGCTTCCCAAAGATTTTCCTGTCCATTTTTATAAATCGTCCTGAAAGCCCTTCCGCCGGAGTTGCCAGGAGGGTAAAATTCATCCTGTATTTTCGACTTGCTTCATCCATGCGTTTTCTCATATGCCCTATTATTTCAAGACCAAGCTTCTGAGCTTCTTGAGTTTCTCCGTGATGCTTCCCGCAAAGAGCTTTAAGGGATTCGGCAAGTCCTATGAAGCCCATTGACAGGGTTCCGTGCTTTAATACCTCCCTTATTTCGTCCTCTGGACCCAGTTGCTCAGAGTCAAGCCATATTCCCTGCCCCATAAGGAACGGAAAATTTTTGACTTTTTTTCTTGCCTGTATTTCAAACCTTTCAAGAAGCTGGTCAATCACAAGGTCAATTTTGGTGTCAAGTTCTTTTAAAAAGGTATTTATATCTTTTCTACTTTTTAATGCTATTCTTGGAAGGTTGATGGTCGTAAAACTCAAATTGCCTCTCCCGTATATGATTTCTCTCGAAGGATCATTTGCATTTCCTATTACACGTGTACGGCAGCCCATATATGCAATCTCAGTTTCGGGATGCCCTGTCCTGTAATATTTCAAATTGAAAGGTGCATCTATAAAGGCAAAATTAGGGAAAAGCCTTTTAGCACTCACCCTGCAGGCTAATTTGAATAAATCGTAGTTCGGCTCGCCGCAGTTGTAATTGACACCTTCTTTTACCCTGAATATTTGAATGGGGAAAATAGGTGTCTCTCCATTTCCTAAGCCTGCTTCGGTTGCAAGCAACAGGTTTTTGACCACCAGTCTGCCTTCTGGCGATGTATCCATACCATAGTTAATTGAACTGAAGGGTATTTGGGCTCCTGCCCTGCTGTGCATGGTGTTGAGGTTATGCACAAATGCTTCCATCGCCTGATATGTACTCCTGTCAGTCTCTGCTTCAGCACTCTTGGCTGCAAATTCCTGCGCCTTTTTTATTATATCCTTGTCTTTGACCAGCATTGCCAGCAATTCAGCTTCACACCTACTATATCTTTTAAGATTGCCTATTGAGGGAACCAGACCATGCTTTCCCTCAACAGCTTTACATATGTCTCTCACTTTTTCTACTGCATCTTCAATATTCACCAGGAGTCTCAGTGCCTTTGCGAGGTTCTGCCTGTAATACTTAATATAGGTTTTGGCAACACCCTGCGCCATACCGTAATCAAAATTCGGTATACTCTGTCCTCCGTGCTGGTCATTCTGGTTTGACTGTATTGCTATACAGGCAAGTGCAGAATAGCTCTGAATATCGTTTGGCTCCCTCAAATACCCATGCCCGGTGCCAAATCCGTTCTGAAACAGCTTTTCTATATCAATCTGACAGCAGGTTGTAGTCAAGGTTAAAAAGTCCATGTCGTGAATATGAATATCTCCTTCTTTATGTGCTATGGAATGCTCAGGCTTCAGCACAAACATCTCATAAAACTGTTTCGCACCCTCAGAGCCATACTTGAGCATCGTTCCCATAGCAGTATCCCCATCAATATTTGCGTTTTCACGCTTCATATCGTTATCTTTTGCTTCCTTGAAGGTCAAATCCTCATATACCTTCATCAAGCGGGTATTCATTTCACGGACACGGGTTCTCTCTGCCCTGTACAGGATGAAAGCCTTTGCAGCACGGGCATGCCCTGAATTTATAAGAACTTTCTCGACAACATCCTGTATTTCCTCTACAGAAGGAGTCTTTTTATCCATTTCCTTTTCAATATACTCAACTACTCTTTCTGCCAGAGAGAGTGCCCCAGCACAGTCATGTTCTCCTGTAGCACTTGTAGCCTTAAAGATGACATTGGCAATTTTCTCAATATTAAACGGTACTTCTCTTCCATCGCGTTTTTTTATTTTTTTAATCATAATCCTATCCTTCTTTCTAATCACAGCTTTTTTCGACCAAATATTAAAGCCTCTCAACAAAGTGTCAAGAGGCTATCGATACACAAACTGCTTTTTTTAGCTCCTTACACCCCCTATCGCTCGTAGAGTTAATGGTGAATAAAATACAGGCAGGTCTTCTGACTCTGGTTCATAGTTTTTCCGCTCCTTCCCGGATATCTCCAGTGGACTCTGTGGAAAATCTCCCCATTACAGCGGCGGGACCGTGCAGGACTTTCACCTGCTTCTCTTTTAAGCTGTACTTTTTTGTACAAGCACCTGTAATACCACTATATTTTGTTGGTTAAATAATATCATATGCAATATATTGTGTCAACTTCAATGCATACTGGAAAGCTAGTTTCTGGACGCTCTTTATCAATAATATATTTTATTCAGTAAAATCAACTATCTATAAATCAATTTTATTTTTTACGATTAAAAATTGATCCCACCATCAAAATAGACGGTATTACAATCTGAAAAGGAATTGAATAATACGGCCATACTTCTGATGCCCACTGCATCATTTCCATCAAACTTCCATATACCCATATAGACAGCACAACTGCAAAAGTAGAAATCGGAATAACAAAAGGCTTGTAATCATCCAGATTCAATAATTCTGCAATTCCAACCGAAGCAGCATAAACACATATTCCGACCTTAATTATTCCAGCAACAGTAAGATTAACATCCAGTAGCGGGTCGACATCTAGTCCAGGTATCAATCTGAATACTATATGTGATGGAAATACATCTCTTGATGCCATGTCAGCCCCTAGAACCATTATATTCCTAACAATCACACACAAAAGAAGTACTCCGACAACCCTTTCTTTTCCTGATAGTATATTAAATGTTGTTTTTGCTGCTCAATTGTTCCATCTACTTTTTCATTATAAATTCTTATATATCCTACTGACATGAAAATACTCCCTCCTTCGAATTTGTTCATACATTAATATTCTTTACTTTTCGACACATACTATAAGCGGATATCTTTACATCTCGAATGCTATACATATACATTTCATTCAAGCTAAAAACATCACGTTCATGGTAAATTTTGCTGATAATACCTGTATTCGTTTCATTTCATGCCTATAATTGAGTACCGCAATAAATATATAGCTTATCTATTTATGCGTTAAAAAGTTTGCACACCCCCAATTAAAAATGCACACCCTTATGCCATAAATTCGTGTGCAGGTGTGCATTTTTTGAATTAATAACCAATTATTTTGATGGAAATGAGCATAATCTTAACCACATTTTTACCCCAAAAACAATAAAAACCCCTTGAATCAAGAGGTTTCCATTGTATCAAAATCAGAGTCTTTATTTGGAGGCGCCACCCAGATTTGAACTGGGGAGTAAAGGTTTTGCAGACCTCTGCCTTACCACTTGGCTATGGCGCCATAAATATAAACTTTATGTCAGAGCTTTGGAGTCAGGCTAAGTTTACCTTATACTGACTCCAATCTTCTGCACATATATTTTGGAGCGGGTTACGAGATTTGAACTCGCGACTTTCACCTTGGCAAGGTGACACTCTACCGCTGAGTTAAACCCGCATATGGTGCCCAGAGCCGGAATCGAACCAGCGACACGAGGATTTTCAGTCCTCTGCTCTACCGACTGAGCTATCTGGGCAAATTGGCGACCCGGAAGGGGCTCGAACCCTCGACCTCCAGCGTGACAGGCTGGCATTCTAACCAACTGAACTACCGGGCCATGTGTGGTGGGCACTATAGGGCTCGAACCTATGACCCCCTGCTTGTAAGGCAGATGCTCTCCCAGCTGAGCTAAGCGCCCACACAATGTTTCGCATTTAAGCGACAATTGATAGTATACAAAAATTATATCTTAAAGTCAATATATAAAATACTACTAAATCAAATTTATTAATTTATTTCTCGCTAAATCTTTGCAATGCTCTCTAATACATCAATTTATTAAGTATCTTCTTGTGTTTTATAGTCCCCTGGTCCACCAATCATATCCAGCAATTGCTCCCCGGTAAATTGATATTTTTCATTGCAGAAATGGCATTGTGCTTCCGCACCATGCTGCTCTTCTACCATACTCAATATCTCTTTTCTTCCAAGGCTCATAATGTTTCTTTCCATACGCTCTCTCGAGCAGTTGCAAATGTATTTACACAAAGTTTTCTCAGCTATTCTAAGATCCTTTTCGGCAAGAATTATGCTTAAAATATCCTCCGGTGATTTTCCCTCTGCTAAAAGCGTAGTGACAGGAGGCAAGGAATTTATTCTTTCTTCGATAAAGCTTATTGTACTATCATCAGCGCCAGGCATAAGCTGAAGAATAAAGCCTCCGGAGCTCACTATAATGTCACTGGCATTAGTTAAAACGCCTAACGCGACAACAGATGGCACCTGTTCCGAGTACACAAAATAGTAAGCTATGTCTTCTGCTATCTCACCTGATACCAAATCTACATATCCTACATAAGGCTCCCTTAAGCCCAAATCCTTTATAACATTTAGGTACCCTTTTCCCACTGCACCTGCAACATCATACTTACCAATATTATTTAGAGGCAGATATACCAGTGGATTATAAACATACCCTCTCACATTTGCGCTGGAGTCGGACACAACCACAATACCGCCTATGGGACCGTCTCCTTTAACCTGAATTGTAATAGTATCCTTTTTACCTTTTAAAAATGTAGACATCAAAGCTGCTGCTGTCATGGTTCTTCCCAATGCAACCGAAGCAAGAGGGGACAACCCATGAATCCTCTGTGCATCTTTTACCAAGTTTGTTGTTACTGCAGCTACGGCTCTTATAGTGCCTTCTCCAGCTGTAGCCCTTATAACGTAATCTTCCATTACATACTCCCACCTTTTATGTAAAAAGTATATGTAAAACCAATAGTTAATATACAAGTATTAAAATAATCACATATAAAAGCAAATTGAAAACCCCGGTATGTCAAAATACCGGGGCAAGTTCGGCCATTTTTATATTAGTGTTTTTAAGACTTAATTAGGCCCTAGTTACATTTGAAGCTTGAGGTCCTTTTGCACCTTCAACAACTTCAAACTGAACTTCAGTACCCTCTTCCAATGTCTTATAGCCATCCATGTTTATTGCTGAAAAATGTACGAAAACGTCATTTCCGCCTTCCCTTTCGATAAAACCAAAACCCTTTTCAGCATTAAACCATTTTACTCTTCCTCTTTCCATCCTGCACTCCTCCTGAACTTGATACTTTAACTTAGCTTGCATATTTCCATGCTTTTACTAAATCTATAATATAGTATCACATTTTTAGATTGCTTGTCAATCTGATATTTTTTAAATAACTTCAAGAATTTTATAATTGTTGGAACTTTTCAGGATTCCACAAATATTTATTCAAGTTTATTTTACCGCTTTCTTCAAAAATTATGCCCTCTTTTTCAAGTAATTTTTTCTGTTCAAACTCACCACCGAAAGCAAAACCAGAGCTTATTTCGCCCTTTCTGTTTACAACCCTGTGACAGGGTACTTCTCCAAAATGCGGATTTTTATGCAGGGCCCATCCAACTATTTTAGATCTTCTTGGCGCTCCTAAAAGTTTAGCAATTTGCCCGTATGTTGCAACTTTCCCTTTAGGAATTTTACGAACAATTTCATATACACTCTCAAAAAAGGACATCTCTACCTCCACAATGGCTATTAATTTCCATATTGAAATGCTGTTATTTTTTGCATACAAAAAATATTCTCTCGCTTTTTTTTGTTGGAGGACTTAACTTTAAGCTGTCGTAAACCTTCATAAGACTCAATCCACTCTCGTCTATCATTTTTTTTAGTTCCTGGACTTTATAGCATCTCTCATAATGCAATTCTTCATACTTTTCATATCCTTCATTATCCTTTATAAAAAATGTTAAATCAAACTCACATATACCATTCTTCCTGTCAAAATGATTCTGCCATATATAAGTCACTTCATCAGAAACATCATAATATACATTGTCTTTAAAAACATTCTCGAACTTATAAGGAGTGTTTATATCAAAAATAAACAATCCTCCTGGATTTAAATAATTCTTTACAAGTTTAAATATCTTTTTAATATCTCTTTTTTTTAGTATATAGTTTATACTATCCATAAGACATACTATTATATCTACAGTCCCATACAGTTCGAAGTCTGTCATATCCTGATTCAGGTATAGAACATTGTTTATACCAGCGGATTTTTCCATAGCGCAGCTTAACATATCCGGTGATGAATCCACGCCAATCATGTCATAGCCTCTTCTGGCCATTTCTATTGAGAAATTTCCCGTCCCGCATCCCAGATCAAGAATAAGCGCGGGCTTTATTCCGTGCAGCTTAAATATGCTCTCAATATAGTTTGCCCATTCTTTATAGTCTACATCATACATTAACCTGTCGTAAATATATGCAAAGTTAGAGTAAATGACCTTCACCTCCCACATAACATTTTGCTAAAATACTATCCTTTGCTGAAAAGGTCCTTTTAGCGAAAACAGTTCATTTGATATATAGAAGTTATGCAGCAGGCATAATTATAGCATACTGATTCGAAATAAAAAAGAGTGTTTTAAAGGGGTTAAAGGACGTATATACGATTTATACGCCCTGGTAGTTAAGAAATCCAACTAAAAAATCTGATGGGTATGTAAAATTAAAGAGTGTCAATATACGTATGGCTTATATCTTCTATCAAATGCTAAAGTGCATTATGGCTTGTAGAGGGTGTATAGGATCTATACTTGCTGGCTTTTCTCCGCCTGCATCAGCTTTTTTCTTTTAGTGATTAGTCCGCCAATCCGCCCTGTCTCCTTGGCTGTCAAGCCCTTCCAGCCATATTTTTTTACTTTATCAATTAATCCTAGCTCTTTTATTACCTCATACTTTATTTTTTCATCCATACTTTCCACTTCATACCACCTCCTTTACTTAGTATGTGTAAAAAAATTATTATATATACATATTCAATTTTTTTGTTAAAAGCCAAACAAAAAGGGGCTATAGGACTAAGCTCCTACACCCCTTCTTATACTATCATTTAATTGCTGACTTCTTATTTTGTTATTTGTTCATTTAATACTTCCAGTGCTTTCTTAAGCTGTGCATCTTCCTCCATGGGAACTTGAGAAACCGGAGTCTCCAAATATTTTTTGTCAAGGTCAATTACTATATGAGGCTCAATTCCCTTATCTTGTATACATTCACCTGACGGTGTAAAGTATCTTGCAATAGTTACCTTTAATCCTGAACCATCATCAAGATTAACCACAGCCTGAACAAGACCTTTCCCAAAAGTCTTTGTACCTATCAGCGTTCCCTTCTTATGGTCCTTGATAGCTCCCGACAATACCTCCGAAGCGCTGGCACTATGTCCGTTGACCAAAACTGCCATTGGCATCTTAAGCTCTGTTGCATCAGAGTTCTTCTCATTTCTGTTTCCCTGCTTATCTTCTGTGTATACAATCAAGCCCTTTGGCAGCAAGCGGTCGGCAATTGCTGCAACCTGGTCGTAATCCCCTCCTGGATTATCCCTAACATCAATTACAAGGCCTTTTATCCCTTTGTCGAGAAGCCCGTTCAAGTGGTTTCCAAAATACTTGGCAATTTCATTGTCAAATATTGATATTCTTATATAACCTATATTACCAGGCAAAACTTCACTAAATATATTGGTAACCTTGATTTTCTTTCTTTTTACATTAAAGTCTATTGATTTGCCTTCTGAAGGCCTATACACCGTTATTTTAACGTTGGTGTTTTCTTCCCCTTTAATCATGCTGATAATAATGTTTTCATCCCTGATGGTAGTTACATCCTTATCGTCAACCTTTATTATCTTATCCCCTTTAACTATTCCAACTTCTTTGGCAGGTGATTCATCAAAGGGTTCGATAACTGTCAAAAGGCCGTTATCATCCATAGTTATATGAACTCCTATACCCACATAGCTTCCCTGGGACTTCTCATTAAAAATCTCCATCTGCTCTTTTGTAAAGTAAACAGTGTAGGGGTCCTTTAATGAATCTGCCATGCCTGCTATGGAACCTTCCAACATGGCATTCTCATCGATATCCTTATAATAATAATCACTTAATAATTCTTTAACCCTTTTGTATTTCTTTATATTCTCATAGTCAACTTTATTCCTGTCAAAAGTAATTGCGAATCTTGGATTGAAATTCTTACCTGCTTTTTCTGAATACTCCGAGACATCACCACTCTCTCCCCCAGGTAGTACAACAAAATAAGGATTATAATAATGCCATATTAAAAAACCGTATGCCGTAGCCGTTACAGAAATTATTACAGCTATTATTACCGGTAGAACCCTACCTATAAATACATTCCTATTCAAATCGAGAACACGCTCCCCTTAAAGTATAGTTAGTAAATCAGAAAGTCCTGGCAATCTGACACTAAGGCTTGCTTTACATTATATCATATGCCAGGAGATTTAATAATATATTTAACAGTATCGTAAAAATTAAGTACCTATTAAGAAAACACCTGGAAATCCAACATAAAAATGAGGTGGCACCAAGCCAACCTCATTTCTTATACTTTTAATTTATAAACTCTCAAGGTTTTACATAGTTTAAAGGATTTGTCGGTGAACCGTTCTTTCTAACCTCAAAATGCAGGTGTGGTCCGGTAGACAGCCCTGTGCTTCCAATCTTTGCTATTGTTTCTCCTGCTTTTACCACATCATTCTTTTTGGCAATTATCTTACTGCAGTGAGCATACAATGTTGTAATTCCACCACCATGGTCTATTACTACTGTATACCCATAACCTCCCTGCCACCCCGTCATTATTACTGTTCCTTTGTTGGCCGCAACTATTGATGCTCCGCTCTTTGCCGAAATATCTATACCTGTATGCATCTTGTATCTTTTCAGTATTGGATGAAGCCTGTTGCCAAAGTAAGAGGACACCCTTGTAGAGCTTGGAACCGGCCAGATCATACTTCCTCCGGCATAAGCTCCCTTTCTTTGAAGGCTTCTTATCTGGTTTCCCAATTCCTGTGATTTTTTTATTAATGCATCTTCCTGCTCTTCAAGCCTATAAAGCTTGGAGTTAATGCTCCTGATCTGCAAATCAAGAGTCGCTTTAGTTTCCTTCAAATTGTTTATATTCCTAAGGGACTCATTTGCCTTTTGTTGGATATTTTCTTTTTCTTCCGCTACAAGCTCTCTTTTGTACTCTATTTCATTTTTTGCTTCCTTCAAGCTTTCAATAAGCTCCTTATCTCTCTTGCTTATTGCAGCTATAAGCTCAAGTCTCCCCAGAAAGTCCACTATACTTTTAGATTCTGCCAGGGTATCAAGATATGTAAAACTTGAATTCTCATACATTGTTTTGAGCCTTACTTTAAAAAGATCCAACTGCTCATCATATCTTTCTTCGCTCTCTTTAATAGCTTGATCTATCTTCTCTAAATCTTCATTAAGTGAACTCACTTTTTGAACCAGTTCCCTATATTCCTTACTTTCCTGTTTCTGAACAGCCTCTAAGTACTCCTTCTCGTTCTTAACTGTTTTTAACTTCTTTTGTTCGTTCTTTTTCTGCTTGTTAATATCATTAATTTTACTATCAATATAGTTCTTTTGTTTTTGTGCATCCGTAATATTATCACCAAATACAGGTATAAACACCGATAGTATTAAAGAAAGTGCTACAATAAATAAAACCGCCTTTTTCACCGGAACTACCTCCTTGCTGAATTAATTTATCTTTAGTTGAATTTTATACTTGCAAGTACTTGCGAATCGAGATGGAACTTCCCAAAGCACCAACAAATACACCTATTATAGAGAAAATCGAAATCAGATCGGAGCAAATTTTTTCAAGACTTACAACTTTAAACATGTAAATACCTTCTGTAAGTTTGCCTCCACCAAAAGAGTATATTATACTCATTATTCCGAGACTTAAAAACGCC
>JBMOLK010000295.1:0-38107 GCA_049325575.1 Bacillota bacterium | reverse complement strand
TATGACATTTTTAAAGGATATTACAAAGAAAGTAACTGAAACAGCCAAGGTTGCAGCAAAGAAGTCCAGTGATCTGGTTGAGGTAACCAAATTAAATATGAACATTAGTTCAGAAGAAGAAAAAATTCAGAAAGTTTATGCGCAAATAGGTAAAATTGTATTCGAAGCATATGAAAAAGGTGATCAAGTTGAAGAGGCTTTTAAAGAACTGTGTGAAAGTGTTGTTTCCTATAAGGATAATATCAAAACAATGAAGCAGCAAATTTTAAAATTAAGGAATATTAAGTTATGCCCTGAATGTAATGCCGAACTTGAGAGTGAAGTTGCATATTGTCCGAAGTGTGGTACGAAGCAGGAAATCATAACAACTGCTGCCCAAGAAGTGAATAACGAAGAAAAAATGGCAGAGACAGAAGAGAAAAATGAAGAGATTGTTAGTGAGGAAGAGAAGGAATCGTAAATATAGACTTATGAAGATAAAAAAAAGAGAAATATATAAATACAGCAAATATTAATTGATTATGTAATATTGCAAGATTTGACAAAGTAAAAAATAAATTTAAGTTGATGTTTATATTAACGGTGCAGATAATGGTTTTCGAAGGCAGCTGCATAACAGTAGAAGCTATAGCTAGGTTCGCTGTAAGGGAAAGCTATTTTTGCATCGTTATTTCGGTAGTTTTGGATGGTCCCTTTCTAAAAATATCTTTATAAACTGAGTTGGAAATCCCTAATATAAGTGTTATAATAGAATAAAGAAAGATTATTATTAAGAAACTGGTCCTTTTATTAACGTTCATAATTTTATGACTTGCATAGAAGGATATTGTGTATTATAATTATAGTACACTTAGTTTATTTATATGCTTTAATAGGGTTCTCATCTGTATACGGCATGTGTTATGTGAACTGCTAAAGGCGTAAACTGTAAGTTAGAGTAGAACTTTGAAAACTGAATATCTGACACTGCTTAATTTAACTACATACACTTGTTATGAGATTTACCGTCCTACTTATTTAAATTCCCACAGAAAAAGGTGTATTATTGTAATAGTAATATTGGTAACACAAATAGCTTTTTTAAAAAATGCTTCCGCTTCTAAGCAGCAAATATTCTTTCAACCCTTCATAACATTCTTCGATACCCCAAACAAGTTCTCATATTAGTGTGATATATATTATCATTAGCTTAACATTTGATAGATAGTACGATGCTTTCTTTGGAAAATATCCTTAGCTATTCTTTTTTCTATTCAATGCTCACTTCCTCTATAACATGTGGTTGGATTAGGTATACACAAGTTGGATTACTGTGTGAAAAACACAATTGTTGTTGTGTTTTGCAATATATATATTATTTATGGTTTAATCCATAACTCTTAATTTTTGAAGGGAGGAATTTGTAAAATGAGTATGAAAAAGATCGTGGTACTACTATTGGTAGTATCGATGCTAGGGGCATGTCTTGTGCCTGCCAATTTGGCATTTGCTGCTGACTACAACTACTCAGAAGCCTTGACAAAATCAATTGTATTCTTTGATGCCAACAGATGCGGTAAAGATGTAGCTACAGGCAACTATTTCAGTTGGAGAGGTGCTTGTCACACAAGTGACGGAAGCACTGTTGGAAAAGACCTTACAGGTGGATTCCATGATGCAGGTGACCACGTTAAGTTTGGTTTGCCACAGGCATATGCAGCAGCTACTTTAGGTTGGACTCTGTATGAATTCAAGGACGTGCTTGATGCTACAGGAAACACTCAAAAGATGCTTTCTACTCTTAAGCTTTTCACAGATTATCTTTTAAAGTGCCATCCAGACCCAAATACTTTCTATCATCAGGTTGGAGACGGTGGTGCAGACCATGGTTACTGGGGTTCTCCTGAAAATCAGACAGGAACAAGGCCTGTTAAAACAGCTAACCCTGGTTCTGAAGTAACAGGATTGACATCAGCAGCATTATCCATCATGTACTTAAACTACAAGAATATTGATGCTGCTTATGCAAACAAATGTTTAGCGGCAGCTAAAACTTTATACGCAAAGGCTAAAACAAACCCAGGATTTTATGATGAACAGTCTTTCTATGCGTCAGGAAGTATATATGATGATATGGCATGGGCAGCTGTTTGGCTCTACATAATCGAAAAAAATGAAACATACTTGGCAGAAGCTGAAGTCAACGTAACAAAGAGAAACAAATACAATGATGATCCATTCCAACACAAGTGGACAATGTGCTGGGACGACATGTATCTCCCTGTACATTACAAACTTATGGAAATAACAGGAAAACAAATTTACAAAGACGCATTGAATTTTAGCTTTAACTACTGGATGAACTCACTGGCTAAAACTCCAGGCGGATTAAGATATTTGCATAACTGGGGTGTATTAAGATATGCATCAGCAGAAGCAATGCTTGCTTTACTTTACTACAAGCATACAAATGACGAGAAATTAAAAACATTTGCAAAATCTCAGATAGATTATGCATTGGGAAGTAATCCTTTAAACATGTCATATATAATCGGAATGGGCACAAAATGGCCTAAACATCCTCACCACAGAGCTGCACATCCTGTAATGGGTGCTCCTGAAGCAAAATATGAATTAACAGGTTCATTAATTGGTGGACCAAATGCAACCGACCAATTTATTGATGATATTAACCAGTATCAGTACACCGAAGTTGCAATCGATTACAATGCAAGCTTTGTAGGTGCAGCTGCAGGTATGGTTAAATATTTTGGTAATGTTGTAATACCTTCACCATCACCATCACCTACATTTAAACTTGGCGACTTAAATGATGACGGTGCTATTGATTCCACAGACGTTACATTGTTAAAGAGAAGAGTACTTGGAATTCCTGCTACTATTAATGAAAAGGCAGCTGATTTAAATAAGGACGGACTTGTTAACTCAACTGACTATACAATCTTGAAGAGAGTTGTACTTAGGATTATTCCTGCTCCAGTATGATAATGAATGAGTATGTAGGTATATGAAATTGACTAGATTTTAGTTTAGCTTAGTTTTATGATGGAAGTAATGCTTAAAAAATGTATCTGCAAAAAGGGGGAATGAATTAATTGCAGATAAGCAGCATTATGACATCGTATGACTTAAACAATAAAAATGTATAAATGAAAGGGGAAGAAGGGAAGAATGGTTAAGAAAATTTCAATCTTATTGGTAGTTGCTTTACTAGTATCCCTAATGGCGCCTGTTGCAGTATTTGCAGCTGGACCTATAAAAGCGCCTACAGCAAAAGGAACATCGTATAAGGATCTGTTTATGGACTTTTACGGAAAAATTAAAAACCCTGCAAGCGGATATTTTAGTGCAGATGAGGGAATCCCTTATCACTCAGTCGAAAAATTGCTTGTTGAAGCACCTGACTTAGGTCACGTTACAACAAGTGAAGCCTTCAGTTACTATATGTGGCTTGAAGCAATGTATGGTCAATTTTCAGGTGATTGGGCTCCACTTGCAAAAGCATGGGAAATCACTGAAAAATGGATGATTCCTGAAAGCACAGAGCAGCCTGGTATGTCAATGTACACACCAAACAAACCTGCTACATATGCTCCAGAATGGGAACTTCCAGATAATTATCCTTCCCAGTTGGACTTCACAGGAACAACAGTAGGTAGCGACCCTATACACACTGACTTGACAGCAGCATATGGTCCAAACATGTACACAATGCACTGGCTCATGGACGTTGATAACTGGTATGGATTCGGTACAGGAACTACAGCTACATTTATCAACACATTCCAAAGAGGAGTACAGGAATCAACCTGGGAAACAATTCCTCATCCATCAATAGAAGAGTTCAAGCATGGTGGACCAAACGGATTCCTTGATCTTTTCACAAAAGACCAGTCATATTCAAGACAATGGCGTTATACAAACGCTCCTGACGCAGATGCTCGTGGTGTACAGGCAATGTACTGGGCAAACAAATGGGCTAAAGCACAGGGTAAAGGAACAGTAGTTGCTCCTCTTATAACAAAAGCAACTAAAGCTGGTGACTTCTTAAGATACAACATGTTTGACAAGTACTTCATGAAGATAGGTGCACAAGGTAAGACACCTGGTACAGGTTATGACAGTGCACACTACCTCTTGGCATGGTATACATCATGGGGTGGCGGTATAGGAAGTTCATGGGCATGGAAGATCGGCGCAAGCCACAACCACTTTGGATATCAGAACCCAATGCAGGCATGGGTAATGGTAAATGACCCTGCATTTGCTCCAAAATCAGCAAATGGTAAGAAAGACTGGACAGCAAGCTTAAAGAGACAGGTAGAGTTCTACAGATGGTTACAGTCAGCAGAAGGTGCTATAGCTGGTGGAGCTACCAACTCATGGAACGGAAGATATGAAAAATATCCTGTAGGAACATCAACATTCTACGGAATGGCATATGTTGAAAACCCTGTATATGAAGATCCAGGCAGTAACACATGGTTTGGATTCCAGGCATGGTCAATGCAGCGTATAGCTGAACTCTACCTTGAATCCGGAGACCAAATGTCTAAAGACCTTATGGACAAATGGATATCATGGGTTAAGAAGGAAGTTAGATTTGAAAATGGCAACTTCTCAATACCAGGCGGTATAGACTGGGATGGACAGCCTGATACATGGAATGGAACATACACAGGCAATCCAAACCTCCATGTAACAGTTACTTCAAGAGGTCAGGACATTGGTGTTGCAGGATCATTGGCAAATGCACTTGCAACTTATGCAGCAGCTACAAAGAAATGGGCAACATTTGACCAGGAATCATTAGACATCGCTAAGAAATTGGTTGATGCTATCTGGTACAACTACTACTCTTCAGATGAAAGGGGTATAGTTTCAGTAGAAGCACGTGGAGACTACAGCCGTTTCTTTGATCAGGAAGTATTTGTTCCTAATGGCTGGAGCGGAACTATGCCTAACGGTGACAAGATCCAACCTGGAGTTAAGTTCATAGACATCCGTACAAAATACAAACAAGACCCTGACTACCAGAAGGTATATGATGCATGGGTTAAGAAAGAAGCTCCTGTAATGAACTACCACAGATTCTGGGCTCAAGTTGATACAGCTCTTGCAATGGGTGTTATAGCTACTTACTTCCCGAACGAAACATATCAGGGCGGTATTGTTACCGACGCAATAAAGGGTGACTTAAATAGTGATAAGCTAGTAAATTCAACTGACGTAACATTGATGAAGAGATATATCCTTAAGATTACACTTCCTGCTGGTGTAAATGTTACACTTGAAAATGCAGATATGAATAATGACGGACTTATTAACTCAACTGACTACACAATCTTAAAGAGAAAAGTACTTGGAATTCCAGTATAATTTCAGGTAACATTATAAAAGATAATAAATTTAATTATAGGACCGGTGATAATAGCCGGTCCTTTCTTAACAACATAACTTACATAATATTACTAAGAAGAGAAATAATGCGAAGTGAAAGGGGAGTAGGAAAGGATGATTAAGGGTAGAATTTCAATCTTATTGGTAGTTGCTTTACTAGTATCCCTAATGGTGCCTGCTACAGCATTTGCAGCTGGACCTACAAAGGCACCTACATCAAGAGGAACACCATATAAGGATCTGTTTATGGATTTTTATGAAAAAATTAAAAACCCTGCACACGGATATTTTAGTGCAGATGAGGGAATCCCTTATCACTCAATCGAAACATTGCTTGTTGAAGCACCTGACTTAGGTCACGTTACAACAAGTGAAGCTTTCAGTTACTATATGTGGCTTGAAGCAATGTATGGTCAATTTTCAGGTGATTGGGCTCCACTTGCAAAAGCATGGGAAATCACTGAAAAATGGATGATTCCTGAAAGCACAGAGCAGCCTGGTATGTCAATGTACACACCAAACAAACCTGCTACATATGCTCCAGAATGGGAACTTCCAGATAATTATCCTTCCCAGTTGGACTTCACAGGAACAACAGTAGGTAGCGACCCTATACACACTGACTTGACAGCAGCATATGGTCCAAACATGTACACAATGCACTGGCTCATGGACGTTGATAACTGGTATGGATTCGGTACAGGAACTACAGCTACATTTATCAACACATTCCAAAGAGGAGTACAGGAATCAACCTGGGAAACAATTCCTCATCCATCAATAGAAGAGTTCAAGCATGGTGGACCAAACGGATTCCTTGATCTTTTCACAAAAGACCAGTCATATTCAAGACAATGGCGTTATACAAACGCTCCTGACGCAGATGCTCGTGGTGTACAGGCAATGTACTGGGCAAACAAATGGGCTAAAGCACAGGGTAAAGGAACAGTAGTTGCTCCTCTTATAACAAAAGCAACTAAAGCTGGTGACTTCTTAAGATACAACATGTTTGACAAGTACTTCATGAAGATAGGTGCACAAGGTAAGACACCTGGTACAGGTTATGACAGTGCACACTACCTCTTGGCATGGTATACATCATGGGGTGGCGGTATAGGAAGTTCATGGGCATGGAAGATCGGCGCAAGCCACAACCACTTTGGATATCAGAACCCAATGCAGGCATGGGTAATGGTAAATGACCCTGCATTTGCTCCAAAATCAGCAAATGGTAAGAAAGACTGGACAGCAAGCTTAAAGAGACAGGTAGAGTTCTACAGATGGTTACAGTCAGCAGAAGGTGCTATAGCTGGTGGAGCTACCAACTCATGGAACGGAAGATATGAAAAATATCCTGTAGGAACATCAACATTCTACGGAATGGCATATGTTGAAAACCCTGTATATGAAGATCCAGGCAGTAACACATGGTTTGGATTCCAGGCATGGTCAATGCAGCGTATAGCTGAACTCTACCTTGAATCCGGAGACCAAATGTCTAAAGACCTTATGGACAAATGGATATCATGGGTTAAGAAGGAAGTTAGATTTGAAAATGGCAACTTCTCAATACCAGGCGGTATAGACTGGGATGGACAGCCTGATACATGGAATGGAACATACACAGGCAATCCAAACCTCCATGTAACAGTTACTTCAAGAGGTCAGGACATTGGTGTTGCAGGATCATTGGCAAATGCACTTGCAACTTATGCAGCAGCTACAAAGAAATGGGCAACATTTGATCAGGAATCATTAAATATAGCTAAGAAATTGGTTGACGCTATCTGGTACAACTACTACTGTTCAGAAGGAAAGGGTATAGTTTCAGTAGAAGCACGTGGAGACTACAGCCGTTTCTTTGATCAGGAAGTATACGTTCCAGATGGATGGAGTGGAACTATGCCTAACGGCGACAAGATCCAACCTGGAATTAAGTTCATAGACATCCGTACAAAATACAAACAAGACCCTGACTACCAGAAGGTATATGATGCATGGGTTAAGAAAGAAGCTCCTGTAATGAACTACCACAGATTCTGGGCCCAAGTTGATACAGCTCTTGCAATGGGTGTTATAGCTACTTATTTCCCGAATGAAGTATATAGTCCTCCGTTTCCACCTCCTCCATATAAGGGTGACATAAATGGAGATGCTGCAATAAATTCCACTGATGTTACACTGTTGAAGAGATATATCCTTAAAATACCGCTTCCATCAGGTATCCTTGTTACACCTTATAATGCTGACATGAATAATGATGGACTTATCAACTCAACCGACTATACAATATTAAAGAGAAGAGTACTTGGAATTCCAGTATAGTTCTAAGTAATGCGATAAAAGAGTTGTAGGTTTATTTAGGGGGCTGGTAATCAAATCGGCCCCCCTAAATTTACACACAATACCTTATATACACCAATGCCATTAAAAATATTTGGAAAATTTTATAATTAATATTATAATAAAGTTGAACAATATTTTGGCATAAATAAAGAGAAGAGAAATACCAGAATATTCTCATATAATTTTATCAGGTATTAGCTAAAAATAAATGATTTTTATGCCGAAATATAGTATAATATTAAAAAATGTGTCTCTTTATTTAGAGATAACGAACTGTAAAGATAAACATATAATTCGCTCCGCTAATTTGATACAAATGGCTTGCCTATCTTGTTTATCTACTTTTACAGTTCGATCTCTATAGATAATAAATGGTGTTCAGGGTGGAGTTTGTAATGTACAAAGGAGCTGATACTTATGACGGGCAAGAATAAGGTGGACGTCAGAATAGCCGGAAAAGACTACACATTGGTAGGTGTTGAGTCAGAGGAGTATATACAAAAGGTTGCATTGTATATAGATAAGAAAATGAATGCAATCATGAGAACCAATAACAAGCTCAGCACATCAATGGCATCAGTGCTTAGTGCTATTAATGTTGCCGACGATTATTTCAAGGCACATGAAAGTGTTATCAGCTTAAGTAAGGAAGTAAAAGACTTAAAGGAAGAGATTGAAAGGCTTAGGGAAGAAAATCGCAGACTGGCTAATGAGAATGCAATAGTCAGCAATAAGAATAC
The DNA here is from genome assembly GCA_049325575.1 of Bacillota bacterium. GTDB lineage: Bacteria > Bacillota > Clostridia > Acetivibrionales > Acetivibrionaceae > JBMOLK01. The sequence goes on along the minus strand of JBMOLK010000295.1, from coordinate 29,621 downwards.
AAACTATCAGCTTGAGCTGGCAAAAAGGGAAGCAGAGCTGAATGAAGTAAGGAATTCACTGGATAAAGCCACAAAAGCCAGGGTATAGTAGACTATGCCTTACATTAGAGAGTAATCTCAATATTTATGAAGATAATATGATAAAACTGGCGCAAAGGCGCTTTTTTTATGTCCCGTTTGTGTAAACATTTTTATGTTAATATATAATATATAATGATGAAGTAAAATATATATACGGTGATAAATATGAGAATGTTGTTTTTATTTATTGATGGATTTGGTCTGGGTGTGAATGACAGGACAGTAAATCCAATTGCAGCAGCAAAAACACCAAATCTTGACTACATTTTAAAAGAATTTAATCTAATGCCTACCGATGCATGCCTGGATGTACCGGGTCTTCCACAGAGCGCAAGCGGGCAGACTGCTATTTTTACAGGAGTAAATGCATCAAAAGTATTAGGAAGGCATTTACACGGGCAGCCTACTGTTACATTAAAGAAAATAATAAACCAAAACAACCTTTTTAAGGAGCTTCTAAAGAGGGGACTTAAAGTAACCAATTCAAATGTCTATAGAACTGAGTACATCAGCAGGATTATGGACCCTAAAGAAAGAAAATACCGTCCTTCTGTCACTACAGTGATGACGCTTTCCTGCGGCTTTAACCTTAGAATTGTAGAAGATTATTTAGCCCAAGACGGGATATACCATGATATTACCGGCAAGATCCTTGTAGAAGGCGGTTATGCAAAAGATACTATTACACCTAAGGAGGCAGCAAGAAGGCTGTATAAAATAAGCAGGGAATTCGATTTTACACTGTTTGAACATTTTATGACAGACATAATCGGTCACAAGATGGATATGAATCTGGCTGTTGAAGAGATTGAACTTTTGGATGCTTTTTTGGGAGAGCTTTCGAATCTTTATGATCCTAAAAAGGATATAATATATATTACAAGCGACCATGGAAATATAGAAGACGTAACTGTTAAGACACACACCTTTAACAAGGTGCCTACAATAATTTTGGGAGATATACCAAAAGGCTGTGATATAAAGGTTGAGTCTTTGATAGATATTATGCCGTCAGTACTTAAGATTTTTGATAAATATTCTGGCAGCAATTTAGACATAAAATAAGAGCACAGGAATATGGAAGCAGCATATTTTAGAGATTACAAGACTTTATACAGAGGGGATTTATGACAAAGAATAACAGAGCGGAGTTACTTGCACCCTGCGGGGACTGGGATGCGTTTTTGGCTGCCGTTGAGAACGGGGCAGATGCTGTTTACCTGGGGGGAAGACTGTTTAGCGCAAGGCAGTTTGCTTCAAATTTTGATTTGGATAAGCTAAAAGAAGCCATACAATATGCACATATAAGAAATGTAAGTGTTTACCTTACAATGAATACTCTAATGTCCGACAGTGAACTTTCCGAAGCATTGGACTTTTTACAGGATGCATATCTTGCCGGTATTGATGGCGTCATTGTTCAGGATATAGGCTTTGCAGGACTTGTAAAGAATCTGATTCCTGACTTGCCCCTTCATGCTAGCACCCAGATGACCACATACAACCTGGAAGGCGTCAGGGTTCTTGAAGAATTAGGGTTTGAAAGGGTTGTTCTTGCTAGAGAACTATCCATTGATGAAATAAAGTATATAGCCCAAAATACCATGCTTGAAATAGAGGTTTTTATTCATGGGGCCCTATGCATATCCTATTCGGGCCAATGCCTTATGAGCAGCATTATTGGCGGAAGAAGCGGCAACAGGGGCAAGTGTGCCCAGCCCTGCAGACTGCCTTATCAATTTATAGACAAATATTCTAAAAATCAAAAGGCTGACCTTAGAGGCAAGTCATACCTTCTAAGCCCAAAGGATTTGTGTACTATTGATATTTTAGATGAAATTGTAGATAGCGGAGTAAAATCGCTAAAGATAGAAGGAAGAATGAAGAATCCTGAATATGTTGCTGCTGTAGTAGGGACATATAGAAAATACCTTGATAAAGTATTGGAGAATACAGGCAGATACAATGAGTCAATAGAAGAAAAGGATAAGAAGGTGCTGGCACAGGCATTTAACAGGGGCGGATTTTCAAAGGGATACTTTAGGGGTAAGTCCGGCAGGGACATGATGAGCTATGAAAAGCCAAAGAACTGGGGCATATACCTGGGTGAAGTCATTTCCTACGATAGAGCCTCCGGTACTCTTAAGCTAAAACTTGAAGAAGAACTTTCAATGGGGGATGGAATAGAGATCTGGAATGGTGAGGATGAAAGCCCGGGAACCATTGTGACAGCCATTAAAATAAACGGAAAAAATGTCAGTGAAGCCGGACCCTTTGAAGCGGCAGCAATAGGAAATGTTAAAGGAAGGATATCCCGTGGAAATAAGGTATACAAGACCTCCGACAGGAAGCTTAATGCTATTGCAAGGGAGACTTTTTCAGGAAAGCCTGCCAGAAAAATATTTATCCAGGGAAATATTACAATAAGGCATGGGGAACCAGTGTTTTTGAAAGTAAAGGATGATTTGGGAAATGAAGCTGAAGTCAAAGGTTCGTATATGCCCGAAGAGGCAGTAAACAGACCACTAACCGAAGAAAGGATTTTAGATCAGATCAGAAAGACAGGGCAGACTGCCTTTGAATTTAGTGAAGTAAACATTGGTCTGGGGAATAACCTTTCAATACCCGTAAGTGAGATAAACAATGTTAGACGTAAAGCACTGGAACAGCTTGAGAAGACTAGGGCATCGCGCTACACCCGCAGAAAACCGGATAATTGGGATGAAAAAATAGAAGTCCTGGAACATTTCCCGGGAAATGGTCGAAATAAGGAAAGGAAATTAAAGATTTCGGCATATTTCTACAAGCCTATAGAGGGATGCAGTATTGAGAACCTGGATGTAGACAGGCTGTATCTCCCTTTTGGCATGTTTTTAAAAGGTAAGGGTGAAGAGATAGTTTCATCCCTCAAAGGAAGAGATACGGAGATTTTTGTACTTATTCCTCCCATAACAAGGGGAAACTATGACACCTTGATTAAATTCGGGCTTAATGACGTTGTAGAACTTGGTATAGACGGTCTTATAATCGGCAATCTGGGATCTTTAGAGTATGCCAGGGCATATTCCGGTATCAGCATAATGGGCGATTATTCCCTGAACATATTTAACAGCAGTTCCATGGGGGTGTTAAAAGACCTGGGATTTAACGGTGTTACCCTATCCCCGGAGCTTAATTTGAACCAGATAAAAGCCTTAAAAGAAATTCCGGGACTTACAAAAGAAGTAATGGTCTATGGAAGAATACCGCTGATGACAAGCGAGTACTGTCCTGTCGGAAGTGTTGCGGGTAACTTCGGTGAAAACTCAAAGTGCAGTGCAGTGTGCAGTAAAGGTGATTTCACGCTTAAAGACAGGATGAACATGGAGTTTCCAGTTGTGTGCGACAGGATAGACTGTAGAAGTACCATCTTTAATGCAAATGTACTACTCCTTGCGGATAGTACCGGCAAATTAAAGTCGTCGGGTATAGATATGCTAAGGCTTGGTTTTACAGATGAGAAGCCCCACGAAGTAAAGCAAATAGTGGACATGCACAGGAGCTTTATGAATAATGATATAAAGGCTTTGGCAGATTATAAAGATTTAATAGATAAGATAAAAGAAAAAGGGTTTACAAAAGGGCACTTTTTAAGAGGTGTATAATTTTTACATGCTAAAAGCACTATTTGGAGGTGTACAAAATGTCAAATGATGTTGAGGTATTTTTAGAGGTCTGCAGGGAAGGTGCGACAATTCCGGCCTATGCCAGGGAGGGGGATGCAGGTATGGATGTCTGTGCTGCGGAGGATGTAGTCATAAGTCCTGGAGAAACTGTAATAATTCCGACAGGACTTAAGCTGGCTGTTCCGGAGGGATACGAAATTCAAGTGAGGCCAAGAAGCGGGATTTCATTTAAAACACCCCTAAGGCTTTCCAACTCGCCCGGTACAATAGACAGCGGATACAGGGATGAACTGGGGATAATTATGACAAATACTTCGGCTGCGTCCGATGAAAATGAGATTCTGTCCATCAATGCCAAGGGAAACAGAAAAGGGACCTATAAAATAAATAAAGGTGATAGAGTAGCACAGATAGTGCTCCAGGTAGTTCCCAAAATAAAGTTTACCATGGTGGATTCGGTAAAGGGAATAGGAAAGAACCGTGGAGGTGGCTTTGGCTCCACCGGAGTACGGTAAATGGTGCCTCATAACGTAATTCTTTTCTAGAGCATGCGAGGCACCAACATAGGAAGTGCATTTTTAACATTATGAATGACGGGAAATTTGTTATGTTAAAAAGCACTATTTACATAGGAAAATAAAAGAGAGCATATAATTAAGGGGAAAAAAGGCCTTATGCATATGCTCTCTTATTGACAATACTTTTATTTTTATATAAGTTTTATATTTATTACCCGGGCCCAAAAAGGTGGGTAAGAAGTGTTGGCCCGGGTAATAGTGGGAGTACGTGGTCTTGAAACTACTCTTCTTCGATTATAACTGCACCAATTTCTGCATCCCATTCAACCTTTTTATTTAAAACAATAGCGATAAATCTTATAGGAACCATTGTTCTGTTGTTTACCATTTGTGCAGGCACATCGATTTTGACTTCTTCACCGTTTACCAGCACGATATCACTATCCAGATTGATTTCTATAACCGTAGTTGTTTCACCATATACGGAGCTGTAAACAGCCTTTGTAACTGTAACTGTTTTTGTTTCCGGATTCCAGTCTACATCGGCACCTAAAGCTTTAGTAACAGCCCTTACCGGTATAAGTGTCCTGCCGCCTTTAATTACAGGAGGAACATCAAACTTGACATCTTCACCGTTTGCAAATACAGGAATTGAATCATCTTTATTTTTCTTCTTTAACTCCACCAGTTTTTTCATTATTGCTTTTTTGACATGCTTATCCTTATGTTTTTCTTTAAGCTTTTTACCAAACTCTTTAATTTGAACTTCTATGCTTACAGTTATTTCTTCTTCTTCAATTGAAACTGCACCTGTTTCAGAATCCCATTCAACCTTCTGCTCAAGTGTCTGGGCGATAAATCTTATAGGAACCATTGTCCTGTTGTTTACCAACTGTGCAGGCACATCGATTTTGACTTCCTTACCGTTTACCAGTACGATATCACTGTCCAATTTTATTTCTATTACAGTGGTTGTTGCACCGTATACCGAACTGTAAACAGCCTTTGACACTGTAATGGTTTTTGTTTCTGCATCCCATTCAACATCAGCGCCCAGTGCGTTTGTTACAGCCCTTACCGGGATAAGGGTCCTGCCACCCTTAACTACAGGAGGAACATCAAATTTAACATCCTTGCCCTTTACAAATACAGGAATTGAATTGTCCTTATTTCTTCTCTTTTCCTGAACTTTTTTCCTTATTTCTTCTTTCCTTTTTTCTTTTTCGCTATGTACTTTCTTTTTCTCGTTTTTTTCTGATACTTGTTCCCGCTGTACATCTCCTCTTCGCTGCTTTTCTTTCGAATTACCATGTCCTTCGGCAAAAACAAAGGAGCTGGAGGTTAGAACCAATAATACTGACAGAACCAAACACAATACTTTTTTCATCTTAATGCCTCCTTGTAATTTGTTTGATAAAAAAGTAAAACTGCATATAAAATACTTAAGTAATATTACTTTTTACTTTATACATATACCTAAAAGTTGTACTCAAAATCTTGCAATAAATATATTCGAAAAAAATCAAATTTTTTTTGGGGGTATTATGCAAAAAAATTAAAAAATTAATAAAATTTTGAGTACACTTTTGTAGTGTAAAAAAGTGCAGGACATGAATATTCTAATTTTAGTGGCATATAATGGTAAAATGTAGATTGTTGTAATAGGGAAGAGGGGCTTTATTCATGAAAGCAGTGACCTTTGATGCCGGACTTTTAAGATATCTATTTACCCTGTCGGCAGGTAAAATAAATAAAAAGCTTCATTATGGGGGGCTATCATGTGTAAGGCTTGAAAACATAAGTGAACCAAAGCTTCCGGGTGAGGACTGGGTCAAGATCAGGACTACTTACGGAGGAATATGCGGCAGTGATATAAATCTCGTGTTCCTCCATGATACTCCAACTCTTTCTCCCTTTGTATCAAAGAAGTTCGTAATAGGCCATGAAAATGTGGGAGTAATCGTGGAAAAAGGCAAAGCTGTTAAAGGATTTGAAGTAGGAGACCGGGTTGTAGCGGACAGTATTCTTTCCTGTGAGTCAAGAGGTCTTAATAAGTGCCCTAGCTGCCTGAAAGGAGACACAAACCTTTGCAGCAATTTTTCAAGGGGTAGACTTGAAGCCGGAACTATGATGGGAACCTGCGGGGATACGGGGGGCAGTTGGGGGGAGTACTACACTGCACACAGTTCACAGCTTTTTAAAGTACCCGATAGTCTAAGTGATGAGCAGGCAGTTCTGACAGACCCCTTATGTTCAGCCATTCATCCTGTACTCGGAAGCCTTCCTAAGGATAATGAGAAGGTTCTTATAATAGGTATGGGGATTATAGGTCTTCTGGCAGTAGCGGTGCTAAGAGCAATGGGGTCTAGGGCATATATATCCGTTGTTGCCCGCCACATGTTTCAAGGGGAGCTCGCAAAAAAATATGGAGCGGACCATGTGATTTACTCAAATGATATGAGCATGGAGGAAGAAGTGGCAAAGGTGACAGGGGGAAGAGTGTATAAGCCCATGCTGGGAGAGAAGTATATCATCGGAGGATATGACAAGGTATTTGACTGCGCAGGCTCCCAAAGAAGTATACGGGATTCGGTAAGATTCATTAGATCGGGAGGTACGCTAGTACTTGTAGGACTTGCTGCCAACATAAGCATGGACTGGACGCTGGTGTGGTTTAAGGAGATAAACTTAAAAGGTACATACTGCTACGGGTCGGATGACTTTAACGGTATAAGGGAGAGAACTTTCAGGATAGGACTTGATATGCTTTCTTCAGGTAAAATAGACACTTCACCCTTGATAACCCATGTTTTTAGTCTTGAAGATTACAGGCAGGCTATAGAGACTGCAGCAGGAAAAGGAAAGTACAAGTCGATAAAAGTCCTGCTTATGCCTTAGAATTTAAATTCTAAGTTTTTAGAGTTTGAATAAACTATAGTATAAGAAATACATATTTTACTTTGCTAACTTGATATGGATACAAGGCTTATCAGGTTTCTCTATTACTTGTGTAATGCTTTGGAGGGGAAAAATGGACTCAACTAACTTAAGCATGGCTGACTTTTTGCATACACCGGACCTTGATATTATGGGAAGAGCGGGAAAATACCATGAATTTCTGGAGGATTTTACAAGTAAGCATCATATGCAGTATAAGAGAGTAGCCATTGATGGATCAGGTCCTGTAAGAAGAGTTATAGACAGGTATACCGGCAACATAAGGGAAATGATTTACCTGGCTTCAAATGACTATTTGAATCTAACCAGGCATCCAAGGGTGGTAAAAGCGGGAAGAGAGGCTCTTGAAAAGTATGGGGCGGGAGCAGGAAGTGTACCCCTCCTGGGTGGAACACTGGATATACATATTGAACTTGAGGAAAAAATTGCAAGGTTTAAAGGATGCGAGGCGGCAATTATATATACTTCCGGTTTCGGGTCCAATGCAGGGACTCTCCTTTCACTGCTTCAGGAAGAAGATGTGGCTGTTCTTGATATGCTGGTACACGCAAGCATTATTGACGGGTGCAAAAACACCAATATAAAGTATTTTAAACACAATGATACAGATTACCTGGAAAACACCCTAAAAAGGGTAAAGGACAAATACAGAACCAAGCTTGTTGTAGTTGACGGTGTATACTCAATGGATGGTGATATAGCCCCTCTTGACAGGATAGTAGATATAGCAGGGCACTACGAGGCATATGTTATGGTAGATGAAGCCCACGCCACAGGTGTCATAGGAAAAAACGGCAGAGGGACACCGGAACACTGCGGCGTCGAAGGCAAGGTGGATATAGTGGCAGGAACATTTTCGAAAGCCTTAGGAGGGGTTGGAGGATTTATTGCTTCAAAAAAAGAACTGGTTGAGCTTCTTAGTTTTTATTCAAGACCCTATATGTTTTCTACTGCCATGACTCCCCAGGTTGCTGCATCCTTGATTGAAGCAATAAATGTAATTGAAAGTGAGCCTTCACATAAAGAGAAATTGTGGGAAAATATAAATTATTTCAGGAAAAGGCTTAAGGACCTCAAGTTTTATATGGGCAGCTCTGAGACCGCAATATTTCCAATAATAATAGGAAACGATTACAAAGTAAGGGAAATGTGCAGACGTCTTCATGAGTTGGATATTTACGTAAATCCTGTTTTATATCCTGCAGTACCTAAAAGGCTTTCCAGGATCAGAATGAGTGTGATGTCATGCCATACAAGAGAACATCTGGATAAGACGTTAAATGCTTTGGAGGATGTGGGAAGGGAGTTTGGTATTATTGGAAATAAAAAAAGGGTTATATAAGTAGTAGCGGTTATTCTTATTTCTCAATATCCCTTAGGAAGTTTTCTATATCACTGAAAAGTTGGCTGCTGTCAGTACCAAGGCATATAAGATGATTTGAATTTTTATAGTACTTAACGGTTTTCCTTTGGGAGGATGTGTATTTAAATATATAATCTGCACTTTGATAGCGGACTGCATCATCAAGCAGGCCCTGGGCTATAAATATGGGACAGCTGACTTTTCTTAGCTTTGGTCTTGCTTTTTGAAGGAGGATTCTAAAATTGATCAATGCCGGGAAAGGTGTACGGAAGATAGAACTTTTATACCGTTTTACATTGGAAAAATTCTTTGATTTTAAATCGTTTATAATGTTGCGAAAGACTCTTCCAATATCCCAGTAATATATTGGTGTATTAAGTGTAACCATCCCAAGGACCTTATATCTAAGAGCAAGATCTGCGGCAATAAGTCCACCCATGGAAAACCCTATTATAACAACTTTATGGCAATCTTTAAGAAGGTATTTGAGGCCTTCTTCGGCGGAACTTATCCAGTCCTTGTAATTTGACCGGGATAATGCCCTCCTGTCCCCTGTATGGCCTTTTAGCACGGGACAGAGTGTTATAAAGCCCTTATCTGACAGATAGCGGCTTAGAGTTTCTATCTCACTTGTGTTTCCGCAAAAACCATGTATTATAAGGCATCCTGTTTTATGATCCATACTTCACAACCTGCGCTTACTTTAAAAACATTTATTTTCCAGCACTTAATATAATTATAATATAGTATGCCAAATCTATTCAAGAATTGATACAATAAAAAATTGGCCTTTACAATAAAATTTGCCTGCCTTATAATATAATTACGAACATATGTTCGATTTAAGAAGGTGGTTTTATGAATAAAGTAATTCTTCACTGCGACCTTAATAATTTCTATGCCAGTGTGGAATGCCTTTACAACCCGGAGCTCCGGAACAAGCCTGTTGCTGTATGTGGGTGTGCAGAGGACAGACACGGTATAGTTCTTGCCAAAAACTATATAGCAAAAAAGTATGGCGTCAGGACGGGTGAGGCTACGTGGGAGGCAAGGAGCAAGTGTCCCGGCCTTGTTACGGTTAATCCCAACTATTCATTGTATCTTAAGTTTTCAAAGTATGCCCGGGAGATTTATCAGTATTATACCGACAGGATAGAGTCCTTCGGCATAGACGAATGCTGGATGGATGTCAGCGAAAGCTCCCTGCTTTTCGGAGAAGGGCCTAAAATAGCAGAGGAAATAAGAAAGAGGATAAAAGAAGAGCTGGGTGTAACTGTATCTATAGGTGTAAGCTATAATAAAATTTTTGCAAAGCTTGGCTCAGATATGAGAAAACCTGATGCAGTGACGGTCATTACAGAAGATAACTTCAGGGAGAAAGTATGGAGACTTCCGGTGGGAGAGCTTCTTTATGTGGGCCGGGCAACCAGAAGGAAGCTAAACAGCTTGTCTATATTTACTATTGGGGATCTGGCGGAGTGTTCTCCAAGTTTTTTAGTAAGGCAAATGGGTAAATGGGGCAGCACCTTGTGGAATTTTGCAAACGGCTATGACTTTAGCCCTGTTGCCAAAATGGATTATGAGGGGTCGGTAAAGGGTATAGGCAACTCTCTCACAACCCCAAGAGATTTGATATCAAAGGAGGACGTTAAAATTTTGATATATGTACTTTCGGAGAGCGTAGGGGAAAGGTTAAGGAGGCATAATCTTAAGGGTAAGACTGTGCAGATAAGCATAAAAGATACAGACCTTAAAGGTATAGACAGGCAGGGACAGCTTGAGTGCCATACATATGCTACATCAGAGATTGCCCAAAAGTCCTTTGAGATATTCTTAAAATCATGGGATTGGTCCAAAAATATAAGGGCTTTAGGGGTAAGGGTGACAGACCTTATAGTAGGTGGTACATATACGCAGCTGTCTTTATTCCTGGATGAAAGCAAAAGGCAAAAGCTTGAGCTTATTGATGCTTGTGTAGATAAAATAAGAGAGCGTTTTGGGCACTATTCGGTTCAGCGTGCCCTTATGCTTGAGGATGACCGGCTGAATGCCGACCCTGCTCATGACAATGTTATTTTCCCTGTCTCTTATTTTAGGAATGGCTGATGATGCCCGCTAGTTGAAGCAAATTGACATGGTGGTACCAAGTAATAGGGTACATAATTTTTTTCAAATGTATAAAATGCACCCCAAGTAATATGATGCAGGTGGTAAGATTTATGGGTAAAGTATTTATAGATGTTATTGTGCAATTTACCAGTCAGGGGGAAAAGATTCCCTTGGAAATAGTATGGCAGGATGGGCGCAGGTTTAGTGTTGACAGAGTTATTGATATAACAAAAGCCGCATCCTTAAAGGCGGGAGGAAGAGGCATAAGGTACAGGTGCAGGATAAAGGGCAAGGAAGTATACCTTTTTTTGGACGATGACAAGTGGTTTGTGGAGACCCTAAAGTGAAGGGCATGAGATTTTTTGACTATAGTGTATTCGATATATTTACTATATAATATAAACAAAAGAGTATGTTCTGTTTAAAGAATCTTAAGATAGAGGTGGATAGTATTAATATTAAAGGAAATATAGAATCGTTAAGAGCTTCACTCCTCACGGAAATAGAGGGGCTCTTTGACATACAGGTTTCAAAGGATGATTTTCTTCCCATGGAGCTGTCTGCAAAAATGGCGGATTTGACAGGAAAGATCAACCGTGAGATAGCCGTATATGTTAATAGAAAAGGAAATATTATAGATGTAAGCATAGGTGACAGCAGCACAGTCTCACTTCCAGAGGTTGAAGGCAGGAGAAATTCATCAAAGCTGTCAGGAATAAGGTGTATCCATACCCATCCCAATGGAGAAGGAATGGTATCGCTGGTAGATATCAACTCCCTGGTAAATTTGAGATTGGATGCCATGGTAGCAGTTGGTGCAAAGGATGGAAAGGTGACGGAGATTTATGCTGCAATTCCAAAGAGGGATGATAAGGGAGAATTCAGCAAATCAGACGTATACGGGCCTTTTCATGATGGTGATAAAAGGATAAACTGTCTTTGGGACATGATACTTGATATGGATAAGCTTAAGTCGTCGGCTGTATATATCAATGAAGGTGATGTGGAAAGAGCCATACTTGTAGGACTTACCACCTCCTCTCAAAGCATGATAGGAGGCAGAAGTATAGGAGAGAGATCACTAGACGAGCTGGAAGAACTGGCTTCCACAGCGGGTGCTGTTGTTTTGGAAAAGGTACTTCAAAAAAGGCCTGTAAAGGATCCTGCTTTTTATATAGGCAGAGGAAAGGTTGAAGAGCTTGCTCTTATCCGTCAGGCCATAGATGCCAACTTGATAATTTTTGATGATGAGCTTTCAGGAGCACAGGTCAGAAATATTGAAGAGGTAGTAGGTGTAAAGGTAATAGACAGAACAAGCCTGATTTTGGACATATTTGCCCAAAGGGCACGTTCAAGGGAAGGTAAGCTCCAGGTAGAGCTGGCACAGCTGAATTATAGAGTTTCAAGATTAATAGGCCTTGGCAATCAACTTTCACGGCTTGGTGGGGGTATAGGAACCAGGGGGCCGGGAGAAAAGAAGCTGGAGGTTGACAGGAGGCATATAAGAAGAAGGATCAGCTTCCTTGAATCACAGCTTAACGATGTGGAAAAGAGAAGAAGCTTCCTTCGTGAAAGCAGGGACAGAAGCTCCATGCCCACAATAGCCCTGGTAGGATATACAAACGTAGGAAAATCTACTCTTATGAACAGATTGTGCAATACCGATGTGTTTGCCGAAAACAAACTTTTTGCAACCCTGGACCCGACTACAAGAAGCTTGAAGCTTCCGGACGGAAGGGAAGCTCTCCTTATTGATACGGTAGGATTTATAAGGAAGCTGCCTCACGAGCTTATAGAAGCTTTTAAATCGACCCTTGAGGAAGCCGTGTATGCAGACTTACTGGTTCACGTAGTTGATGTTACAAGTGAGGAAGCACAGGAACAGATTCAGGTTGTAAACAGCATTTTAGATAGTCTTGGAGCTGTAAACAAGCCCATTATAATGGCATTAAACAAGGTAGATATGTTAAAGGATAGTACCAGAGCACCAATAACAAATCCTGACGGTAAGGTGTTTGAAGTATCTGCTGTTACCGGAAAGGGACTGGATGAACTGTTAAAGGGTATTTCCGGGATATTACCCGCGGATGAAACAGAAGTCAGGCTGTTCATACCATATCGTGAAGGCTGGATAATACCTTATATATATGAGAATGGCAAAATAATTGAGCAGAATCATGGTGAGTCTGGAACTGAAGTAAAGGCAGTGATGAAAAAAATAAAAATGGACCCTATAAAGGAGTATATTGCTCAAAACTAGTCACCCTATAGAATAATAGCCCATAATTTATACAAAGAATCGAATAAAGACTACCATCATAGGATTATAATATATATATATGAAAATTTTGCTAAGTTAGAGACAAATTTTATATATATCCATACCACCTGGTTAAAAAGGTGTCAAATCTAAATATGAAAGGGGTTTTTATTATGTTAGTTCGAAACTTTGTGGGCGGAGTAGTATTCTCAGGGGACAAAGTACTTCTTGTCAAAAATGATAAGAACGAGTGGGTACTTCCAAGGGAGATGATGCACGATGGAGAACTTGCAAATGAGGTTGCTTTAAAAAAAATCAGGGAAGAGTCCGGTGTACCGGCCGAAATAGTATCTCCAGCAGGCCAAACCAACTATGAATGCTCTTGTATTACACGTCAAAGTCCGTTCTGCAACAAAACAACATGGTATATAATGAAATCCCTTAATGAAAGTGAGAATTTACCGGAGGACAAAAATTTAAAATGCGGCAGTTTTGTTAAAGTAGAAGAAGCAATAAACCTTATTGAGCCTAATCAGGATAAGTCATTAATTAACTTATCCTTTAGAAAATACAGAGAGTTGGTACATTCAGTCAACTAATTATAAATATAAAGAGGGACAGTAACAAGCTGAACAGGCTGTTAAGGTCCCTTCTTTTTATACTTTAAATTATTATCAAAACTTGAAAATATATTTACCTATTACATGGTCAATAGGGATGCACCCGATCTGTCGGCTGTCCAGACTGCGGTTTCTATTATCTCCCATAACGAATATCTGGCCTTCGGGCACAGTAACCGGTTCATCCGAAATAAAATGCATTGACTCCTTTATGTAGGGTTCCTCTAATGCTGCTCCGTTCCTGAATACTTTTCCTTCCTTAAACTCCAATTTGTCTCCTGGCTTGCCTATAACTCTTTTGATCCAAAAAATTTCTTCCTTATCCCCTGATATAAGATATGCTATTGCATTATACTTAAGGCTGTCTGTTATATCATCCTTAATTGTACGCGGCCTGTTGATGCGGCTGTCAATAATAACAATATCCCCATAATCAGGCTCGAACCTGAAGGTATGCATCAGCTTGTTTATAATCACCCTGTCGTTTTCATGCAAGGTAGATTCCATGGAGGACCCTTGAACCTGGGTTGGTTGTAAAACAAATATATTAAGGACTAAACCGCATATTACAGCAATAGTTATATGAGCCATCCAGCTTAGAGCTTCTTTTACTATCTTCATAACTCAATCCTCTCCGTAAAAAATTTCTTACCACTATTATACCGTAATTAATATGAATTTTCTGTAAACAATGCATTAAAATTTTTAAATTTAGAAGAATGTACTCATTTATTTGGCTGGAGGGTATAGGATAAGTATAAATAATGGTCAAAAAATGTTAGAATAGAGAGTGTCGGTTATTTAAATCTAGAGATAACGAACTGTAAAGATAAACATATAATTCGCTCCGCTAATTTGATACAAATGGCGGGCCCATCTTGTTTATCTACTTTTACAGTTCGATCTCTATAATATGACAGGTGGTAAAGTTGAAGAAACAATATAAAACTGTTCTAAATTCTGCAGTCTGTGAAATTGAAGAAAAGAAATCCAGGTTTATAGCAACCGTTAAACCGGTATCAACGGAAGAGGAAGCCCTGGAGTTTATAAACGGGCTAAAGTCAAAATATTGGGATGCCACACATAACGTTTATTCTTACTACATAGGTGGAAATAATATTATACAGAGGTTCAGTGATGATGGAGAGCCTTCTGGAACTGCAGGCCTTCCGGTTCTGGAAGTCATTAAGAGAATGGAAGTAAGGGACCTGGCGGTTGTCATAACCAGGTATTTTGGAGGAACCTTGCTTGGAGCTGCAGGTCTTATAAGGGCATACAGCAAAAGCGCGGCGCTTGGGATAGAAGCTGCCGGCATTATAGTAAAGAAGCTTTGCAAGGAAGTAAGGGTGGTTGTTGAGTATACCTTGTTCGGGAAAGTGCAGAGTCTGCTTATTTCAAAGGGCCTTATAATAAAGGATGTAATATATGAGCAGGATGTGGAGATAATAGTATTTATTGCAGAAGATGAGATGGAAAGCTTTATTGATTTGATAAACGAAACAACAAATGCAAGATCTATTATACAGCCTGGGGATGACAGCTATATCACGCTGGATTCCAAAGGCAAGCTTATACTATAGTATCAGGAGGAGAGTTTATGGAAGAAGAAAAAATGCTGGAAAAAAAAGTTTGGGCCGTGGTAGGTGCAAATGAGAACCCTGACAAGTATGGGAATATGATATTTAAGAAGCTAAAATCAAAGGGGTATAAAGTATATCCCGTAAATCCAAACTATGAGACGGTTGAAGGCGATAAGTGCTACAAGAATTTATCATCTCTGCCAGAGGTGCCGGAGGTAATTGATATGGTTGTTGCACCAAAGATAGGAAAGGGTGTTATTGAGGAAGCTGCACAGCTTGGAATAGATAACATATGGCTTCAGCCCGGAACCTACAATGATGAAATAATGAGTTTCATAGGCGAAAAGGGACTAAATGCAGTTCAAGCTTGTGTTCTTGTAGCTTTGAGATAGCTTTATATAAAAATTTAATACTAATTGTTAGATTGTTATCTATGGGGCTATGGAGTATATATCTGAAAATTCTATATTTATAGCCTCAATTATTTTATTTTGACTATTTTCAGTATGTGGGTTTTGCTTAGGGGCGGACTTGCAAATCTTGACAGGGATTTCAATCAGGAACTCGCTTCCTTTATTCTGCTCACTTTTAACCCTTATACTCCCTCCATGCAGATCAACAAATGATTTTACAATGGAAAGTCCTATTCCGCTTCCTTCGATTTCCCTTGTCAGAGAGCTGTTGACTTGACTGTACCTCTCAAATATATTATCCAGCATATCTTTTGGTATACCTATTCCGGTGTCTGACACTATTATCAAATAATTGTTATCCTTTGCACACATTTTCACAGAAATATTACCACCCGGTTTAGTAAACTTAATAGCATTTGAGAGAAGGTTTAATAGTATTCTTTCAATTTTATCAATATCCACAGCTGTAATTATTTCTTCTACAAGAGTATCAAATTCAAGCCGTAAGCCTTTTTGTTCTGCGTATGGCACTACAGATTGAGTTATCTCTTCAACAAGATATACTATATTGCAATTTAGCATATTTGTTTTTATATAACCCGACTCTATGCGGCTTAGATCCAGGATATTGTTAATAAGGCGCAAAAGTCTGTAGCAGTTTTGCTTGATTATAGAAAGCTGCTTGCTGGATCTTCTTCTTTCAACTCCGGCGCAAGCATCTCTTTGCTCAATAAGCTGTATTGCTCCTAAAATTACAGTCAAGGGTGTCTTGAGCTCGTGGGACATGTTGTGAAAGAACTCGGATTTCTGGTTGCTGGACTTTATGGTCTTATCGTAAAGAGAGGAGATATTCTCTATTAGCCTGTTCTTCTCGTTAATCTCATTTTGAAGCAGTTGGTTTATGTCTTCTTTTTTAAGCTTGTTTGATGCCGATATTTCGTTTATCTTTTTATTAACGTATAACATAAGGGCAAAGCATATTGCTGCCAGAGAGGCACCTATAAGAAAGTTAAATAAAACAACGCTAATCGCATTAAAATCATAGCTGCTGCCTATAATGTTTCTTAATAAAAGCAGGCTTGCATTTGTAACTATTAATGCGGCAAGTAGAGAAAAAGATATAACTTTTATGTATATATTAAAAACAGGCTTACTACTCATAGCGTATCAACCCTTACTATAAAATTGATAAAGTTTAATGTATATACAGTATAGAATAATATAGGCTTAGATACATAAAATACCATTCATATTTTATACAAAATAGTTAAATATGTAAATACATTTTTGTGTTACTCATAAAAAACATTGTGAAATAACTTTATATATTGCCCTTTTAATATTATAATTTATAGGGACGATAATTTAGAGGTAGCGAACTATATAGATAGACATATGATTCGCTTAAGCCTATTTGGTTCAAATGGCTTACTCTTCAAGTTTATCTAATTTTACAGTTCGATCTCTTTAGAATTTATATATGTAGGAGGTTATTGTATGTCAGGGCATTCAAAATGGGCTAATATAAAGCATAAAAAAGAGAAAACAGATGCTCAGAAGGGTAAGTTATTTACAAAGCTGGGAAGAGAGATTGCCATCGTAGTAAAGCAGGGAGGGCCTGACCCGGAGGCGAATTCAAAGCTTAAGGATGTTATTGCAAAGGCAAAAGCCGCAAATATGCCTAATGATACCATTGCCAGGAGTATAAAAAAAGCTGCCGGAGATATAGATGCTGCCAATTATGAGGAAATAGTGTACGAAGGTTATGGACCGGGTGGTGTAGCCGTTATTGTTGAGGCTATGACAGATAATAGGAACAGGACTGCAGGGGATGTAAGACACTATTTTGATAAGTTTGGCGGAAACCTTGGTACATCGGGCTGTGTTTCCTTTATGTTTGATAAAAAGGGTGTAATACTGATTGAAAAGACAGGAAATATAAATGAAGATGACCTGATGATGGAAGCACTTGAAGTTGGAGCGGAGGATTTCAGCTCGGAGGAGGAATATTTTGAGATTCTGACCGATCCAAATGACTTTTCGCAGATAAGAGAAGCACTTGAGAAGAAAGGATACGAGTTTGTTTCAGCTGAAGTAAGTATGATTCCACAGACCATGACAAAGCTAACAGACCCAAAGCAGATAGAATTCATGGACAGGCTGGTAGAGTATCTTGAGGATCTGGACGACGTTCAGAATGTTTACCACAACTGGGATCAGGATGAGTAGTGAAAAATATTAAACACATATCGCAGTGTATGCTTGTTTGAAGCTGTACACTGCAATATGTGTTTTTTTATTGTTACTATTTTTGCTCTTCAAGCAGCATGTTTGCAGTACTGACCAGCTCCTGGTGCTTGGCTGTTATTTCCTGTACTGCAGCCGTAATACTTAGTACTTCCTGATATATATTATGAAGCTTCTGATCCAGCGTTCCGGATATGGAGAGGATGCTTGATATGTTTTCAATAAGCTCCTTCTCGTCTTTTTGTGTTGACTGAACTGTATTCTTTGTTTCTTCGGACAGCTTTCTGACTTCTTCTGCTACCACCGAAAAACCTCTTCCGGCTTCTCCAGCTCTGGCTGCTTCTATGGATGCATTTAAAGCAAGAAGATTTGTTTGTTCGGATATTCCCATGATTTGTTCGGTTACTTCCTTGTAATTTTCAATACTATCCTGCATTTTAAGTATTTTTTCCTTTAATTGGGATGATACCGATATCAACAGGCTTGCAGCTTCACTTATGCTAGAAGCAGATTTTGCATTTTCGGAGCTTCCCTGGGCTACGTCGTTTAAAACCAAAGTAATCTCACTTACCCGTTGATTAAGAATTTCCAGCTTATGATTTTTTTCGTCACTCATATTCTCAAGTTTGCTTAAAAGGTTGTTCATTTCCATATTCTTTTGCTCAAGAAGCTCTTTTTGCTGTGATGTCTTGATGTTATAGTCTATACAGTTTTCTATATGATCACAGCTATTGTAAATTGACTTTACCATCTCTTTGCATGATCCGTACCCGCATGCAAAACAGTTCCTGTTTCTATCCTTTGAGGTTGGCTTAAGCAATCTGTTAAATATCTCATCATACTCTTTTTCAGATGGCTCCTTAAAGCTTAAAACGTCTTCAGGATTGTACTTTCTTATAAAATCTTCAGGGTTTAGTGTCTTATCAAAGAACTTTAGAAGACTTTCGGGATTATCCTTGTACTTATTATGTTTTTTGTTTTTTAGATCGTTTACCGCCAGATCCAGATCTGTTACATCCACACCCTTTGTAGTTCCCGTACCGATATTGCATCCATGGGTACAATTCAGAATATCTAATACAATGGGGAGCGGCTTATTTTGACGATGTCTTCCGGCATATTCATCAAGGTATTCATAAGCATAGTCTTGCCCTTCTACCTGTTTAACCCAAGCATTCTTTACATACATGTGGACATTTTCCTTTAATCCTCCGGGAGTACTGTATATATCTCCCTTTGCATATGACGGCATAGAAAATTCCATTTCATTGTATGAATCAATTTTAATTTGGTTTTCATTAATATAGTCTATGAGTTTCTTGAAGGTTACATTATAATTGATGTATTTATTAGTATTAATGTCATTTATTTCAGATACTTTTGCAATGCAGGGTGATAAAAAGCAAAGCTCGCTTTCTTTTTTCAAATACTTTTTTATATATATTGCTGCACACATCATGGGACTATGGACAGGAGCCAGCAGCGGAATTATATCATGCCTGTATTTTTGAACATAGTTTACAACAGCTGGACAAGGCTGTGCTATAATGGAATTAAGATTTTTATCCTTTAAAGCTCTAAGATAGGCCCAGGTTGTTATGTCGGCCCCAAGTGATACGTCATAAGCCTCAACTATGCCAAGACTCTTTAGAAGCCCCAGTATCTTCTTGTAGTTGGGAAAGTTTATCTTAAAAGCGGGGCCGGCCAGCAGGGTAATCTTTTTACCCTTGCTTAGGTCGTTTATGAACCTTTCTGTGTCATCGGTGTAGGTCCTTGCACTATGGTCGCATATATCGATGCATGCTCCACACATAATACACTTGTTTTCATCTATTCTTGTATAGCTTTCTCCCTGCTTGGCATAAGATATGTTTGCGCCCTGCACCGGGCATGTATATATGCATTTATTGCAGCCAACACAATTCTCTTCAAGTACACTAATTGCACTTTTCAATATTATCCCCCCGTTTAAGATACTTTTACATAGATAGTTTATCGGAAAACTAGTATATAACTTTAACAATAATTCATAAAAATAGGAATAAAGCCTAGACACCTTAAAAAAAGAGTTAAAGGCTTTATTGAAAGCTCTTTAACTCTTTTTCCGATACTATGTCTACAAATAAATTCTCCAGTTCGTGTTCTGCAGAGCAGCTTTGCTTGTAGTACCAGTCGAATACCTTTTCCTTAACTTCATTATGATTTCCCGAGACTTTCTCGGGAAAAACAGTAACCAGCCTATGGGTATCCTTTTGTCTAAGGCCTACATTTACAGGCTCATCGAAGTTCATTCAAGAATCCCGCCTTTTTATATTTGATAGTATTTAGGGTTTCTAAAAATTTAATATTTATTCAGGTTTTGCTTTATAAATTAGTTATGCTAAGGTCTAAAGCAGCTATCGGACCATTTGGCAATTTCCCAGGGTATTAACAACCCATGGGAAATTTGATATAGTTATTTTACTGTTAGGTGAGGAGATGGTGTATTTGAGTAACCTGGTTTATGATATTCTTGAAAGCCGGATCAAGAAAGAGATTGACAAGGGCATTGAAAATCTGGGGATTAAAACATATGATATCTCAATTGATGCGGATATAGAGCTTAATATTAAGATTGTCCTGGTTCCAAGCGATGAAGAAATAAAAATCATTAGTTAGGTCTTAATAATAATGGACGCAAACCTCCTGTCAAACATAACCATGTTAGAACCCTAAATATAAGGGTAAATATAATTAAGCACAAAACATTAAAAGTGATTCAGGGGGGATCATGATGATTTTAAATAAAAAAAATATTAAGCTAACAGAAAAGGACAAGCTTACGCTTGCTAAATATTTGAATGTATGTACCGATCTTCATGGCAACGGATGTAATCTACTGGCTATGCAGGAAAAGAATAAGGACTTAAACTAACTCCTAAACATATTTTTCATAAGGCTTGTATATAGAGATCGAACTGTAAAGGTAGATAAACAAGATGAGCCCGCCATTTGTATCAAATTAGCGGAGCGAATTATATGTTTATCTTTACAGTTCGTTATCTCTAAAACACAGGTGTCTATTAAATATTTAATAGACACCTGTGTTTTGTTAGGTCCGGTCTTTTACAGGTTCTGCTTCCCTGAATAATAAACTTATGCTATATAAACCTGCAAGACCTACTATAGAGTATATTGTATTTGTTAGAAATGATCCTGGGCCAAATAAATATGCTACCAGGTCAAACTGGAACAATCCAACCAGGAGCCAGTTTATTGCTCCGATTACTACAATAACCAGAGCGAGTCTATCCAAAGGTGTTCTGTTCATAATGACAACTCCTTTTTTATTTTATATCTCTATTATTACCTTATAAGAATTCAAAAATGCATAGAAAAATATGAGCCGCATTACATGTAAAAAAATTACTTAATTACATACAAATGCAATAAAAATATCGTTCTCCGGTACTATTTACTACGCAAAATAATTTTGATAATATTATTGCAACTTAGTTTATGTAGTATTCAAGTCCCACGGAAAGATTAAAAACTGCAAAGGAGTGCTGTATATGGATTATTGCTCAAATTTGTTGGAAGAGAAAGTCGATAGTTTGTTGTATTTTCTGGAAAGCTACGTAAATATGTGCAAACTCAATGAGCAAGATGTAACGATACTCAAGCTGAAGATTGACAAGCTGCTTTACGAGTGTCTTTATTACAGATCCAAACTAAGCTGTTAGTACTTATTGCACATCGTATTCAAGTTTATATAGTGTTCAATATGCATACTATATAAAAAAACAGTTTTTAAAGCTCCTTTGAACAAAAGATAAGCTAAGGGAAAAGCCTGAAGAGATATACAGAAATGGAGGAAACACTATGTCTGACTTTTGGGATAGTGAAGAGTTAATCGGGAAGATAGGTAAGAACAGCCGTGAAGAGATTCAAATCAAGAAAGTGGAAAAGAAAGGAAAGAAATTTATAGATATAAGGGTCTTCTGGTATGACAGCAGCAGTGACGAATTTAAACCAAGTCAAAAGGGTGCGGCAATACCGTATGAGAGCCTTAAGGAGTTGAAAGAGTTAATTGATAGTATTAAATAGAGGATCTAATCCTCTTTTTTGTTTCCAGACTCCCGTATTTATATTTCCTTCAAATAGTTGATAACACACTGGGATACTATTTCCATACCTTTGGCTATACATGTCTCATCAATACTGAACCTGCTGCTGTGAAGGTTATGATAGTCATCATCTTTTGGATTTGTGCAGCCTAAATTAAACAAAGCTCCGGGAACTCTCTGGGCGTAATATGAAAAGTCTTCTGCAAGCATGACCGGGTCCGGATTTGTCAGAATATTTTCTTTTGCTATTACTTCCGAAGAGGACTTGATAATTAAATCTACAATCTGGTGGTTATTGACAACCGGTGGATAGCCTAGTTTATAGTCAAAGGTATAATCCGCCCCCATTGAGCTTGAAACTTTGGCTGTTATGGATTTCATGCTTTCCGATATCTGACTGTCTACCTCACTGTCAAAGGTTCTGACTGTACCCTTAATAACTGCCTCCGATGGGATGACATTAAAGGTGTTGCCTGCATTAAAGCATGTTACAGATAAAACGGCATTTTTAAATGGGCTTAATTTTTTTGGAATGATAGTCTGAAACAGGTTTATGATATTTACACCTGTAACTATCGGGTCAATTATCTTATGAGGTTCGGCAGCATGACCGCCTTTACCTTTGATAACTATTTCAAACTCGCTGGGTGATGCCATAACTGGGCCTGTGCCCACAGAGATTTGCCCTGTCTTCAAACCCGGTGATACGTGAAGGGCAATTATGGTGTCAACTTTGGGGTTTTCCAAAACACCTTCATCAATCATGAATCTAGCCCCGCCCAGACCTTCTTCAGCCGGCTGAAAAATGAACTTGATATTGCCTGGCAAACTGTCTTTAAAACTGCCAAGAATTTTTGCAGCACCCAACGCAATTGCTACGTGAGCATCGTGTCCGCAGGCATGCATTACGCCTTTATATTGGGAAGCATATTCAAAACTGTTCTCCTCGGTAATTGGCAGAGCGTCCATATCTGCCCTGACAGCTATGGTTTTACCGGGCTTACTCCCCTCAATAAGGCCAACGACTCCTGTTTTTCCGATATTCTTATAAACTTTAAGTCCAAGTCCTTCCAGATAATCTGAAATAATTGAGGCAGTCTTATATTCCCTAAACCCCAGCTCCGGAAATTTATGAATTTCTCTTCTTATTAAAATGATCTCGTCAATAATGACCGAAGAAATCTTTTTTATTTCATTAGTATACAATTTAATCACCCAAGTTAAAGAGATGGAATAGTTCGTTATCTCTAAATATATATCAAATATTAAGTTCATGCAATTGGAAATAATATAAGAACAAGGCAGGAGCCTTGTTCTTATATTATTTCTTACCTTATTACTTTTTGCCAGTCAGTTTAGCTACCTTTTCTTCGAAGAAAACACAGTCTGATGTAACTGAAGTTGAGTTTTTGGTGACATTATCAAGTGTACACTTACCATCCTGTTGGTGAACACAGTTTGATGAGCAGTTGATAGTTGTCATAACATCGCTCCCGTTAGAAAGAGTTTCGTAAAACTGTAAGCTTAAGAGTCATATATACCTAAAAATATTGTTCCCATAATAAGTTTAAATATTTAAAGTTATTTAAATCAAAAAACTACTGTTTTTGACAAATTAAAGCCGCACCTTAAAAAAGGTGCGGTTTATTTAAATAACCACCGGTCTCTTGCGAAACCGATAGTTAGTAGCAGGCAAAATCATGTGGACAATATATCTTACGTAGCAGAAGTATAAAATATTTGCATAATTTATAAATAGTTATAATTTTATTTGATTATTCAAAAAATACAGGTATTGTATAATAACATGTTTATGTAGCAAGCCATGTAAAAATTAGTGTTTTAATATATTTTTATTATGATAAAGGGTTCACTTAATAAGTCATTCTGATTTTATTCTATGAACATAATAGGTAAAATGTGATAGAATTTTTTATGGCAGCAGCCTTTTTGATATTATAAAATCTGGATAATTAAAACCTTGGGAGAGTATATGAATTACATAAATGTTCCTAATTTGCCTGATAAAAACGTCAGATTGGCTTTGGTGGACGGCAGAATCAGCCCGGGCCTTGAGAGAGGACTTTGCTCAAATGGAGTTACTCTTATAAAAACATATGCACATTCTGCTCTTTATCCAGCTATTTCATTTCATCCTGATATTGTTCTTCATCATATAGGAGATAAGTTGCTGGTTTTTGCGCCAGGGACTAATGAAAACACATTAAGGGCCTTGACTGGCCTGGGGTTTAGCCTCATAAAGGGTAATTCCGAACTAACTTCAAAATACCCCGGGAATATATGCTACAATGTGGCCAGAGTGGGGAATTTTGCTTTTCACAATACAAAATATACAGACAGTGTTTTAAGGGAGAATCTTTATAAAATGGGTGTAGAGTTTGTACATGTAAATCAGGGATATGCCAAGTGTGCAGTTTCCATAGCAGACGAAAATTCAATAATAACAATGGATGCCGGAATTGCTAAAGCAGCTGAAAGAAAAGGCCTTGACGCACTGGTCATAGAAGAAAGTAAAATTAGGCTCCCTAGCCTGGATAAAGGCTTTATAGGAGGGAGCACATGCCTTATCGATAAGAAAAGATGGGCTCTGGCGGGTGACCTGGAAAAGCTTGATTCGTCAGCTAAAATATATGACTTTCTCACCGCAAAAGGAATAGAAATTGTTTCCTTATCCCAGGATCAAGTAATAGATGTAGGGTCCATAATTCCCCTGGCAACTTTTTAGTTCTCTTTTCATGCTTTTAAAGATAACGCTCTTTTGTAACTTACTATACTTATTTGCATATACTGTACTATAAAAATGATATATGACTCTTTTGACTATTAATATTGTTTGCAAAAACTGTGGGCTTAATATGAAATGGTTAGAAATTAAGAAAATTGTGGGAAAAATTGCATATATCGCTTACTGCATACAACAAATTACGAAGACATATACTACGTTTGAAGGGATGTGAAGTTGATGCAGTTTCTTTGTATTGGGGTTAATGAGTGTGCAGAGAGTATAAAAGAATATATAACAAATGAACTTGGGAACCTAAACAAATTAAATATAAATTATTCGGTTAAAGGTGTTGTTGACTCGGATGGATCGACTTCTGTTATATGTAGTGTTGAGGGAAGCGATAATGCATCTGATAAGTATTCGGAGCTATACAGCGAACTGATACTTAATGTTTCAAACATTTTAGCTGGCTATATAATTGAAGAATACGAAGAGAAATTGATTTTTAGGATAATAAACAGTAATTACTGTTATTTTAATGCGGTAGAAAAGAAAGAAATACAGAGGCTGGCCCTTTCTATAATAAAGAATGAAGATAAAAACTTTTTAAACAGTCTGTTTCAGATCAGGAGAAGAAATATTATTATACGAAAGCTGCTGGACTACTTTCAAGGCTCCAATACCGTTATATTGGATGGGTTTGTTAATTTCCGCCTGAAGGATTATATGAAAGATCTGGAGGAAATAGTTGATAAAGCAGTAGACGATTTTCTTATGGAAAGAGAATACAAGGAGTTCATCAGGCTGCTAAGATATTTTGTTGATATACAGGAACCAAAGTTTAATATTATACATGTCATTGTAGGTTATGACAACAGGTATATCCTCCTGGATGAGAGTAAAAGGGAGATAACAAACGAGTGCATTCAGGAGTTTATGAACGATATTCCTGAGGGGGAAATAAACTACGACGATTTACTGGTAAGTTCTCTTATAACCATGGCTCCTAGAAAAGTAATAATTCATGGCGCCAAGGTTTTTAGAAATAAAGAACTTCTTGAGACCATAAAAAATGTGTTCTGGGGTAAGGCTATCATATGTGCAGAGTGTGAATTGTGTATAGTAAGGATGGCCAGAAGTGAAAACAAAAGCTAAAGCATGAATCTTATATCAAATATTTAAACTATTTATTAAAGTGGGATAATGCCTTTGATCAAGGAATGTTTCACTTTTTTTATATGTTTATGTCAACATTTTTCGCTGTATTTTTACTATATGGAACAAATAGTACTAATTTCCTACATTATTTTTTTTACATATATATTGACAATAAATTATCTAATGATACAATATGATGTATATAAAGAGTAATCTTGGGTCATAATATGGATTGATTTAGTTACCAGGAAGGTTCCGTTTTTTATGCTTTTAAGAAGAATTATTATGCAGTATAAAAATACGAAGAAAAGAATTTAGCATATATAAGTTTTACTACTTTACACTAAAGATAAAAGAACTTAAAAGCAAAAGATGAGTAAATAAAAAAACTAAAGATGAAAATCCGGGGAAAGAAAAGAGAGCCAAAACTCTCTTTTCCCTTTTTTGGTCTTCCTTTCAAAGTTTGTTATAAGATGTTTTTAATTCTTCCTAAGCTATATTCTCTCCAACAATTTAATATAATAATTAATATAATCCCTTATGAATGCCTGGAAATATGTTATGTTAGAAAGCACTAGATTGTAAGGGAGCCATGTTTGTGATAAAATAAGTTTTGTTTATGGAAATAATACAATATGGTTTTAAAAGTATAGAGCAGTAAACGATGAAATGATATGGAGGTGTAAGCTTGAGAGTTGTGGGATTTGTAGGACCAAGCGGAACCGGTAAAAGTCACAGAGCAGTTTGGGTTGCAAGGGAAAGAGGTATTGATTTTATTATAGATGACGGACTTCTCATAAGGGGTGCACAAATAGTTGCGGGAACTTCTGCCAAGAAGGAAAAGACTAAAATCGCTTCCATAAAGCGTGCACTGTTTACAGAGGATGAACATGCATATGATGTGAAAAGAGCTGTAAGAAATTATAATGCTGATTCCATTCTGATTCTTGGGACTTCCGACGGAATGGTTGAAAGTATTGCCAGGCGGTTGGATTTTCCTCAAGTCAGTGAAAAGGTTTATATACATGATGTTGCCACCGAATTTGAGATAAAGCAGGCCCTATCTACAAGAAAGGAGCAGGGGAAGCATGTTATACCCGTTCCAACATTTGAAATTAAAAAGGATTTTTCAGGGTATTTCCTTGACCCTTTGCAGATCTTTAGAAGGAAAGGCAAAGGAAGCTTCCAGCTTGTTGGGGAAAAGTCCGTTGTAAGGCCTACTTTCAGTTACATGGGAAACTACACCATATCGGACTATACGGTATATCAGATTGTTGAGCATGTGACATCCAATATTGAAGGCGTTAATAAAATATCAAGATTCAGGGCGGAGAATCACCCGGATGGAATCTATATTGAGATGGACCTGGTTTTGGTCTATGGGTGTTTGATAAGGCCCCTTCTTAGAGAGATTCAAAGAAGTGTAATTGAGGAGGTCGAGAAGCTTACGGCTTTAAACATAAAGAGTTTAAACCTTACTGCTAAAAGCCTGGTTCTTGATCCTAAGAAGACGCCAAATGTGATATAGCCCGAAAGTATATATTTAGTCCCTTACTCATATATGATAACAGGGGTCTTAAGCTTTGTATAATCCCAGAGTATTTTGACATCCTCGTTCTTTAATGCTATACAGCCCAATGTCCAGTCGGTGGAATTTCCGCCGCCGTGGATACCTACAGCTCCTCCCAAGGGAGTGTTCCATGGTGGCAGCTGCTTTGCTTCCTGGGCTCTTTTTATTTTCTTAAATGTGCTTTGGTCAATAAGGCCCTTTTCTAGACCCCTTTGAGCATCCTCTACATTAGGATAGCTTATCCCCATAAACAGGTAGAAATTACTCTTGTCAGTCTTGGTGCAGATATAGTATTCCCCTACAGGTGTTTTTGAGTCCCCTTCTTTGTCCTTATCTCCTGAAGGGCTTCCCCCCAAACCAATTTTAAACCTTCCAAGAACAGTGTCGTCCCCGTATAGCTCCAGTACTCTTTGCTTCTTAAATATCTTTATTTTGACGGATTGAGGCTTGTTTTGGGGCTTGTTAAAGAAATACTCCACATCCTCATCCACGGCATTATCCACCGGGGTATCGTCAGATCCTGCAGCGCCTTTAAGCGACGAAGGCATGGCAGGTATTTGCTCCAGCACCTCTGTTTTATAAGGGGTAGGTGAGGCAGCACTTTCCGGCGTCTTTTCAATTATGTTTTTACCGTCTGAAAATGCGCACCCCGATAATCCCAAAGCTCCTAATAGAAATACAACTAAAGCAATAATAAATCCATTTTTTCCCGTACTCAATGAAGCAGCACCTCCCGGTTTCTTCTACAGCGTAAAATAAAATGCAACATCGCTAAAGAAATACCATCTCTTTATAATGTAATACATATAAAAAAGTGTAAAGGTAACAAAGTTGAATAAAGTTACTGCTTTATTTTATTCTGTTCCAGGATTTATAATACTTCTATAAAGATAAAACTATAAAGCCTTACTACTTTAGATTGCAGTACCCCACAAGCTTTTGGATACTTCTTTGCAGCGCATCCTTTGAGTTGCCCCAGGGAGCATCATTATTACGGTAGTCAAACTTTTTGGTAAACCAGTTGACTTCCTGCTGGACGCGTTCAAGGTGCTGTACTTGCAAGGAAAGCAGATTGTTAACAAAAATAGCGGTTTCTTTCGGGCTAAGATACTTCTTTGTATTTTCCAGAAGTACCCTAAGGTGTTTTAGGCAAAATCCTTTTTGATTGTTAAACATGTTTTTAAAGTCTTCTTCTTTAAAAAACAGGTAGAAGATTACATCTATATATCTATCCATTGTATAATTAAGTCTGCTGCAGATGGTACAGGAATTTTCCAGCTCCGACAGCTTCGATACAAGCTGGTCAACAAACTTTTCAGTCTCTGTTTGCTTATTTGAAATCTTGTTTGACAGGTTTTTTATCAGGGATGTTTCAGAGTCTTTTCCAAGCTGACCGGATTTATCTTCATACAGCTTTTTTAGCCGGGCATTCTGCTCGCTCATGTGAGTGTCAATAATCAAGCCAAGTCCCAGTTTGTTTGATTGTGAGTTGTAGAGAAGCTCAAAATGTCTTCTGCAAAACCCTTTCTCATTTGTCTGCATTCTTCCTTCGGGCTCCATTAGAAAAGGGCCCAGAATATATTCAATATTTTCATCCTCCAGCTTTTTTTCAAGGACACACATGGGGCATTCACATTCGGTCCTGAAAGCATCTGTTACAGGTATTGTATATATTTTTTCCTTCATAATTATTTCCTTTCATTTATAATTATAGAGACCGAACTGTATTTCTAAATAATGTAAAACAGAAATTTTATTTTAAACCCTTCACTCATTATTTAAATTATAGCAGAAAAATAGGGTATTATATATACGTGTGATGAAATTTATAATTATTGTCATTGAGTGTGGTGGAGCTATGGAATATAGAGGATATAGGATTTTTCAGGAAGAAAACAAAATAATAGTAGAAAACGTGACGGATTTTGACCCGGTTCATATTTTTGAATGCGGACAGTCCTTCAGGTGGATAAGGCAAGCTGACAAAAGCTATACGGGGGTTGCAAAAGGAAGGGCCCTAAACGTAAAATACTCCGACGGAAGGCTTGAGCTATATAATACCGGACTTAGGGACTTTAAGAATATTTGGTTTGACTATTTTGATCTTGGGAGAGATTATTCCCTCATAAAAGAGAAGGTAATGAAGGATGAAGTAATGAGGCAGGCAGTAAGCTTCGGTGCAGGAATCAGAATTCTAAGGCAGGATATCTGGGAGATGCTTATATCA
>JBMOLK010000294.1:0-4727 GCA_049325575.1 Bacillota bacterium | reverse complement strand
TACAGCCTATGAAGTTCTCATTAAGTTTTCTTATATAATTTATATTTGGGTAGGGGGATATTTAGAACCTGTATTTTATCTGGATGGTCCTGCGCAGTCAGTTTATTCTGCATGGCAGCCATAACCGTTATTAAAGAACAACAAAAGAAATAGTATTATAAAGAATAATATTGTACCGTTATCACAAGTACCTGTCTAAAAACCCCAAGAGAATCCCTCCGTTTGGTATTTTACGATACTATACTATGAAGTATTTTCCTAATTGTTACAAACTTGTAGAAACCTTATTAGTCTCTATACATTTGAGGTGAAAGTCAAATAAATGCATTTTTTATTTCTTGACAAAAGGGAAAGAATATTCTAAAATACCCCTATAGGGTATAAAATATAAAATGTGTATTATTAAGCCATTTTAGTGGTAAATAATAGTTTGGTTACTATTTTAAATGATTTGGGTGGGTGGTATCATTGCTGGATTCGGTGTATGTATTAAGCTTTGTAGAAGGAGTACTTACCTTTATTTCTCCATGTATTCTCCCGCTGCTGCCGGTGTACCTGTTTTATCTTGCAGGGACGTCAGATGGGGATAGTAAAGAGGTCCAAAATAAAGGACGGCTGCTATTAAACTCTATAGGGTTTGTACTGGGCTTTACCATTGTTTTTGTGCTGCTTGGGGCGGCAGCTACTTCCCTTGGGACCTTTCTTAGAAGCCACAAGGATGTTTTTAAAATGGTAAGCAGTCTGATTATGATTGTATTTGGGCTGAATTTTATCGGGGTATTCAGGATAGGTTTTCTAAACACAGAGAAAAGATTTGAGTACAAGTTTGATAAGTTAAAGTTTCTAGGATCTCTTATCTTTGGTATGGTATTTGCTTTTGGCTGGACGCCCTGCGTTGGTGCTTTTCTGGGGTCTGTCCTGATGATGGCTGCCAATTCTGACACACTATTAGACGGCGTGCTGCTGCTTCTTGTTTATTCTGTCGGTTTGGGGGTACCATTTTTAATAACAGCAATGATTTTTGACAATATAAGAGGAGCTTTTAGATTTATTCAAGAACACACACGGATAATAAGTGCTATATCCGGGGGACTATTGATACTTGCAGGAATAGCTATGTTTTTTAATATGATTTAATTAAAATACAAAATTATTTTATGAAAGGAAGAAAGATATGAAAAAAGCAGGGAATATTATTTTATGGCTGGCTGTACTGGCACTTTTAATAGGTGCATCCTATACCGTATATAGTAGGAATAGATCAAAAGATTATTCGGATAACAGTATTGCCAGGGATAATAAGCAAAAAGCTATGGCCTATGATTTTACTCTTACCGACCTTGACGGAAATACAGTGAAGTTGTCAGACTATAGAGGGAAAATAGTATTTGTAAACTTCTGGGCTTCATGGTGTGGTCCTTGCAGGAGTGAAATGCCTGAATTTGATAGAGTAAACAGGGAGCTCTTAAAAGGAGAAGATGCTGTAATACTTGCTGTAAACCTGACAACGGGATTTAGAGGAGAAACAGAGGAAAAAGCAAGAGAATACATTAACAGCAGTGGATATTCTCTGCATGTTTTGCTGGATAAGGATGGAAGTGTAGCTGATAAGTACAATATAGTAAGTATACCGACAACTTATGTTGTTGACCGTGATGGATCAATATATACGGTTTTGGAAGGTGCAAGGGAAGGAAAGGTTCTTTTGGATATAGTTGAAGAGCTGAAATAGTACTTAAGGAGGTAGCTTTATGAGCGACAAAATAATTTTCTCCAATGCGGATAACTTTGAAAAGGATGTACTGAAAAGTGAAATACCGGTAATAGTAGATTTTTATTCCGAGGATTGTATGCCATGTGATGCTTTGGCACCCATATTTGAAAGAGCTGCGGAGAAGTACGGTGAACATATGAGGTTCGTCAAGATTCACCGCCAGCGCAACAGGCAGCTTGCAGAAAGGTTAAATGTCAAGAGCAGTCCAACAGTTTTATTTTTTAGAAATGGGGAAGAGGTATGTTCAAGACTCAACGGTTATATAAGCAATCCAGAACTTAGAAAAGTGATAGAAAGTGTCATTGGCGGCGCTTGTATAAGAAAAGAAAGGCAGAAGGTTTATTGCGACCTGTTTATAATGGGGGGAGGGCCGGCAGGCCTTTCTGCGGCTATATATGCTGCACGGGCCAAGCTCCTTACGGTAGTTGTGGATGAAGGGCTGTTGGGGGGACAGGTGTCTACCACTTATCACGTTGCAAACTACCCGGGGACCAATGGTGTAGTAAGAGGCATTGACTTAATGGAGAATATGAAAAAGCAGGCCGTTGACTTCGGAACACAGATAGATGACATGAAGGAGATTTTTGAGATAAACCTGGAAGGGGAAGAAAAGTATATTAGAACAGAAGATACAGATTATTATGCAAAGGCTGTTGTTATAGCAACGGGTGCCACACCTAGGAAGCTTCCCGCAGAGGGCGAAAAGGAGTTTAGGGGAAGAGGTGTCCACTATTGTGCGACCTGTGACGGAGCGATGTACCAGGATGCCAATGTACTTGTGATTGGAGGAGGCAACTCCGCTGTCGAGGAGGCAGTGTTTCTTACACGCTATGCAAAGCATGTCACAATCATTCATCAGTTTGATCACTTCCAGGCTTCAAAAGGAGCACAGGATGAGGTCTTTAAGAATCCTAACATAAGTATTATTTGGGACTCTGAAGTAAGGAAGGTAAATGGTGAAAACTTTGTAAAAAGCGTAACAATAGAAAATCTCAAAACAAAGGAAATGAAAGAAATAGAAACAGAGGGTTTGTTTGTTTATATTGGAATGCAGCCTAAGACAGAGCTTTTTAAGCATAAGATAAAACTAAGTGAGTATGGATATATTATTACTGACGAAGATATGAAGACTAATATATCTGGAGTTTTTGCAGCAGGAGACATAAGGGACAAAAAAATCAGGCAGATTGCCACTGCTGCAGGTGATGGAGTAACGGCAGGAATTATGGCTGAAAGGTATATTACCGGAAAGTAATTCAACCTGTTTCAAAGACTTAATTAAAATTGTTGAAAAATTCCTGTTTGGAATATACAATAAATTAAAAAATAAAATAAACAACAAGGGGCATAATATATATGTACGATGTGATAATAATTGGCAAGGGTCCGGCAGGAATATCTGCATCCTTATATACAGTAAGAGCAAATTTGAAGACACTGATTATCGGAAAAAATGACAGTGCTCTTAGGAAAGCTGAAAAAATTGAAAACTACTATGGGTTTTCGGATGTTATAAGAGGCGAAGACCTTTTACTTGAAGGCGAGAAGCAGGCGGCAAGGCTTGGTGCCGAAATAATTGAGGGTGAAGCCATAGCTATAGAGAAAAACGATTTCTTTGAGGTACTGACATCAGATAAGCGATACACTTCTAAAGCTGTACTTTTAGCTACAGGTCAGCCTCTAAAGAAGGTAAGGATAGAGAACCTGGAATCCTTTGAAGGCAGGGGTGTAAGCTACTGTTCAACCTGTGACGGCTTTTTTTACAATAACCTCAAGGTCGGGGTTCTTGGTTACAGTGATTATGTTGTGCATGAAGCTATAGAGCTTGAGTCCTATACCAAGGACATAACAATTTTTACAAACGGCAAGCAGCTTGAACTAACCGAGCAGTTTAGTGAAGCTTCCAACAGGTTTAAGGTTAATACCAAACAAATATACCGGATTGATGGAGGAGAGTTCCTGCAAAAGATTTTCTTCAAAGATGGAACAAGTGAGGATATTGATGGACTGTTTGTAGCTTATGAAAGCCCATCAAGCGTGGACTTCGCAAGGAAACTGGGGATAATTGTCGATGGAAATTCCATTGTTGTTGACAAAAACCAGCAGACGAACCTGGATGGTCTGTTTGCAGCCGGAGATTGCTCCGGAGGTTTTAAACAAATATCAACGGCTGTAGGGCAGGGAGCTGTAGCAGGAAAGAAAATGATAGAATATGTAAGGAGTCTATAAATAAGGAGGCAACTAATTATGGAAATAAAAGTTTATTCTACGCCAACATGTCCGTATTGTTCAATGGCTAAAAAATATCTTGAGTCCAAGAACATGCAATACAAGGATCTTGACGTTTCAAAGGATAGAGATGCGGCAAACGAGATGATCAGCAAATCCGGTCAAAGAGGAGTTCCTGTATTGGATATAGACGGTAATATTGTTGTGGGTTTTGACAAAGACCAGATTGACAGTCTTATTCAATAATCCCTTAACAGGTTGTCAATACAAAGGCAAAATTTGAATAATTGATTTAGGATTTGACATATGTTATTATTATATAATAATGTATCATTTTTTAATGAAAGGAAGATGAAGCAATATGGGAGTTGAACGCAGGCGAAGGCACATATTTAAGCGGCACTCTTATGTTGTTTTTCACTGGCATAAATTTCATTATAGTACTATGTCTAAAGCCCTGTGACTTTTTGTCACCGGGTTTTTGTTTTATTGACGGATAATCTGATTATTAACCTTAAATACTTTAAGAATTGGAGGGATAGGAATTGCTGGTAGGTAATACTATAGTGCTGGATGAGACGACGGTATTTAGAAGTCTGGGGAAAGGGAATCTCACATTTATCGAGGCCTTCGATGAGATAATCAGTTATATAGGAGCTGATAAAAACAGTTCTTATAAAATATCCATAGGGACTGATTCCCAGGTGGGCAGCAGAACCCTTTT
>JBMOLK010000293.1:0-4765 GCA_049325575.1 Bacillota bacterium | reverse complement strand
TGCGTTCTCCGTCGCCCAGACAATTGCTTCTATATACTTTTCTTTAACTTAAAGAAAATGAAAAAAAACATTCTTTTTTTCAGCTTATACATGGTATAATATGGACATACAAGAATTCTAATACTAAATAAACAATACTAGGTTAGGGGTGTTTAAAATGGATTTCATTGATGAGCTTAAGCAATTATCCAAAAGGATTGAAAATCTCAAGGATAACATTGAATGTATATGCTCATAGCTTAAAAAGTGCAGATAAAAAAGCTGCCTCGGCCCTTGATAAATTGTTAAGTAAAAAGAAAAACTCTATGAAGAAGGTTCAGTAAATCTATGTATTTTAAAATAACTTTTAATGACCTTAGTTCCCAAATAGTACCCATAATGAATTTATGTCAACCACATCCAAGATATAACAAAAGCCTGAAACATATACTGTTTCAAGCTTTCATCTGGCGCGCCCAAGAGGAGTCGAACCCCTAACCTTTTGATCCGTAGTCAAACGCTCTATCCAATTGAGCTATGGGCGCATATATTTAGTTATAAAGCGAACATATAATATAATAATACAAAAACAATAAAAAATCAACTACATTATTTTCTTTTTTACCCACATAGCGCTAAAATAAGCGTAAAACTATTCATATAGTATAGAAACTTTAAAAAGCATGTTTAATTCATAGAATATTATCCAAGAATAATTTATATTAGGTTTATTATTCCTGTAATATGTCAGACTTATATGATATAATGAACATATTTGGACAAGAATATTTTCCCAAAGCCATGAAGGGATGATTTAAATGTTTTTTGAATCTTATAAATCAATTTTATATTCCGATACTCTAATTCCGGATATTTTCATAACCGAGTACATGCCTTTAATGGACTCTGACAGTGTTAAGGTATATATGTACTGCCAGTTTCTAAGCAAACATAACAAGCAGGCTACAACAGAGGAATTTGCCAAGAGTCTGGGCCTTGAAGTTTCAAAAGTAAAAGAGTCCCTTACACACCTTGAAAGCATGGGTGTACTGTCCTGGAAAGAAAACGGCCTCATTCTTTACGATCTCAAGGAAAAAGAGATCAAAAAGATGTATCGTTTAAAGACAACATCAACACCTGAAGAGGCAGTATCAAACTGCGAGAAAAACAAGAAGCGCAACGAAATCATATACACCATAAACAACACTTTCTTTCAGGGCGTCATGTCTCCTTCCTGGTATACAGATATAGACGCATGGTTTGACAGGTACAAGTTTGACGAAGATGTAATGCTGGCGCTGTTTCAATACTGCTTCGATCATAAGGGCCTTGTGAAGTCGTACATAGAAAAGGTAGCTGAAAACTGGAAATGCAGGAATATCACAAATTCCTTCGATTTAGATAATTACTCTATTGAATATAAAAAGTTTAAAGATTTAAGGGGCGCAATAGTAAAAAAACTCAAGCTGGGAAGAAACCTTACCGAATACGAAGAGGAGTATGTTGAGAAGTGGGTAATGGATTATAGATATACCTTTGAAATTATAGAGCTTGCTCTTAAAAAAACTACTTCCAAGACCAACCCGAATTTTAATTATATAAACAGCATAATATCCGACTGGTACAAAAACGGCTTAAAAACAAAAGAAGATATCCTGGTTTATGAAGCTGCCAGAAAGAAAAAAGCATCTAAAAGCACCGAAGCCCCTTCTGCTATTCCGCAGCAGGGTAACTTTGAACAGAGAAAATATGATGATAGCTATCTAAACAGCCTATATGAGAATGCATAGGGATAGGGGGCAGTATGAATAGAAATATTTATAACGCAATCAAGAATGAATATGAGAGCAGACAAAAAGCCGCCTTTGACAGGCTTATGCAAAGAAAGGCTGAAGTTTACTCAAAGATACCCCGTATAGAAGAAATAGACGGGGCTATTCAGCTTGCCGGAGTAAAATACAATAAAATGATACTTCTTGGAACAGAGTCTTCAGAGACTGCAATAGATAAGCTTAAAAATGAAATAGACAGCCTTAAGAGTGAAAAGGACCTGCTGTTAATGAAGTTCTCCTACCCGTCCGACTATTTGGAACTTAAATTCCAATGTATTTTGTGCAAAGACACCGGATTTATTGATACCCCAAGTGGTACTGAAAAGTGTTCATGCTTTAAACAGCAGTACATTAATCAACTGTTTAACCAATCAAATCTTAATCTTGTAAAACTGGAGAACTTTTTATACTTTAATGAAAATTACTACCCCGGCATTATTGATGAAGCTAAATATGGAATTAAGGTCTCTCCAAGGGAAAACATAATGAGGATAAAGGAGAAAGCAGAAGGGTTTATTGAGAATTTTGATAAAACCGGACAAAAGAGCCTTTTTTTCAGTGGTCCTACGGGTGTAGGGAAAACTTTTATGATAAACTGCATAGCCTCAGAGTTATTGGAAAGAGGCCGAACGGTGCTATATCAGACAGCATCTTCTCTTTTTAAAGTTATTAATGAACACAAGTTTAATAAGGATGACGGGTATGAAGATACAAGCTATAACGATATATTCAATATAGAGCTTCTTATAATTGACGACCTTGGTACAGAATCTCCCTCTGCTGCAAGATATGCAGAGCTTCTTAACATTCTTAATATAAGGCAGGAAAACGACCTTGTGAGGCCTTGTAAAACTATAATTTCTACAAACATTGGTATAAACAAGCTTCACGAATATTATGATGAAAGAGTTGCGTCGAGGATTATAGGTGGATTTGATTTATTCCGTTTTGCAGGAGAGGACATCCGTATGATAAAAAAAATTAGTGCAGATTCGCTTAAGTAATGATATAATTATGTTAAGTAAAAATGTAAATGAATGTTATTACTTTAAGCCATTCATTCCTTCTATTTAGATTGGAGACATACCTGTAACATGGGTGTCTCCTTTAGTATGTACATGCTTATAAATATGTTATTACCCCAATCCTATAGCCCTGAATATATTTTTTATAGTCTCGGGGTTAACAGCTTCCCCTAGCAGAAGCCCCTTTGAAACATAAATAAAAGCTACCAGCAAGAGCCCCGGAACCAAGCCTAAAAAAGCCGCCAGGGAAACCCTTTCATTATTCTCTGGAATTACCTTAGTATTCTTTGATGTAGTCTTAATAAATGCATACATGAGAAAAATTAAAAAAGCTGCAGAAGATATAAATATAAAAGCCCAAACAATTATTGCTCCTACAAGCTGCGTTGTTGGCATTTTTTCAAATTGAGAAAAGATATCTGTATTACTTGTGTCTATTCCTTCTATTCCGTTTTTCTTCATATATTCATTCATTTTTAACGCATAATAGCTAAGTCCTACTGCCAGGGAGTTGTTGGTAAAATGCGCAAACATGCCGCTAATTATTGAATTGGATCTATATACAAGAAACCCTATTAAAGCTCCCAGTAGAAAAGTTCCTAGAAGCCTTTGAAAATCAAGATGCATCAAGCCGAAAAGAAGCGCAGTGATTAAAATGGACTTTATAGCCCCAAATCTTTCAAACCCCCTTTGGATAACCCCCCTGAAAAGTACTTCTTCGCATATTCCTGCAGATACACCTATAACAAGAACACTGATTAAGATGCCTGGAAAACCAGTCTCTATAGGGAGCTGAAGGGTCTCTACCCTTCCAAAGAGCAGCTTGACCAATAGATGATTTAGCATATTAAACACACCTACTACAGGTAAGGAAAACACTATAATCCAAAAAATCAAAAAAATATTTATAAAACTTGTTTTGTTAAACCGTATGACTTTTTTTACATCAAACCTAAAGACAATCAAAAATAACAAAGGAGGCAGAAGGACCAATGCAAACTCTGTAAAAAGCCCCCCCAGGTTGAAATCCCAGTCCCGTATCCTGGAGCCTCCAAAAATAAGAAGGGCCACAGCTAAAGAATATATTAATCCTACTTGAAGAACACTGGGCTTTTTGAAGCTCTCCCCCTGGCTGTTTTGGTCTTCATTACTAAAGTATCCTTGTATATTTAGATCATCCACTTAATATATCCCTCACTATTCAATAATTTTATAAAAAGCTGGGAGCTTATGCACCTATTTACTTATTATAGTTCATTTTATTCTTAAAATGAAGTCCTTAATACTATAAAATATAGGGTGCATTTTTTATATATGCACCCCATGGAAAACAATATTCCTTTATTCTTAACGCAAGCAATTTACTCAGTACAAGCTACATAGTCAATATTCCGTTAGGTGTATTCATGATCATTAATATGTTTTCCTCTTTACCATTTTCTGCATTAATATAAACAAGAAAATCCTTATTATTTAATTTGCCTTTAAACTCGTATGTGAACAGTTCTGTTTTATAATTTGTAGGAATTATGGCAAGTCCGGAACTTAAAATGTTCATTCTAGGTGTTATCAAAGCTCGTGCCTGCTCCATTGTAACTTTAGGGGAAGGTATGTCCCTTTCAGTATGAGCCGAAAGATATCCTTTGCTCTCGAAGCCTACAACTTCACCGTTATCAAGTGCTATTTTAACTTTAATAAGATCAGGGTAGACAGTAACATCTCCCTGCTTGTATGCATAGTTTATGATAGCGGTATTATCTTCCTTTAAATAATAAGTATCAGTCATGTTCTTGTACCCGTGTGCTTCCAGAAAGTTTTTACCAAGCTCCTTGGCTTTTTCTACATTTATATTCTCTGCTGCCACAGGTCTGTTATAGAGAGCCCATAATATATGTCCTCCCTTTTGAGTCACATCTACAGTAGCTGTTT
>JBMOLK010000292.1:0-4769 GCA_049325575.1 Bacillota bacterium | reverse complement strand
TTAATATATAAATTCGGCTACATTTTTTCCTTTTGGACCCATATTATTCCAGAGACTTAAGAATGTGGACTCGATTCAGTTTATTTAAAAATTTGTAACCTAAAAAATTGAAATTTACTACAACTATATGATATTATAATAGTAGATTCATTTTATGGTCAAGTTCTTGATTGGTTAATGGCGTGCCTAACTTTCATACATGAGTTCTTTTAAAGGGCACCAGGTAATATAGTTCTTTTTCATGTTATCCCGTTCAATTCTATAACAGCCGATAGTATCCAGGCTGGCAAGTGCATTACATTTATACAAATTAAGGAGGTAATGCTGATGGAAGCAATGCAAGTCGTAGTATTTAGCCTGAATGATGAAACCTGTGGGGTTGATACGTCTCAAGTCAAGGAAATTGTCAAATACGAGGAATTAACAAAAATGCCCAAGATGCCTAAGTTCGTTGATGGGGTTATTAACCTTAGGGGCACTGTAGTTCCGGTAGTAAACCTTAATAGAAGGTTCAAGCTGGGCGAAACGGAGATTTCCAAGAAGACAAAAATAATAATTACGGAACTTGAAGGGAAGCTCATAGGCTTTATTGTAAACGACGTTCACGAGATAATTAAGTTATCATCGGAGAGTATTGAGTCAACTCCTGAACTTATTAAAAAAGTTTACAACGACTATCTTAAATATGTTGGGAAAAAAGGTGAAAAGTTAATTTCCATTTTGGATTTGAGTACAATATTAACCGACAGTGAATTAAAGAAATTGGATGAAGAGGATGAAGAAGACAAAGAAGACAAAGAAGAAGTAGAAGAAAAGGTTTAGATAAAAAAAGAGCATTGTCATTGACAATGCTCTTTTTTTATCTAAACCTTCTTAAAGAGAAGCTTATGCACTAAAAACCAGAGGGACTAGATGCCACAGAGCTTCTAATTGAATGTTAAACATTAAACCTAAAGAGGGTTACGTCTCCATCTTGCATAACATATTCTTTTCCTTCAGAGCGTACCAGACCCTTTTCCTTAGCCAGGTTGTATGACCCACAGTCAGTAAGATCCCTGTACGAAACCACTTCGGCACGGATAAAACCTCTCTCAAAATCGCTGTGAATCTTGCCGGCAGCCTGTGGTGCCTTTGTTCCTTTAACTATGGTCCAGGCTCTTACTTCCTGTGGTCCTGCAGTAAGGTAACTGATGAGGCCGAGAAGCTTGTAGCTTGCCTTTATAAGTCTGTCAAGGCCGGATTCGGATAGGCCAAGTTCCCTTAGGAATTCACTTTTTTCTTCGTCGTCAAGCTGGGCTATTTCTTCCTCAATTTTTGCGCAGATAACCATAACCTCAGAGCCTTCACTCTTTGCATGGTTGAGGAGCTCCTCCAAAAGCGGATTTGGCTTTTCCGATTGGATATCGTTTTCTGCCACGTTTGCAGCATATAAAACAGGCTTTGACGTAAGAAGAAACAGTTGATCAACCATTTTTTCCTGTTCAGCATCAAACTTTAACGAACGGGCAGGCTTGCCTTCTTCCAGAGTCTTCATTATACTTTCATAAAGCTCCAACTCAGCCATGTATTTTTTGTCGCCGGACTTAAGCATTTTACGGGTTCTGTCTATTCTTCTTTCCATAACTTCCATATCTGCCAGAACCAATTCCATTTCAATTGTTTCTACATCACGTACAGGTCCTACAGAGCCATCAACATGCACAATATTGCTGTCTTCAAAACAGCGGACAACATGTACTATTGCATCAACTTCCCTTATATGTGACAGAAACTTATTGCCCAGTCCTTCGCCTTTGCTTGCTCCTTTTACAAGGCCTGCAATATCAACAAATTCAATTGTTGTCGGGGTTACCTTCTCGGGATTATACATCAGAGCCAGTTTATCAAGTCTTTCATCTGGTACCGCAACTATTCCTACATTTGGCTCTATAGTACAGAACGGATAATTGGCTGATTCAGCACCTGCTTTGGTTATAGCGTTAAAAAGAGTACTCTTACCTACATTAGGTAGACCTACTATTCCCAATTTCATTTAAAGCATCTTTCCTTTCCTATAAATATTTATATAAACAACAGACAAATCAAATAATATTAACAGCGAGGAAAATGACCTAATGCATAAACATAAGCACCTTACTTATAAATTTTGTCCGTTTTAAGTACAAGCTAAATTATATATTATATGATATACCAATGCAATAAAAATCATCTGCACAAAACACACCGTATCTTTATATACTTGTGTTATAATACTCTAGGGTGGATGACATGAAGAAAATTGAGGCTATTATCAGGCAGGAAAAATTGAATGATGTATTGGATGAACTAAACAGGCATCAGATATACGGAGTAACAGTAACCCAGGTTACCGGGTGTGGAAAGCAGAAGGGAGTAAAGCGGTATTACAGGGGGACAGAGTACTGCGTAAACCTTATACCCAAATATAAGCTGGAAATGGTAGTCAAGGATTCATGGGTGGAGGAGATAATAGAAGTAATAACACTTACAGCCAAGACCGGGGAAATAGGTGACGGAAAGATATTTGTATATAATGTTGAGAGCGCTTATAGAATAAGGACTGGAGAACGGGACGAGGACGCATTATAGAATATAAGCCGCGGTTGTACTGTCCGCGGCCCTGTATCAAACTCTTTCAAGTGAGCTTAAGCACTAACAGCGTGCGCTGCTATATGCCCTGAAGTTTCTGATTAATATGATTTAAAAAGTTTTCCCCATTGAGTGTTATCCTGGAATTCCTTTACAATCTTTGTACCCTTTAAAGGATACCAGTAATAATCGTGATAGAAGGCCGAACCGAAGATAAAGAAATATACAAGTGGTGTATGAAATAGCAGCCTTTGCAAGCGTTTAAGCGGGCCGAACCAGAAAAGGTCTCCTACCTTGCTGGCTCCATTGTCTCCAACTGTAAAGCCCAGATTAACTTTTGAGATGTCTTCACCGACTATCTCAATATTTTCCGGCTTTCCGTTTCCAAGTCCCAACTCATCTGCAGCTCTTATATACTCTATTTTCATCGGGTCAAAACCCATAATTTTTGACGATATCGCATCAATTGCCACCTGGTCTTCACTGGCAAGGATATAGTCCGTAACCACAGGTGTCATCGTTCTTGGGCCTGGACCATTTCCTGCTACTGTACCGTCTGTTACGGCAAATACCCCTGAATGGATTTCTTTTTGTATGGTAAGCAGATCTACCAGTGTATGGTGTATAACACTGTGTGCATAATGCCTTTTTGTATTAAGAAGTCCTCCGAAGGCATTCTTCATAGACCCTGTTGTAGTGCTGTAAATATGACACTTCATTGTAGGGAGATGAATAACATTTTTATCCAGGAAATAGTCAGGGATAAGTATGCCGTCCGGAAATACCTTATCCAGGACAAGCATTTTGGACTTGGGTTTATAGACTATCCACTTCATATCACTCTCTAAAAAGTTAAACAATACAGGTATATCATACTTTTTAAACAGTTTGTCATATTTATTAAGACGCTCTCCCTTGTAAGCGTTTGTGACAACGGTCTTGTTTTCAACACATGTCACATCGTCATATCCTGCACCCTTAAGGGTTTTTATGACAGCCTCAAGCTGCCATGGAGTTGTATTGGCTCCAGGGTATGGAAAATGCCAGGATATATTATTTTTTAAAATAGTTGTTTTGTTTTTATCCAGGGCTTTATCAAATCCTGCCAGTTCCATCAGCTTTTTATAGTCTTCAAGAACTGTGCCGGGAGTAGCCTTTAACACTGAAACAACGGATTTTTTCAAGGTTTTACCTCCCTTAATTATAGAGATCGAACTGAAAAGTAGATAAACAAGATAGGCAAGCCATTTGTATCAAATTAGCGGAGCGAATTATATATTTATCTTTACAGTTCGTTATCTCTAAATTGTCCAGCAAATATCGAATAAATTCTACTATAAAACTATTGCATATACAAGGCATGATATTAAATGGTGAGCATTTTTCAAATATAGCCTTTTGTTACCAGAAGCGCAGGTTTTAAGGCAAGAGTATACTTGTAAGAGTATTTTGATCAAACTTTATCATAACAGAACCTGTTTGTAAGCCGTCTTGGAAAAAACCTTTTAAGTACGCTGAATATAACAAATGCTACTCCTATAGTGTAAATAGGATGAAGGGGGAATACGTATCTGGGATTACCCTCCAGCACAAACATCATGGCATTGAAGTAGAGGAAAACCAGGAGTATGAATGTAGTAAAGTCTGTTTTCCTTTGACGTATAAACCTTATAAGGGCGTAAAGTATGAAGATGAAAAGAATAATGTAAAATGGCCTGTAAAGTAGTTTTTCCAGCTTAATCGCTTTTGACTTTATAGGATGCCATTCGTTTAGACCAATGGTAAGAGACCACATAATATCGTCAGTCTTAAACCAGTAGGAATTGGCGATACGAAGGAAAGCCAGCTCTAAGAATCTTTTAGGATTGTTCTTTATCCACTCTTTAGCCAGTTCTTCACCAACTTTATGAACAGCCATTTCGTCAAAGCCGTCCTCTGTCTTATACTTTAATAAAGGACTGTTAGGGTATTTGAATGGGTCACTCCAGGACCCGGTTGCATAATCATTATTGTTTACGTAGAATACATAGCCTCCATTTGTGGAGAAAACCGGTTCCCCAAAAGCGAGGTAATTCCTGACCAGCCATGGAGTTATAACCAGTGCCACAGACAATCCGAAGGATATTATATATTTCATTTTTTGCTTTAGATTTATATCGTTT
>JBMOLK010000291.1:0-4770 GCA_049325575.1 Bacillota bacterium | reverse complement strand
CTTGTTATGTTTGATTCATGTGTAACATATCCAGATTATTATGTAAAGAAATCTAACACTAAAACAGACAATACCTATGCTTGGAGTCACATTTCTTTACATAACGGAAGTCTTAACATAACCTTTGTTACGTAAAGATTAACGTAAAACCGGCAAGATAGAACGGTTTAACAGCACCATGGAAGAGTTTCTACAGGAGATATCCCTTGAAAAACCGAAGAGCCTTGAGGAACTAAATCGAAAGTTTCGGATATGGCTGGACGAGGGTTACAACATGAGAGAACACAGCAGTCTAAAGGGAATAACTCCAATACAGGTGTATTCAAAAGACCCCAAAAAGGTAAGGTTCGCAACACCTGAAGAATGTGCAGATGCCTTTCTTTGGGAGGATACACGGAAAGTAGACAACACTGGCTGTATAAAGCTTAATGGTTATGAATATGAAGCTGGGATAGAATTTATAGGTAAGAAGGTAGATGTAAGATATGACCCCTTTGATATGGGGCTTGTGGAAATATGGTATAGCGGAGAACGCAAGAAGAAAGTAAGCCCGCTTACGATTGGAGAATACTGTGGAAGGGTACAAAAATCAAGTCAGACAGTAAAGACGACACACTCAAGACTGCTTAAGGTATATGAGCAGGAAAACACAAAACGGCAGAAACAACGAATTGGAGTCCTCTCCTTCAGGAGCATGAAGGGAGGTGGGGATAATGTTTGAACAATACTTTAGCCTGACGAGAATACCATTTAGCAGGGATATACCGGAAGAAGAACTGTACAGTACTCCAAACATAGAAGAATTATGTGAAAGACTGCAGTATGCAGCAAGAAACGGGTTGTTTGCAGTTATAACCGGCGATGTTGGAACAGGAAAAACAACAGCGCTAAGAAAGTTAGTAGGTAGCCTTGATATCAATCGTTACAAGTTAATGTACATAAGTGACTCAGCCTTAACGCCGAGGAATTTCTACTGGGAGGTATTAAACCAACTAGGCTGCGAAGCTAAATTTTA
The DNA here is from genome assembly GCA_049325575.1 of Bacillota bacterium. Taxonomy (GTDB): domain Bacteria; phylum Bacillota; class Clostridia; order Acetivibrionales; family Acetivibrionaceae; genus JBMOLK01. Next base: position 3,755 of record JBMOLK010000291.1, on the reverse strand, counting down.
CAGAGGTGATGCAAAACGTCAGCTGACCCGGGAACTATCGAACCTCATAGAAACACAAAAGAGAATACCGGTAATAATATCAGATGAAGTGCATCTTTTATCAAGGGAAATGCTGGAGGAAGTACGGTTTCTCTTAAACTTTAAGATGGATTCATACAATCCAATGAGTTTAATTCTAGCGGGTCAGAGTGAACTTAGAGATATTCTGAAAAAACAGATCTATGAGGCTATATGCCAAAGAATAGATATACGTTATCACCTTACACCTTACGACCGACAACAAACCGGAGAATACATCAAAAAGCACCTTGAATATGCAGGAGAAACCAGGGATATATTTACCGAGAAAGCTATTGGTGAGATTTATGACTATTCACATGGAGTAGCAAGGAAAATTAATAAAGTATGTATCACCTGCCTGATGCACGCAGCGCAAAGGCAGACAAAGTTGATAGATGATCATGTAGTAAGGCTCATAATTGAAGACGAATTCAGCTGGTAATTAAATACCCTGTTCGGTACAGTACCCGGACAGGGTTAATGAGCAAAATCTACGGACACAAAATTTGAGCAAGAGGCGGTCAAACAGACCGAGCAGCGACAGGTTGGATTAACAGAAAAACTTCTGTATACTTACATTGGTTCATATAATGTTTATCATATATGTGACGAAACTAAGCAAAAAGAATAAAGTTATATAAGTGACTGGTTTTATTATTTTCATAATTTCGAATAAATTATATAGGATGTATGAAAACAAAAAAGTATCATTACCTATGTGGGGGAGGATACTGTTTGCAAGAGGTGCAAAATGAAAATAAAAGTATATCGTAATCTCTCGAAAGCAGAGACATTTTCCTGCAAACCCAAAGACTTTAAAGAGAACAGATTTATTGAAATTGAGTCCTTAAAGGTATTATTTGGCTTGAGCCATAAATTTAGTTTTGATTCAAATGACAGGTATCTTTATTCAAATGTTCCCGACATAAAAGGGAATGTTATTATTCAAGCGAATGTTATTGGAAGTAGCAGAAAGAGCAGGATGGGCCAGGAGTTCTATAATTATTTAACCGATTGTTCAATTTATCTATATCCGATAAAAGTGCATTTATCGAGTTTAGAGAAGTTATATTGTCTTTTATTTACACTTGGATTTGTAAACAGATTAATAAGTCTGATAATGAAAGATTGATTGACAGTAAATTAATCATTGAGTGGTTTGAAAATAAACACAGACTGCATGATTTGAAGCCGAAATAAAAAATAGAATATTGACTAATCAAAAATCTTCTGATTTGGTGGGTGAAAATATATATTGAATGAACTAAGTATAAAACAAGTAAATAATTTGATTACTGGTAACTTAATGGTTGCAGAAATACCAGCAGTTCGTGAAAATCATAAAGGCTTCATAGCGGTTCAGGCTTATAATCCAAAGGAAGATAACAGTGAAAAGTTTAAAGAGGTTTCAAGATATTTAAATGATAGAAAAAAGGACAACCTTTTGTTTTCCATTCAAAAATGTGAAATTGAAGAGCAGTACATCGATTCATGGGATACGGATTATTATATGAAAGACTATATTTGTATTAAAGATATTAAAAGCATAAAAGAATTAGAAGTAATATTAGTAAGACATTTGACAGATTTATCTCAATTGGATAATTGCTGGAACATAAGAAATCCATTTTAAGATTTTTATTATGATTCTGCTGGTATATTTGGCAAGATAAAGTGTTAAGTGATAGGTAAAACAAGTGGAAAGAGGATTTTATGGAAATTAAAGAAATTTGGTTAACTGCTAAAGAATATGGCTTATTGGAAAGGTCTCTTAGAGGGGACAAATCTTTATCTCAAAGATTAAGCGGAAATCTACCTATTAGCAAAAATGAATTAATTATGGAGTTGTTGGAAGAAATTCGTGACTTAGAATACGATGAAGGAGAAGGGACGCCTTTGGAGAACAGAATATATGACAGAGGTCGAGAACTATTGAAAACGATTACGGAAAAGTTATATCCAAATGAAGCGAGTAAATATATGGGATACTTATCTGCAAAAAAGTTAATCAATATAGGTGATTTTGAACATGATATTATGATAACTATAAAAATAGATTAGGGGTAAATTTTTAACAGTAGGTGTTGTGGAAAAGTTAATCTGAATGGTCCTACAAACAGATGTGGAACTTATTAAATTCCAATATGTATAATTTGTAAGACTTAATTAATGGAGGTTAAATGCGAACAGAACAGGAAATGTTTGATTTAATATTAAATATGGCTAAGAAGGATGAAAGAATTCGGGCAGTCCTTTTGAACGGTTCAAGAACAAATCCAAATGTAATAAAAGATATTTTTCAGGATTATGATATTGTATATGTTGTAACGGAAACATTGTCATTTCGTAACGAAAAGACCTGGATTGACCAATTTGGTGAACGGCTGTATATGCAATATCCTGAAGAAAATTCATATTATCAGAGTGATGTTGAAAACTTTTATGGATGGCTTATTCAATTTAATGATGGAAATCGTCTGGACATGCATGTGTGTACATTAAAACATGCACTAAAAGATATTAAAGGAGACAGGCTTTGTAGAATACTGCTTGATAAAGATAAATGTTTACCTGATATGCCAGAACCAACGGATGAGGATTATTGGATAAAGAAACCGACAGAAGTTCATTTCTTAAATACATGCAATGAATTCTGGTGGTGTCTTAATAATGTTGCTAAGGGTTTATGGAGGGAAGAAGTACCATATGTAATGGACATGATAAATTATGTTCTCCGTCCCCAGTTAATACGTTTGTTTGAATGGAAAATTGGGTTTAAAACGAACTTTACTGTTAGTGTTGGTAAATCATCAAAGTATATGTATAGATGGTTGGAAGACGAGACATGGAATGCATTTTTAAAAACCTATTCACCTGGAGTTGTAAAAGATATTTGGGAAGCAGTTTTTATCATGTGTGACTTATTTGATGTTTCTGCCAAACAAGTGTCCCGTATTATGAATATTCAGTATAATGAAATTGAAGCAAATAACAGTTTAAAGTTTTTAAAGGGCGTATACTTATTGCCTAAGGATGCTAAAGAAATATATTAGGTATGAGTTGAAGTTGATTTCCTTTATTTTAAGTATACAAATGTTTAAAAATATGAACTTAATGAAAGTATATTTTAATTTATAAAAACAATTTATGATTATGGGAGATTGAAAGTAATGCCTATTTCACATTTGTTGTTAGAACTATTCTGCTCTTATGAGTGGAGCGACGGCCAAGAACAAAACCAAGAGGTTCCTTCATATTGTAAGTATGGAGTTAAAAACCCAGGATATCATTGTATGTTTAATGATTGCCCCTTAATTGCATATACACATACAGAAGATGCAATAGCATGTACAGAAGATGAAGGAGAAGTTAAAGGCAGTGATGGATGGGTTGGTTTTGGTGGAGATATGCAACCCGATTATTTGACAGATGAGCAAAGATTAAAATGTATAAAAATTTGGAAAGAAATTTGTAGAGAAAAAGTTAATGAGGCATATGAAGAATATATGACCTGTTAACGGCATAATTAAATTGTGCACTTTCGGCGGAGAAATTTGAGCAGATAATATGTTAGAGAATTTACTTGACTTGACAGTGTGTGAATGGTGATTGGGAAATACCTCCCCTGGCAATAATCAAAATTGTAAGGAGGAGATTGAAACTATGACAACACAAGAACGCATTGTTAAAAACAA
>JBMOLK010000290.1:0-4784 GCA_049325575.1 Bacillota bacterium | reverse complement strand
GGGCTGTATTATCAGGGCCCAATTCCTTGACCGGATAAGGGAAGCCTACAGTGAGAACCCGAGCCTGGCAAACCTTCTATTAGGCTCCTACTTTAAAGATATAGTAAACAGCTATCAAGCTTCTCTTAGAAGAGTGGTTTCTGCTGCAGTAAATGCCGGCATACCTGTAACTGCCTTTTCAAGTGCTTTATCATACTTTGACAGTTATAGGTGTGACAGACTTCCTGCAAATCTGCTCCAGGCCCAGAGAGATTATTTTGGGGCTCATACATTTGAAAGAACGGATAAGGAAGGTGTATTTCATTTTAGGTGGCAGTAGTACAAGTGCAATAGCCCTGCTTCGTAATAACTATATGGAGGCTGTGAAATTTTAAAAGCAGCTTTTAGGATAGTAATCAATTTAGATAATATGGACATGTTGATTCTAATTGATGTGTCCTTTACTATTTCAGGCAAAATCTATCCGTTCAAATACAAGCAGGCTTTTGTCGGTAGAAAAGCAGGCGTGTTTTTTCTAAACAGTGTCATAGTGACGGCGGCAGCACTACTAATACCAGGTGTGCTTGCAGGTTTTCTGCAGACTATACCAAAGGAACTTGAAGAAGCGGCATACTCTTCTGGGTTACCTGGCATTCACGGATAAACAGCCTCCAAGAGATTTGTTGAGAGATATGTAAGACATATTAAAAACGGCACTTACCATAAGGGGGTGCCGTTTTATAAGTAAAATATCAAGTGCAGCGCTTCTGTAATAAAAACCCCATCTATTTACTCCTTATTAGTTGGTCTCTATAGCAGTGTTAACTTTTGAAGCTGTTTGATCCAGATGCTTTTGAATTACGCTGTCGGTATATGGAGTGCTTTTATCAAGTGTTGCATCCCAAATTTTACTGAATCCCTGGTAGAAATATACTTCTGAAGGCAGCCATGCAGGAGTAGCAGGGTAAGTTCTGCCATAGCTTAGCATATCTTTGAAAACCGATCTCATTGGGTGACCTGCTATATACTGATCTTCCAATGCCGGTATTGCAGCAGGAAGGTTGCCGGTTTTCTTTGCATAGGCTATTTGAGCTTCTTTTGAGCCAAGGTAATTAACCAGTTTTATGGCAGCGTTTATATTTTTTGATGTTTTATATATGGATAGATTACTTCCTCCTACAAAACAGGCTTTCCCTCCAGGTCCTTCAGGCAGCGGTGCCACGCCGATCTTAGAATAGGTGTTTTGTCCGCTTTGCTTATCGGAATTAATAATACTGTCAATATTCCATGGCCCCAGTATTGCAGTTGCAAACTCACCGTTAATAAACATGTACTCAATATCCGCTGTATTTTTTTCTAGAGCTGTCCTAGACATTAATCCTTCACGGGCAAGGCTGGTATAGAATTTTACTCCTTGCAGTGCTTTATTACTGTTTATGGCTGCTTTTTTGTTGTCCGGTGTAAAGAAGTCTCCACCTGCTCCCCAGACCCACCATGAGAAGTTATGTACCGTATTCCAGTCATTTTTACCAGGCATACCTAAAGCGCTTACTTTTTTCCCGTTAATCTGAACCCCGTTAAGCTTTTTTAGTGAAGCCTTGAACTTATCCCATGTAGCAAAATCTGTCTTTGGGTTAACTCCAGCTTTTTCACAGGCATCCTTTCTATAGTACAATGCTCTTGTGTCCAAAAACCATGGTATAGCTGTCCTTTCACCAGTTCCTGCTCTTCCTGTGGTTTTTAAGCTGACCGGTACATAGTTTTCTTCTGAAAATCTACCTTTTAGATCTAATAATGCATCCATTGAAGATATTGCAGGAACCCATGTAGTCCCGATTTGGGTAATATCAGGGGAATCCCCTGATGCAGCAGCAGCAGTTACTTTAGTCCAGGCGCTTCCCCAGTCGATGACAGTAACCGTTATATCAAGATCCGGGTACTGATCCTCAAAGGGTTTTACAACATCCAGAAAGTCCTGATCCGGAATACTGCTGTTTGGCATTATCCAAACATGTAGTTTGCCTTTTAGGTTGTTATCTCTTTTAAACTTTAATACTATGATTTTTTTATTTCCATCCCACAAAACCTCACAACCCAGAGCATCCATTACTTTTCTTAATGGAATCATTGTTCTGCCGTTTATTATCTGCGGCGGAACATCCAGGGTATCTTCAACACCATCTATAAATACTGTACTGCTCCCTATATGAAGCTCTACAACAGTTCCGTTAAAAGATACTATTACGTTTTTTAAAGCTCCATTCCATTCAACAGTTCCACCCATCTCTTCAACCAGTGCTCTAATAGGCATCAGGGTTCTTCCGTTTATTATAACAGGCTTTGTATCCCTTCCAGGATCTATACTCCTGTTGACCCCATCCACTGTCATAACAGAGCTTCCGACTTTGAGCACAATATTACTGTTTTGTTCAGTCTGTGCCGATACAGTTTCAGTCTTTTGTGCCCCGCCAAGCATAAAAACAATTGAAGTTGCAATAACAACCATTATACTTACTGCTTTTCTCATGCCATACCCCCTATTAAATGATAATAAACATATATAAAATAATACCATCAGAAGCATTGTTTTACAAGCCTTAGGTCATAAGATTTCTGTTTGTATCTGATATGCTCCAGAGGTAAATTGCTTTACCAGGCACTAGGAATCTGACGGTACCTGGGATTTTTCATACAATATGAAGGAGTCTGTTTCAAGGATTCTGTTTTTCCAGTATAGAGCTCCGATAAACAACCTTGAAAACCTGTATCCTGAAATATCAGGAATATACGGCTTATCTACTGCTTCATTTTTTGGTCCGTAGTTTTTTACACCAAGGATTATTATGTCTGGATCATAATCGGATACAACCAGGTAGGGTTCCCTGTACATCGAGTTTTCGCGTGACCAGATCCAAAAGGATGGCTGCTGCCTGTTATTGTAATTACAGAAGATATTACTCTTAAAGTAGGGTTGGATGGACATTGAATGGAAGTTGGTAGCATAAATCTTTTTGTTTTCCAGTTGGTTTGCCTTTATGTAATATGCTACATCTTTGCTCGCCGAGTAGCTTCTGTGATAATCGTAGCTTAACGAACTGTATGACCAATATGCCTGTATTGATAAAACTGCGGCCAATGTAAGGGTAACAAGTCCTTTAGATATACTTGTAATCTTATCTTTGCTTCCATTAAGGTTTTCAAAGCTGATCCACAAAGAAAATATCCATGTCAGGAATAAAGTTCCTTGATGCCATACATGGGAATATATTGTGGTAAATAGAATAGACAATGCAGATACAGGTACAATGTATACCAGTAAGTTTTTTCTTAAGGTCAGCCAGAAAAGAGTAAGTACTATTGCAAATTTGGAAAGTATGTTTGTTAGGTTATGGAAAGTACTACTATTATAGGCTGCCAGATTGTTTACAGCTAATGAGTTAACAAGCATACCCATACCTTTGTTAAATACCTGGGATATATCCCTGTTAAAACCTGCAACACTGATGAGGTCTTTAGGAGGCTGGAGCTGTAATTTTATCAGGAAAATGATAATTCCAAACAGTAGAATGGCTGCAATATGCCTGTACCTTATAGATAGCTTAATACTAAACCACAACTTGATTATGTCGGTGACATGTATAAAAATCAGGCTTGCAGCTATTAACAGGCCATGAAAGCTCACGTTTGCAAGGAGGATAATAAGGCCTGTAAAAAGGAAAGGCTTATCAATTTTATCTTTATATATAACTGCAATAGAGAACAGTAATACAGAAAGAAGGGCATAGCTTCTTGCCACAACAGCATATTGATAAAAAGCGAAGAATGAAAAAGGATATAAGATCTTTATTAAAGGTGGAAAGGGTGAATACCGCAAAAAAAGATATACCCCAGCGGCTGCAAAGACCGCTGAAATAATATTTAAGACAATATAGGGTGCTCCAAGTTTAGCCGGGACCATAAGGAGGAGATGCCATAAACCTGGAGAACCCTCATAACGAAGATATCGTACTAATAACTCCACAAGGCCTGAATCTCTGGCAAGAAGCCATGCCTGTGCCTCATCGAACCACGGTTCATGCTTTGATACAGTAATGCCTAGGAGAACAATATACACTGAAAAAACACCTATTTTCCACCGGTTATTTTCAATTGAGAACATATGGTACTTATACCTGCCTTCTAGCTCTAAAACGAGATTATACTATTGTCCTGCCTTGCTGATAATTTCTACACTATTTTTGCTTGGACAGTAAAAAATGCTTTACTTCCCAAAAAGATGAGCTGGTTTCCACTTCTTGGCGTTTGGTTCTCTTTCAACCTGTTCTTCGTGATATTCCTCCTCGGTATTAACTTCCCAAGTATCAAAGGCATAATGTCCCGCTATAATGTTCTTTGCTGCGTAGAGCCCTGTCAGAATTGAATGGTCCATGTTGTTATATTTAAATAGACCGTATCTTCCTATTAATTGAAGGTTTTCGAATTTTTTTGTATACTCTTCAAGCTTATTTATAAATTGTTTATAGCCTTTCATATATACCGGATATGATTTGGGTACCCTTATGACAATATAATCTTCAATTTCATCCGCCTTACATATCTTAATCTTCTCCACCTCTGACGCTGCCAGCTTAAAGAGCTCATCATCAGGCATATTCCAAAGCTCGTCATTCTCATTACAGAAGTATTCCAAACCCAGGGAAGTCTTATTGAGATCCGGGACCATATACTGGCTCCAGTTCTTGAAGTTCTGGATTCTTCCCAGTTTTACATCAGGGGAATGTATATATATCCAGTTATCCTTAAAT
>JBMOLK010000289.1:0-39489 GCA_049325575.1 Bacillota bacterium | reverse complement strand
GTTTGGTGGGCACTATAGGGCTCGAACCTATGACCCCCTGCTTGTAAGGCAGATGCTCTCCCAGCTGAGCTAAGCGCCCTCACCATAATGTCTCAATCGCAAGACATATTATAGCACCAACTAGTATAATAAGTCAACCAGATTTTAAATGAAATTTTTTCAAAAAAAATTCCCTTGCGGGATTTTTGCTTATACTATCTTTTAGACATCCTTAGAATTCTTAAATAATGATTCGCTTCCCTTAAAGTATGATCCGCAAGCAAAGGCAAAATAACTGATCTTATCTTGCAACCCAAAAGCCCTTTTATGCCTTTAGTCTTAAATTCTATTAAGTCCATGGTAAGCTCCAGGCTCTTCTTTGTAATTTCCGTTAGCAGGAAGGTCTGATCTTTTTCACTTTTGGCTTCCTGAATGATCCTCTTAAATTCTCTTGCAAACTCACCTGCAGTTTCTATCAATTCTTCTTCCATAGGATCCAGAAATCCTCTGATAAAGTCTGCGTGTTCTGACATTATTTCATTCCAGAATAGTTCCTGTTCCAGAAATTCATAATCCGAATCTATATATTCATACTTTTGCAGCTTTTGGAGCATTTTTATGTACAGTTTTGCTTCTTCAATAGTATGGTCTATCAAAGAAGGATATGTAAATGTAAACTGTTTGCAAGACAAAACACCCTTTAGAAGTTTTCTCTTGAATTTTATTAATGCGGCTGTAATTATTATTGCATTTTGGTTAATTACAAATACTTTATCCTCAAGCTTTGGTATATAAGCCATTTTTATATTTCTTACCATTATCATTTCCTTTTGAGTAATATCCGTATTAATGGGTGTTCCTGTATAAAACCTGGTTGCAAGTTCGGCATTCAATGTATAAGGCGTAACAATTTCGTCAGCTGCAGCTGCATCCGGTCCGATCACTCCATATGATAACGCCAATGCTTCAGACAGCAGTTCGTCAAATTTTACCCTGAATATACAAGCTTTAGTCTTATGGTTCCCATTCTTTTGTGTAAATGCCGTCTCCAGAAAAAAAGCATGTTCCTTCATAATCCTTGCGAAAAACAGGTGAAGTTCCAACGACTGCCTCACGTATTCCAACTTGGATAACATGTTATATCCCCCCTTTGTATTAAACAAAGGCATCTACTGTTTATTGAAAAAGTATTCCATAATATGCATTCAGTAATATAGTATTCATGATTTACATAAATTGTTACATTAAAAAATAAACATTAGGATTGACAGCCGGCCTTATAATTCTATATAATGGAAATATATATTGTACTATCATAAAAGGAGCTGTGTTTTTGTTAGAGTTTGTTCTTAACTAAGTAACTGAATATGCAATCTGAAGAGACTTTCTATAGACCGGCATAGCTGTTCGGTTTATGTTTGTTGTACTCTTTGGATGTTACTTATTAAGAACACCGGCTAAACGCTTGTCCTGCAAATTGGTATTTTAGAATAAAAATATGCCGTGCTCTTTTGCACGGTATTTTTATATTCACGGGGGTTTATCAATAAACTGCCCTAAAAACCAGTATTATTAGGCTGCAGATGAACGGTTGTTCATCTGCAGCCTAATTTTATTTAAAGGAGTGGTGTAAATGAATGATATCAATATAGGCTATGGACTGAATCTTTTAAATTGGAATGGGAGGTATTTTTTATGAATGAAACAGCAGCTAAAATATTAGAATTTGATAAGATTAAACATATGCTGATGCAGTACGCTGTATCGGAGCAGGCAAAAGAGCTTATAGGTAAACTTGAACCCTCTATAGATATGACTGTTGTAAAAGGATGGCTTAATGAAACAACAGAGGCACGAAGGATTATTGACAAGAGCTCCAGTATACACTTAAACAGTCTTAACAGCATGCAAAATGTTGTTGATAAGTTTGGCAAGGGAACTATCCTTATGCCTGGTGAGCTGACAGCGGTCCTAGGTCTTCTTGAGAGTGTTAAAAGAATCAAAAAATTTATGGAAGGCATGTATGGTGTATCATCCTCTGTAGCATATTATGCTCTTTCCATGTATGAACTTCAGGACCTATTGGAGGAAATAAAACGCTGCATAGAATCGGAAAGGGTCAGTGATAAGGCCAGCTCCGACCTTAATAAGATAAGAAAAAAGATTGCTATCGTAGATGACAGAATCAAGCAAAAACTTTTAAGTATCTTAGGTTCTCCTGCCTACTCCGGCATGATCCGTGAAGCAGTTGTAAGTATCAGGGATGGAAGATATGTAATCCCTATAAAGAAGGAGTGTAGAAAGAATATTGACGGAAACGTATTGGACTCTTCCTCCAGCGGTTCTACCGTATTCGTAGAACCTGCTGCAATAAGAAAGCTCCAGGAAGAGCTGAACCTTCTAAAACTGGATGAAGAAAATGAAGTATACAGGATACTTTCATACCTCACAGGTATTGTAGAATCATACCATCATGAAATTTCCATAAATATGGAGACTATGATACATTACGATTTCCTGTTTGCCAAGGCTAAATTTAGCAAAGCACTTGGCTTAAGCCCTGTTGGATTGAACACACGTAATTATATACGCATTGTTGGAGGAAGGCACCCATTGATCGGTCAGTCTGCAGTTCCCCTTGACTTTGTTATCGGTGATGATTACAGGGCACTGGTTATTACAGGACCTAATACCGGAGGAAAAACGGTTGCCCTAAAAACAGTGGGGCTTCTTACAATGATGGTTCAATCAGGCCTTCATGTTCCGGTAGACAGCCAAAGCGAATTTACCGTGTTCAGAGATATCCTGGCTGATATAGGTGATGGGCAGAGTATTGAACAGTCACTAAGTACATTTTCTTCTCATATCAAAAACATATCAAGTATTATTGAATGTGCAGACCCCTATACTCTTGTTATTATGGACGAACTTGGAGCCGGAACGGACCCTGCCCAGGGAACAGGCATTGCAATAGCAGTGCTGGAAGAAATATTTAAAAAAGGTTCCGTAATTATTGCCACCACCCATTACAGTGAGATAAAAACCTTTGCGCTTTCAAAGAATGGCTTTAAAAACGGGTGTATGGAATTTGACATAAACACATTAAAACCTCTTTATAGGCTAATAATTGGCGAAGCCGGCGAAAGTAACGCATTTCTAATAGCTCTTCGTCTTGGTATCGACAAAAAAATAATTGAAAGAGCCCATGAAATAACATATAAGGAGAAGAAGGACTATTCATCCGTATTTAAGGATCTGCCCATTATAAAAATAACCGATGATCAATCAATAGCATCGCACGAAGAGAAGTCTCAAGCCCTTAAGAGCATAATAAAAAGCAGGCAGAGGATAGAGAACAAAAAAATTGAAAATTCCTTTAAGCTTGGCGACTGCGTATATATAAGCAGTATGGACAGAACAGGGATTGTATGCGAACTTGAAAACAGCAAGGGTGAGCTTGGAGTAATGGTTATGAAAAAGAAGCTTAAAATAAGCAAAAAACGCCTGTCTCTTCACATAGACGGAAGTGAACTGTATCCTGATGATTACGATTTTGATATAATATTTGAAACCAAAGAGAACAGGAAGAAACGAAAAATAATGGACAAACGGCATGTAGACGGGCTTTCCATTGAGCTGTCAGATTAAGTAATCATGGAGTTGGGGTTGGAGCGTATACTTTGACAGTGAAAATCCCAGGGCAATTTTCACCTGACATATATCATTCTACGGCCATATCTCTTAATTGTATAGGTTGAAATTACTCCGTATACAATAAAGGCTGCCAGACTTGATATTACTGTTTCCAGCCCTTGATTCCAAGGAGCCTGTACCGTCCGCAGGGTTGAGTTTATTGACAGCAGTACCCACCAGGTAATGAAACCAAAAACGATACCGGTAACCCAGGTAGTGGCTCTACCAACAGCTTTCACATTCCTCATAACAAATAAAAGGATGAAGCCTGTGATCTGCCCAACCATAATATGGACCAGCAGCTGCATAAAGGTTAAATTTGCGTTTAGTGAAGAAATACCAAGGGCTTCTGCTGTCATAATTATTCCGACCTGTATAAGGGACGCAATTAAAAAGCCTGCAGAATATTTAATAGTCATATCCATTCTCCTTCCGGTTATTTGCTGCTTATTGCTTTATTATTTACATGTATTTTAAGTTAATACATGACCAAATATACAACTTTGCCTTTTAAAGCCCCATCATGAACTTTATATTTTCAAGTTCCTGTAATAGTTAAAGGTTAGAGTCAGACCATCATCAATACCCGTACACGGAATATACCCAAGCTCCTTCCTTGCCTTTTCTATAGATGGGATTCTTGTAAAAACCTCACACTCTGTCTTTCTTCCTACTCCCTCAAAATCCACATGCCTCATTTCTCCACTGCCATGTATATTTATTACCTTTAATGCGAGTTCTTTTATTGTATAAGGTTTATCCGAAGCTACATTATACACTTCAAATGTATTACCGTTTCTAAAAATGGCTCTGATAGTTGCTTCAACCGCATCACTTATATACGTAAAGCTTCTAACCTGCCGGCCATCACCACATACCTTAAGAAAATCTTTTTTTAACGCACTCCTAATAAATATGGGTATTACAAAGTCTTCCCTCTGCCTTTTTCCATAGACATTACAGTATCTTAGTACCGAAGCCTTCATATTGAATCTTTCGTGAAATTCCCTAATTACATTTTCTCCAAGAATTTTTGATATGCCGTAATGGCTTTTAGGCTTTAAGTCTATAGTCTCAATCAGTTTTTGATTGATTGAACCTTCACCGTAAACTTCTGATGAAGATGCAAAAACAACATTTGAAACACCGTTTTCAAGACACGCCTTTATAACGTTTTCTGTTCCATGGTGGTTTATATCATAAACCGTATCCTTATCATTAAGACATGCAACCACCCCCAACATAGCTGCGTGATGACACACTATGGAACACCCCTTCATTGAATGCTTTAAAAGCCCATAGTCTCTTATATCTCCCTGTATATACCTAATGTCTTTGGTTTGGGGTTTCTTTATATCATAAATTGTAACATCATATCCCATTTCATTTAGCCGTTCACAGAGGTGGCTTCCAATAAAACCACTTCCGCCTGTTACCAGTATCTTATCCATACAGCCATGCCTCCATTTACTCTCCCTTACACTCTCTTCCTTTGCTTGCTGCAACCCTCAATCACATCCAGTATTACTTCAATACTGTCAGGGACATCCGCATGCATCATATTGTCTATGAAAAACTGCCTGTTTTCATAGACCTCATGTAATGTACTGCAAAACTCTTCGGTTGTTATATTGTTTTCAGAAATCATCCTTGCGAAGTTACTTTTTTCAAAATTCCTTGCATTCAGCACCTGTTCTCCCCTGCTCCCAACCATTAGGGGAATTAAAACGGAAGGCTTTTTTAATGACAGAATTTCAAAAATGGCTGATGTACCGGACCTTGAGACAACTACACTGGATATTGCAAATATATGTGGAAGCTCCTCACCTATATACTCAAACTGGCGATATCCGTCATATTTTACCGAGTGGTTCATATTTCCTTTTCCGCAGATATGCACTACATTAAATTTTGAAAGGATTTGAGGAAGGCTTTTTACTATTAGATCGTTTATTCTTCTAGACCCCTGGCTTCCTCCCATAATAAGAATAACAGGCTTGTCGTCCTTCAAATTACAGAACTCATACCCCTGTTCGGCATTTCCGTGAAGGATTTCTTTCCTTACAGGCAATCCCGTATAAACACATTTTCCCCCAACAGATTCCAGAGTTTCTTTAAAGGACACACATACCTTTTTTACAAAAAATAATGATAATTTATTGGCAAGTCCTAAGGAAACATCACCTTCGTGCGTTATGGCAGGTATCCCTAGCAGCCAGGCGCTGAAAATTACCGGTAAAGAGACGAAACCTCCTTTTGCGAAAACAACAGAAGGTTTGATTTTTCTTAGAATGAAAAATGATTTTGCGGCTCCGGCCAGAACATTGAAGGGATCTGTGAAATTTTTTATATCAAAATATCTTCTTAATTTTCCTGCCTTAATTGTATGGAATAACACTTTATCTTTAGGAACTATAGAGCTTTCAATTCCTTTTTCCGTACCTATGTAATGAACTTTCCATCCTTTCTCAAGGAGCCTTTCAAGAATTGCAAGATTAGGGGTCACATGGCCTGCAGAGCCCCCTCCTGTTAAGACAATAACTTTCTCCCCCATAAATACACCTCTGCCACCAGGATACTTGCTGATAAGGCATTACCGTACCTGCCACCAGCTAAACTAGGATAATTAATTTTACCACAGAGCCAGCCTTTTAACAATAAAAACCCCCTCCATGATCATAGAGGGGGTTTTTAGCGTGAATTTATTAAAAAGAAAAAACAAAGTATATTACATTCAAGAAAAGAATTACGTTACGAGGCACTAGAAAGCCTTTAACACCAAAGTAGCATTGTGTCCTCCGAAGCCAAAGGAATTGCTGATGGCATATGCTATGCTTACACTCTTTCCTTCATTCGGTACATAGAACAAGTCACACTCAGGGTCAGGAGTTTCATAATTTATTGTTGGAGGTAAAAATCCCTCTTTTAATGAAAGTGCAGTAATTATAGCCTCAATGGCTCCTGCTCCTCCCAGCAAATGTCCTGTCATAGATTTTGTAGAGCTTACTGCAAGTTTATATGCGTGTTCACCAAACACTGTTTTAATAGCAGCAGTTTCATTTTTATCATTTAACTCTGTTGAAGTTCCATGAGCATTTATATACCCTATATCATAAGGCTTTATACCAGCATCCTCTATTGCCAGCTTCATACACCTTGCACCGCCTTCTCCATTCTCTGCAGGAGCTGTAATGTGATAGGCATCGTTTGTACAAGCATAGCCTACAACCTCGGCAATAATATCAGCCCCCCGGTTTAGGGCATGCTCATATTCTTCAAGTATCAGAACCCCGGCGCCCTCACCTATAACAAAGCCGTTTCGCTCCAGATCAAACGGCCTGGAAGCGCCCTCCGGTTCTTCATTTGTTGTCATTGTCTTACTTGAACAAAAGCCTGCAAGAGTCAATCGTGTAATGGGTGCCTCTGATCCTCCTGCAATCATTATATCAGCATCATTACGCTGAATAACTTTAAAAGCATCACCTAGGGAATTGGTAGAGGTGGCACAAGCTGTGGTTACACACTCAACATAGCCCTTGGCGCCGTACTTTATCGAAACAAGCCCTGATGCCATATTGGGAATCATCATTGGGACAAAAAATGCACTGACCCTGCCAGGGCCTTTCTCATTAAGAACCTGGTACTGATTCTCCAGTGTTTCTATGCCGCCTATTCCCGATCCTATAATTACACCCATGCGCTCCTTATTTACCTTCTCAATATCAAGCTTTGCACTCTCTATCGCCATTTGCGCCGCGGCGACTGCATACTGTGAAAATCTGTCCATTCGCTTGACTTCTTTTTTCTCTATAAATTCATTTGGATCAAAATCTTTAATTTCAGCTCCCACTTTTGTAGGCATATCAGACACATCAACTCTTTCAATCCTGCTGATTCCACTCTTGCCATTCTTTATAGAATTCCAGAATTTCTCTGTACCAAACCCTAGTGATGAGATTACTCCTGTTCCGGTTATAACTACACGTCTTTTCACAATGAAACCTCCTACTCTCACTTTATAATTTAATTGGTTTTATCACACAAGTTTACCTTTCTGATAAGGTAAACTTCACCCTTATAAATTTGAGTATTGTTTACTTTAATAAAAATAGCATATATAATTGATAGAAAATGAACAGATTTTGCTTTTTGAGTTAGAGGTGTGAAAACTTTGATAGACACTAGAGAAGTCATTGCTTCTTGTACAGACTATATTGAGAATAATATAATGGATAAAATTACTTTGGATGACCTGGCACTACATACAGGAGTATCAAAATTTTATCTTCATAGAATGTTTAAATCCTTGACAGGCGAGCCTCTAATGGAGTATGTTAAGTCGCGCAAGCTTACGTTAAGCATTGACGCGCTTATAAAAACAAATATGAGAATTATTGATATAGCCTTAGAATACGGATTTGACCATGAGCAGTCCTATATAAGGGCTTTTAGGAAGAAGTTCGGGTATACACCTTTAAAAGTCAGGTCAGATGGTATCTCAATTGAAATAAAAGAAAAGATTAATCTTAATGATATATTGTCTGTTAATAACTCTATTACCTATAAGCCTTTTTACGTTTTTAAGCAGAAATTCTATGTTGTGGGAAACAAGTACAAAATTTTAAGTAAATCGGGGCATAACATTGCCAACACCCATGGAAGAGACTTCTTTTATAACTCCAGGCATCAAATAGGTAATGCCCTAAATCCAAATGTATACTTCGGATATACTGACTGGAGCGGATATGATGACGGTTATATATATTATATACCATCATTACAGGTCCCTGACTTGTCACATATACCAGAAGGAATGACAGGCATCTCCATACCTGCGCACAAGTACGTTGTATTCCGCTTTGTAGGTTTCTTCAAGCCGGACGAAATAAAAGGAAGACAGGTAGGGCGGCTGTTGGTTCACTTATATCGTAAATGGATTACCAATTCCGGTTTTAAATCTGCCGATACCTTCAGGTTTGAATATATAGATACAAGCCTGTCAAACGATAACTACTGTGAATTGGATATTTATCAACCCATCAGGGAATTTAATAAAGTGACAATAAAGCAGTAAAGGTTATACTTAGTAAAACAGTAAATCCATGGCATAGTTTTGACCCTGCCATGGACTTTTGAATCTAAAAATAAGTGTCTTTAATATTTAGAGCTTCTTTTCAAACATCCTAAGAATTCTTAAATGATGGTTTGCCTCTCTTAACACGTGGTCTGACAGTAAAGGAAGAATTATTGACTTGATCTTGCACTCCAGTATGCCTAGTGTTCCCTCTGCCTTGAAATTTCTGATTTTATAAGTTCCCTCTATGCTTTCTCTTGTTACCTGTGGAAGTAATGTAGTCATTCTAAGAGCTTTCTTTGCACTTTCTGTAAGTTCTTCAAACTCCTCCGCAAAATCATCTGCTTTGTTTATTAGCTGTTCCTCTGATGGATCAAGCATTCCTCTAATAAACTCTGCATGTTCCTCCATAATATGATTCCAGAAAATTTCATGCTCGATAGCCGATCTTATAGTATCCATATCTTCTCTATTCTGCAGCATGGTAAGAATCTTCAGATAGAACTTTGCTTCTTCGAGAACATGGTCAAGTAGTGCTGGGTAAACAAAAGTAAATAGCTTACATGCTTTTACCGCATTCCCAAGCTGCTTTTTTACTTCAATTGCCTGTTTGGTTAGTTCTATTGCTCTTTGGTTTAACATACCAACTCTTGATTCAAACATCGGATTAACATACATTCCGGGCATAAGACCCATTTCAGTCTGCGTAATGCTTGTGTTAATAGGGATACCGGTATAAGCTTGGGTCACAAGCTCCGCATTCAGCGTAAATCGTGTCACAAATTCACCGGATGCCACTGCCTCCGGACTTAGTACCCGGTTAGAAAGCATGACAGTTTCTGACAAAAGCCTTTCATATTGGTTTTTAAGCTCCATTGCCGGCTGTGTAAGTTCAGGGTCTTTTACCCCTAGAGCTGCTGCTGCAAATATCAAGTGTTCTTTTATTATTCTGTTAAAAAAAAGGTTATGCTCAAGGGATTGTCTTATAAACTCTTCTCTGGACAGCATAATATACCTCCTACTTAAAGCCTTGCATTATCACATTTGATTTCATACTACATGATATTGTAGATTTACATAAATTGTTACCTATTATGCTGAATATGTGAAATAGAAAGTGCAAGAAAAAACTATTGACAAATGGAATTTGGTAATGTCCAAGTTTATTTTTGATATTTAGAAATGTTTATATGGCCGTTGTTTTTTGCATCTATAGCATTAGCTTTTGTCATAGTACCAAAGAAGCAGTCCCCATCACGGTTGATGAGAACTGCAGCTATGATATTTAGCACATTCCCTGGCATAATAATGTTTATACCTTTTATAATGTTGATGTTTGAAGCATTCACAGGTTTTATTTACTTGGGTAATTAATCTCCCCCATTCATCCATTCCAGCCAGCCTTGTTTACCATCCGGAGTCTCAACTTTAATCCGGATATTTATTACACCCTCGTGCATCTTCTGAAAACTATTATCTATATCAACTATTTTTAGTGCTTCATTTGGCTCGGTCACTTTGGCAATATACTTTTTATCAATTTGATCAATAAAATAATCTACATCTACATCACTCATAAGCGTTCCATAGCTATCTTCAGTTTGATTATAGAGAATTAATTTCTTGTCATATTCTAAAGGTCTGCCAACAAGTTCTTCTTTAGGAACATATACCACACCCTTATCCAACTCATAATAGCTTAAAACCTGCTTATACTTATCATAGGTTTTACTATAATCCGTAAATATCCTGCCCTTTCCATCATAAGAGGTAATATGCCCCTGCAAACCTATTAGTTCCTTGATTCCTTCATCAGTTAACCTGTATATTGTTGTAGCTGGGTCGGCACTTAACCCATCATCATAAACGTAGAAGTCAACATGTTCATCTGTATCATCAAAATCCGCAAAAAATATTCTTGGGATAAGCATAGCTCCATAGCCTTCCAGATTATACTCCTTTCCTTTAGAACTTATAGAGATTTTAAAGGAATTTTCATCTTCAAAAAACGCTGCTCTTATACTTTCCTCTTCTCCATCATTGTCTAAATCCATACTGGTATTTTGACTGTTATCTCCGCCAAGAGCCTCTAAAAAATCGTCAAACCCTTGATACTTCCTGTCTATAAGGTTATAGTTCTGTTTCTCTATATCATTTAAATCATCTAATGTACCTTTAACATTATCAAGAGGCTTATACCAGTCCTTATTTGAAAAATACTCTAACAGCTCTTTATTTGTAAACCTATATCCTTTACGGGCAAATAGCTCGTTCTTCGCTAAAAGTAATGTGAATCTATCACAAGTATCAAGTTCAGAATCGCTGATTAATTCGTCGCTGCTTTGAGGGAATATATACTTGCCTTTTATTTCAGAGTCTTTATCAGGTGTAGCAGCTGTAAAATCTCGTGTTTTGTCTTTGTCATTATTAAAACTACAGCCCGATGATACAAAAACCAAGAGAGAAATAATCAACATCAGAAAGCTTTTGTAAGCCATTTGTTTGATTCCTTCAATTATTTTCATCATAACAATCACCCTTCTGTCACAATATATTAATAGAAATCATAACTAACCTTCAGGTTAGTGTATATCTGTTGGTAAAACTTTTAAAGCACTCCAATTAGTGCTCTACTTTTATTAATAGCATAAATATTATACTAAAATATGCAAATATTCACAAGATCACTCTAGTCTTCCAAATTGCCAATACGTAATAAAAAAGCTGTATGGAGTTAATCTCCATACAGCTTTTTTATTACTTTAATTGGTCGGGGTGAGAGGACTTGAACCCCCGGCCCCATGGTCCCAAACCACGTGCGCTACCAACTGCGCTACACCCCGATATTTTTGACGACAAAAGAAATTCTACTACATACATAACTTTAATTCAATGCTACATTAGTTCAAACTAATTGATTTACAATTCATATACTTTTGTTTTCTCGCCAAAGCAGCGTTTTTCACACCCTCTTATACAATCTAAACACACCCCAAAATTTGTAACACAATGTTAACTTGATACCCTATACCATATATTTTATAATTAACCTGTAGAGCTGTATCCATTTATGTAAACCTGTATAATTACGCTGCTAAAAAGAGGTGTTAGCAATAAAAAGGTTATTGGGAAAAGTACGTAAAGCCATAGAGGACTACAACATGATAGAAGAAGGTGATAGAATAGCAGTTGGGGTGTCCGGCGGAAAAGACAGCCTGACATTACTCATGGCACTTAGACAAATTCAAAATTTCTTACCTCGTAAATTCCATCTTGAGGCAGTGACATTGACCATGGGTATAGGAGAATTTGACCTGACACCCGTCAGAGAGCTCTGCAGCAGAATCGGTGTTAACTACACCATTGAGGAGACGGTTATCGGAAAAATCATATTTGAGGCAAGGGAAGAAAAGAATCCCTGTTCTCTTTGTGCCAACCTTAGACGCGGTGCACTGCATAATGTTGCAAAGGAGCTTGGCTGCAACAAAGTCGCACTGGCACACCACAGGGATGATGTTGTAGAGACAGTTTTACTTAGCATGTTTTATGAAGGTAGATATCATACATTCTCACCGGTAACCTATCTTGAGCGAAAGGACCTTTACCTTATAAGGCCTCTTGTATATACTGAAGAAAAACTGGTAAAGGAGTTTATAAAACTAAATAGTGTAGCAACCGTGCCAAGCCCCTGCTATATAAACGGCAAAACCAAGCGCCAGTATATAAAGGAACTGTTGACGGATATGCACAAGAAGAACCGGGATATAAAGAATAACATTTTCGGTGCTTTAAGACGTTCCGGGATAGACGGCTGGTAATAATATTCTACTAAAAACAATACTTGATTACCAAAGAAAAAATTATATACCAATCAGGAGGAATCGCTATGAAGTACATAAGAAAAACAATGTCTGCCGTATTAATAATTTCAATTCTGTTAGTCTTCTCGTTTACCGGGGTAAATGCAGGAACCATTCATGAAACTTCTTCTTTTGAAATTATAACTTCAGGTGTAGTTTTGGAGAAGATCACCAGGTTTACTGATGAAGGATGGCTCAAAATAAATGTATTAAGAGTCAATCTTGATAATCCCAATGTAAAAGTTGATACTATATCAAACACGGAGTCTATAAGCAAGCTTACAAATACAAAGACCCTTGCCCAATCCAACGGTGCAATCGCAGCAGTAAATGCAAGTTTTTTCAACTGGATGAGTGAGCCTGGAAAAGCCTATCCTGATGGGCCCGTTGTGCAGTCAGGGCAGATTATATCTGCCGATTCTGAATATAATAAATACAACGACTCTATGGCTACATTTTCAATGAACAACCTTAATGAAGTTTTCTATGATTACTGGAAAACCAGTATGGTAATAACTGCTCCTACAGGCTCCTCTGGTGCTGTTGTAAGACAATACAACAAACCAAGCTCAAATAAATTTGAGGATATAGCCGTATGGAGCAGAAAGTGGAGCAAAATGTCACCTGGCGTGTCTTCCGATTGCCCTGACATTGTAGAAATGGTGGTTGACTGGGGCATTGTGAAGGAAATACGAAAAGCCCTCCCATCGGTAGAGATACCGGAAAACGGCTATGTAGTTATTGCAAGGGGTGTAAATGGACAATTTCTCGAGCAAAACTTCAGGGTTGGGGATACTGTAAACTTCTCAATTTCAACAACTCCGGACTGGGGTACTATTGAAATGGCTGTTACAGGAAGTGCAATTCTTGTGAAGGATGGAAAAATACCCGCAAAGTTCTCTTATGTCCATTCCGGAAGGCCCGCCCGTACTGCTGTAGGAAGCTCTCGCACAGGTAAACAGCTTATACTGGCAACAGTAGATGGACCTAAGGTAGGAAGCCTGGGGATGACACAGACAGAATTGGCCCAGCTTATGATAAGCCTTGGCGCCTATAATGCAGTCAACCTTGATGGAGGCGGATCTACAACGATGGTGGCCAGAAAGCCTGGAACCAATGACATCCAGATAGTAAACGCACCCTCCGACGGTGCCCCAAGAGCTGTGGCAAATGCAATAGGTATATTCTCAATCTGTCCTCCATCTTCATTGGAAGGACTTATAATAGATACTGCCGATACAAATGTATTTGTAAACACATCAAGGGAGTTCACCGTTAGGGGTTATGATACTTATTTCAATCCTTTAACAATCGATGAGAGCCAGGTTAAATGGAGTGTTACCGGTATTAAAGGAACCTTCAGGGGAAACGTGTTCTACCCTGAAACAGAAGGTGAGGGAACAGTTACTGCATCCATAGGAAATATAACCTCCAGTATAAACGTAAGGGTCCTTGGCTCTCCAAGCCAGCTTACACTAAGCGAAAAGTCCCTTTATCTTAACATGGATAAGTCTAAAACCTTATCTATAATCGGCAGGGATAAAAGCGGATATTCCGCATATATCAACCCTTTAGATGTAAATTGGTCCTTATCAGGCGATATAGGAAAACTGGATAAAAACAAATTCACTGCTGTCAAAAACGGTACTGGGTATATTAGTGCCTCCCTTGGCAGTACACATGCATACTGTGCTGTATCAGTTGCCTCTGAAACAATGGAAATAAAGGATAGTTTTGAGGCTCCAAACGGCTCTTTCCTTTCAGCACCAAGTACTGTACCCGGTAGTTATGAAATCAGCAGCGAGCAAAAGACAGCAGGTAATTCCTCCGGAAAGCTGACATATGACTTTTCAAACCTTGAAGGAACAAGGGCAGCGTACCTGGTGTTTGCAAATGAAGGAATAAGCCTTAGCAGCAACACAACAAAAATAGGCCTCTGGGTCTACAATCCTCATGAAAACACCAATTGGCTGAGGGCAGAGGTCTATGATTCTTCCGGCAAGAAGCACCTTGTTGATTTTACCAGGGATATGTATTGGACAGGTTGGAAACGTGTTGAGGCCTCACTAGCCGATATCAAGTCGCCGTCAAAGCTTACAAAGATATATATAGCCCAGGTTAATCCTGTAGCAGATTTTGGCAGTATATATTTTGACGATCTGGATGTAAAGACAGCAACATATCCTACTATAGAGGCAGGCAAAATCCCACAGGATACTATTCCTTCAGATGAGGCAAACAAGCAGGTTGACTTTAAAGATGAGAGCAACTCTCATAAGTTTACTGTCTTCTCCGGGAAGACCCAACCTGAGAACCTGCTGGAAAAACTCCTTGTGTCAGAGCTCTCCGAGAAGACAGCTGCCGATACTAACCTTGTCAACACTCAAATAATTACGGGTGAGGCAGTATATAAGTCTTATGATATTGAAAACAGCAGAATAATCCAGCTAAACACCACCAAGGCCGGAATTAGAGAAAGTGCAGCAGGACAATGGCAGTGGTTCTTAGACAAGCTGACATCCTTTGAGGGAGATAACATATTTATCTTCATGAAAGACTCTCCAGGAAGCTTTAGTGATAAAATGGAAGCTGATCTTTTTAAAAAAGTAATAGTTGATTGGAGGAAAAAAACAGGCAAGAATATATGGGTATTTTACAAAGGCAGTGTTGATAAAAGCTATATGGCAGACGGAATAAAATATATAAGTACAGCAGGGCTTAATGCTAAGGCGCTAAATCCTGTCAATGCTTTGGAAGTCAAATACATTGAAATCACCGTTATGGGAAATAGCGTGACATATCAGGTTAAATCTGTTGTAGAGTAAAAACTGATAAAATTTAGTTAGCAGTTTGTAAACAGGGTACTTACATAAGTTTCACCGGGTTGAAGCTTTATGTAAGTACCCTGTTTTATAGCCTTTGATAAGATCTTCAGAGTCTTCCCTGTGCATATAGTTTTTTATTCTTTCTAAGCATTCCTTCAAGCTTCTCTATTTCATCAGGTTCAAGCTTTGTTAAGAGGATCTTTTTCAAATCCTCCATTTCATCAAAGGTTATGCCACCTCTTGCAATCTTAAGCATGTCTTCGATATCACTCTTATTTAGCTTTCTTAGGATAGAAAGACCCATAATTTTATCTGTAAAGCTGACATTATTCATTGCAATAATCTCATCATGGGTTAGAAAGAACTTTTTCTCATGACCTGAATGGGTGCTCTTGCTATCTGCCTTTGAAGGCTCAATGTTTTGGGCAGTTTCCCTATTTTCTTTTGTACCACTATTAATTTTTTCATCCCTAAGCAAACCCTTGTCTCCTTTGTATTCCGTATGTTCTTCTGCTCCTATAGGGTAGTCTGGAAGCTTATTGTCTATGCTTTGAGTCCCACTATTACCCCCCGCCATATTGCTCCCAGCTTTAATAGGAGCAGAGTAATCCAGGGTACTCCGCTCTCTTTGGGGTTCATTGAAAATCATAAGCAATATTAAAACTACTACCGGTATAATTAAAATCCATATTCGTCTCATAAAAAATAATACCTATAAATATATTTATAAGTATTATTTGTAATATTGTGAAATTTATTTATTTTATTGATATAATACAAGAATCTCTTATATATCCCCAACTATCGACTTTAAGTATTTTGAAAACTCATCCTTCAAATCATCCCTGCCTAACGCAAACTCAACTGTAGCCTGCAAGAACCCTATTTTGTTTCCAACATCATATCTTTTTCCTTCAAAGTCGTACGCGTACATAGCCTCCTGGCCGATCAAGCTCTTTAACGCATCCGTCAGCTGAATCTCTCCACCTTTACCCGGCTTTACATTTTCAAGGTGCTCGAATATCTGGGGAGTAATAATGTATCTTCCGAGTATGGCAATATTTGAAGGAGCATTGGCCTTATCCGGTTTTTCTACCAGATCCTTAACTTTGTATACCCTGTTGTCCACCAGCTTGCAGCCTACAATACCGTATTTTGATACATCCTCATCCGGGACAGGCTGAACACCTAAAACTGTGGTCTTGTATTCATTATATACATCAATCAACTGCTTAAGACACGGTACATGGGAATCTACAATATCATCCCCAAGCAGAACTGCAAAAGGCTCATTGCCTATAAAGGATTTAGCACAGTAAATGGCATGTCCCAAACCTTTGGCTTCTTTTTGCCTGATATAATGAATATCCGCAAGATTTGAAATATCCTGAACCAGCTTAAGAAGGTCATCATTACCCTTTTTCTCAAGTTCCTGCTCCAGCTCGTAAGATTTGTCAAAGTGATCTTCTATTGCCCTTTTGCTTCTTCCTGAAATAATTATTATGTCTTCAATACCCGACATTATTGCTTCTTCTACAATATACTGAATAGTTGGTTTGTCAACTATAGGAAGCATTTCTTTAGGCTGTGCCTTTGTTGCCGGCAAAAATCTGGTACCCAGACCAGCCGCCGGAATAATGGCTTTTCTAACTTTCAAATTCGACACACCTCTTTTCGTTGTTAACAAGATTTTGCCTTCTATTATATTTTATCAGACTAAAGTGTTCTTTCCAACATGTTTTAGAAGTATTTTTAATTTTATGTACATTTTTGTCAACCTCTTACATGATACGCATTTCTTTCTATTTAGTTAATTCACCTGGTAATGTTGGTAATGAATAAAATGCAGGTACTTTAATCAATCATAAATTATAGCATGATTATTCTTCTAAAAGGATGGAAAATATAGATGTCAATATTATTAAACAGTAGAATTTTTAAAACTATCAGGAATATATATCTAAGATTCCAGGATGATGATATACCTGCGCTGGCAGCACAGCTTACCTATTATTTTATTTTATCTTTTTTTCCTTTTTTAATCTTCCTTATTACACTTGTTAGTTTTACGCCAGTTACAAGTGAGCAGGCTTTAAATGATCTTTCAAAGATTATGCCCAGTTCCGCTTATAATATTGTATCGGATATAATAAGCCAGGTAGTTAACTCGAGAAGAGCCACCTTCCTGTCCTTTGGTATGCTTGCTACAATTTGGGCTTCGTCAAACGGAATGAATGCCGTTATAAGGGGACTTAACAGGGCCTTTGACCAGAAAGAAACGCGGCCCTTTTGGAAGGTAAGGGGGCTATCTGTATTGGCAACAATAGCTCTGGCTCTAACTATTCTATTCTCATTTTTTCTTTTGGTGTTTGGTGAAATTATCGGAGAGCAGCTATTCATATTTCTGGGTTTTTCCCATATATTCAAGACAGTGTGGACTTTTATCCGGTATTTTATACCTCTAATCACTATGCTGCTGGTCTTTACACTTTTATACTTATTTACACCAAACCGCAGGCTTACTTTAAGGGAGGTAATGCCGGGTTCCCTGTTTTCGACCTTTGGCTGGATCCTGACTTCCGTCCTTTTTTCACTATATATAAATAACTTTGGAAACTTTTCGAGAACTTATGGAAGCATTGGAGGAGTCATTGCACTTCTTATCTGGCTTTATTGGATAAGCATCATTATCCTCCTTGGAGGTGAACTTAATGCAACCCTTGCCTTTAGTCACCCTAGCGTTAACGGACAAAAGCAGTAAATAAAAAACAGCCGGCAAATCAAGTCTACAGGCTGCTTTATTACTATAATCTATTAATCTGAAGTATAAGGTAACAATGCAATGTGTCTTGCCCTTTTTACTGCAGCAGTCATTTGACGCTGGTGCTTTGCACAGTTGCCGGAAATTCTTCTCGGCAATATCTTACCTCTTTCAGAAATATACTTCTTCAATTTAGCTATATCTTTATAATCCAGATCATTGATCTTATCTACGCAAAAAGCACAAATCTTCTTTTTTGCTCTTCTCATTTTCATTGGCCCTTTTGCATCGCCTCTATCAAAATCCTTGTTATTCCTATCTCTTCTTGGAGCTGCCATAACTTTGTAACGCCTCCTTTCTAAACTTTTTACAATACACTATATAGCATATTTTATCTGTAATAAACAGTATAAGGCAAACTTAATCAGAATGGCAATTCATCATCGTCATCCAAAGGATAAAATCCGTCTGAAGGCTGCATACCGTTATTGTCTAAAGGTCTTGCAGGAGCATCATCACTCTTCTTGCTATCAGCAAAGTATGCTTCCTCTGCAACTACTTCAGTTACATAATGCTTTTTTCCTTCGTTATCATCCCATGTACGCGTCTGAATTCTACCAACAACCGCTACCTGACGTCCTTTTGTAAAATACTTTGAACAAAATTCTGCCAGCTTGCTCCACACAACAACAGGCACAAAATCCGCCTGTTTTTCCTCTCCCTGTCTTGAGAAACGCCTGTCAATAGCTAATGTGAAGCTGCATACCGGTGTGTTGTTAACATTCGTGTACCTTAATTCAGGATCTTTTGTAAGTCTTCCCATTAAAATAACCTTATTCATAATACCACCTTAATTATCCTTTTTAATAATAATATCTTTGATAATACCATCGGTTATTTTATAGACTCTTTCAAGCTCATGAGGAAAACTGGATTCTGCACTAAAGTTAGCCAGCACATAGTAGCCTTCATTGAAATCATTTATGGGATAAGCAAGCTTTCTTCTACCCCATTCATCGATATTCTCCAATTGAGCTGAAGTTTCTATTAAACTTTTAATTTTTTCAATAAGGGATTTTGTTTCTTCTTCTCCAAGTTCTGGACTAATAATAAAAACAGTTTCATATTTATTTATCATTCGACTTCACCTCCTCCCGGACTAAACGGCCCTGTTTCCTGAGAACAGAGCAAGGATTCACAGGCAAAAATTTTATCATATTTTTTCATTCAATGCAACTATTTTTTTATTTATTATTTTATTAATTTGATTTTGTTCATAATTTCGACATATATTACAATTTTTTTACATGTCCTCAAAAAGCATTTTTCAATTCAACAAGGTGTGTTATAATACAATAACATTCAAGGTAAATGAATGTATGAACGCACAAAAATTGTTCCCAAAACGCTAATTATATGATATTATATAATTATATGTAAGTCTAAAAACCTTATAGGCTATGTAGGGAGTGTGGATTTAATCAGTGCTTTAGCAAAGCAAGACAGATTGCCACTTTACTTGTTTGTAGTTAAACAGTTTTGTCAGACTCCTCAGCAGACTATGTGATCATACATTTTTACTCACTTATATTAATAACACTAAATCTAATTGAAACCGCCATACTAATTTATTTTGTTGTACATCCTTTGGAAAGGGTGAGAAAAACGTGCTAAGAAAATCTCCCATGAAAAAAAGCTTTAGTTCTTTTAGCCTATTGTTGGTTTCTTTAATTGCGGGCACAGGTTTAGGCATACCCACGTATATTGTTTTTGACTGGTATAGCCGTACCAATCCTATTGACAATATCAATATCATAATATTTGCAACATTTTTTACAATCATTTTATATATGATAATTTTTATTATTTCCGGTATTCTGTTAAACATATTATCGCAGCAGCACGCCCATGCCAAAGAGCTTAAAAATTTCAAAAATTTTACAGATGTACTTCATCGTTCAACATCTGAAATTGAAGTATATGAAACATTATATAATTTCGTGCGCAACATGCATCTTGCTAACCATGTAACCCTGTTCTACCGGAATGACAGGTCAACCAACGATGTGGTCTGGCAGCGTATAACAAATGAGAGAATGCCTCTTTGCAGCATGGAGCCAAGAAATTGTCCTATTATAAAATATGGACGGGACTGCTGTGTCAGAAATATTGCTACAGACATAACATGTGCATACCAGCTGCCGGAACATAAGTCGGGAAGTTATATTTGTCTTCCTATAACCGACGGTAATCAGACTTTGGGGATATTACAGCTTTATTCCAAGAGCAGGTACTTTTTTAATGACACAATTATCTCTAAGTTAAAGTCATATATTGAAGTTGCCAAACCGATCATAAGCAGTAAGAGAGCACTTCATCAACTTAGTAAGAAGGCGTCTACGGATAAGCTTACAAAGCTCTATAACAGAAGCTTCCTGGAACCGTTCCTTGAAAACCAGATTGAAGCTACAAGCATGTCTCACCAGAACCTAAGTGTTATTATGATGGATATAGACCACTTTAAGAAAGTAAATGATACTTATGGACATGCAGCCGGCGATGCCGTTCTGGTGGTGTTCTCACAGGTTATCTTAAGATGCCTGCGCAGAACAGACCTGGTGGCACGATATGGCGGCGAAGAGTTCATTGCCATACTGCCTTCAACAGATACCGAAACAGCTATATCCATAGCTGAACGTATAAGAGAAACGGTTGCTACGGAGCCCATGCCCAAAGTTAATGATGTTGATCTTCCGTATATCAGCTGCAGCCTTGGTGTTTCTACGTACCCAATGTTTGCAGATAACAAGGCCAACCTTATAAAAACAGCAGATATAGCTTTGTATAAAGCCAAGCAGTCAGGAAGAAACCGTGTTATGATGTATTCAAAAGATATGGGAATGTAAAGACCAAACAAAACACCAAAAGCATCTACTGAATTTTGTAGGTGCTTTTTTTATGTGCAATATTTCCTTCTACTATTGTAGCAAGTACCCTGATATCACTATCCAGTATCACTATATCCGCATCTTTTCCATAAGACAAGCTTCCCTTCCTGCTCTCTACGTTTATCACCCTTGCCGGATTTTCAGAAGCCATTATAACAGCATCCTCCAAGCTTACATTAAACTTTTCTACCATATTCTTTACTCCGTCTGCCATGGTAAGGGTACTTCCTGCCAACACACCGTTTTCAAGTACTGCAGAACCGTTTTTAACTATTATTTTCTGTCCTCCAAAAGAGAGTACTCCTTCCTCTATCCCTGCACCTACGGTTGAGTCAGTTATTAGCACCACCTTATGCGGAGTTTTACATTTTATAGCCATTCGTACTACTGCCGGATCAACATGGATACCATCTGCAATTATCTCCACCGTCACATTTTCACTATCCAGGGCAGCACCAGCCAGGCCAGGTTCTCTGTGATGTATACCCGTCATTGCATTAAAAAGATGTGTAATATGATTAAATCCCGCATTAAAGGCATTAATTGCGCTGCTGTAGTCAAGACTTGAGTGTCCGGCAGCAAAGGTTATACCTTTACCTTTAAAGTATTCTACAACTTCCATTGCACCGCTTAGTTCAGGTGCTATGGTCATTAATCTGATGTTATTTCCCGACCTTTTTATAAATCCCTCTATTAGCTCAACAGTTGGAGTAATAATGTGTTCCCCCGGCTGGGCACCTTTATTCCTGTAATTTATAAAGGGTCCTTCCATATTGATTCCAATTATCTTAGACCCTTTGGTGCCTTTTTCTATAGCATTTTTAATATTTTCCAAAGCATTGTTGATTTCTTCTAAGGATGCGGTTAATGTAGTAGGTAAAAAAGAGGTTACTCCCTTAGATGCATAGAACAAAGATAGAGATTCCAGCGTCTCAAAGTTCGGTGTCATAACATCGAGGCCCTTTGCACCGTGTGTGTGAATATCAATAAATCCCGGTACGACATAACATCCGCAAGCATCTAAAACTTCACAGCCGCTAAGGTTAATCTCTTTTTGTATTTTTGATATCCTTCCGTTTTCGATCAAAATATCCTTTTTGTCAAATCCCTTTTTATGTTCAAATACAATCCCGTTTTTAATCAGTCTCATTTTTATGCACCTTAGATATAAAGAAATATTAAATAATTTTAAGAAAATTCGATATAATAAGCATGTATTATTTTATCACATATATAATATTTTATATAATATCGTATATGATAAATTTAAAGCTGTAATATTTATTATAAGTATGGTATATTATACTTGTATGCTGATGAGAATATTTATGATTTATTTCTAGGTTATAGCAATTAGCTTCATCTATCCTGGTTAGACGAACTGCTTGTCTCAAATATCAAGTATTTTTAATAAAATTATTATTATTTGGATTCGATTTTGAGCATTCTATATTAATAAGAAAAAATTATAATGTTTATACTAAAAAAAATACAAAAAAAAAGAGGTATGAGATATGATGAACACGACGGCAAATATTGATGAAGTTATCAGAGTAATTAATGCAGACCATCCGGACCCTTTCAATGTCCTGGGTATGCATGGTTTAGAGTCTGAAAATGCCTTAGTAGTACGAGCATACATACCAAATGCTAAGGAAATAAACGTAATTGAGCTTTCCAATAATAATAGGTATCGGATGGATAAAGTTGATGACAGCGGTTTTTTTGAGGTAACTCTAAGAGATAGAAAGGATTTTTTCAAATACAGTCTGGAAGTAACAGATTATTCGGGCAACACCTTTACAACATATGACCCTTACAGCTTCTGGCCTGTAATATCTGATTTTGACATGCACCTTTTTAATGAAGGCAATAATCATAAGATTTATGAAAAATTCGGTGCACATATAATGAATATCGATGGTGTTGAAGGTACATTTTTTGCCGTTTGGGCCCCATGTGCAAGACGTGTAAGCGTTGTGGGCAATTTCAACCAATGGGATGGCCGCAGGCATGTAATGAGGTCCAGAGGCCCTTCAGGAATATGGGAACTGTTTATACCGGGTTTAAAGCAGGGTGAATTATACAAGTATGAGATTAAGACTCCGCATAATGACCTTTATGTAAAGGCTGACCCCTATGGTTTCTATTCAGAGCTTAGGCCTAATACAGCTTCAATAGTGTATGATATAGAAGGATACGAATGGAATGACAGAGACTGGATTTATGAAAGAGACCACAGCAATTCCTTTGAAAAGCCCATATCTATATATGAGGTGCACCTTGGTTCATGGCAAAGAGTTTCAAATGAAGAAAACGGCTTTCTTACATATAGGGAGTTGGCAGACAGGTTGGTAGAGTATGTCAAGTATATGGGATATACCCATATTGAGCTCCTCCCTATAGCAGAACATCCCTTTGACGGCTCATGGGGATATCAGATTACGGGATATTACGCAGTAACCAGCAGGTATGGAGAGCCCAAAGACTTTATGTACCTGGTTGACAAGTGTCATCAAAACGGTATAGGTGTATTAATAGACTGGGTACCTGCGCATTTTCCCAAGGACGGCCATGGTTTGGCCAGGTTTGACGGCACAGCTCTTTATGAACACTATGATATGAAGCAGGGTGAACATCCTGACTGGGGCACACATATATTCAATTATGGACGGCTTGAGGTTAAGAACTTTCTTATTGCTAATGCTATTTTCTGGTTTGATAAATACCATATTGACGGATTAAGGGTTGATGCTGTTGCATCCATGCTTTATTTGGATTATGGTAAGAAAGAAGGGGAATGGGTCCCTAACAAATGGGGCGGGAATGAAAATGTTGAAGCTATTGAGTTCATGCGTCATCTAAACTCTGCAGTATACAGCTATTTCCCCGGAGTTATGATGGTTGCGGAAGAGTCAACCTCATGGGCCCTTGTATCCAAACCCCCATATGTGGGAGGCCTTGGCTTCACATACAAGTGGAACATGGGCTGGATGAATGATTTTCTGCGTTATATGAGTATGGACTCTGTATACCGCAAATTTCATCAGAACCTTATAACCTTCTCCCTTATGTATGCATTCTCTGAAAACTTTATACTGGTACTTTCCCATGATGAAGTTGTGCATGGAAAATGTTCAATGATAGAAAAAATGCCTGGAGACTACTGGCAAAAATTCGCAGGCCTTAGGGCAAGCTATGGGTACCTCTACGGTCACCCTGGAAAGAAGCTCCTTTTTATGGGAGGCGAGTTTGCACAGTTTATTGAATGGAACTACAAGCAGAGCCTGGATTGGTTCCTTCTCGACTATGATATGCACAAGAAAATGCAAGACTATGTGAGAGATCTCAATCATCTTTACAGAGAAGAAAAAGCCCTTTATGAAGTTGATTTCAGCTTTGAAGGATTTGAGTGGATAGACTGCTGCGACACAGAGCACAGTATAATATCCTTTGTGAGGAAGGGAAAGGACTGGCGTGATTCACTGATTTTCATATGCAACTTCACACCTGTACCTCATGAGGATTACCGTGTAGGCGCACCTTTTGATACTTCATATGAGGAAATTTTCAATAGTGACTGGGAAAAATACGGAGGAAGTAATGTTGGAAACTTTAGCGAGATTCAGGCAGAGCATGAAAGCCTTCACAACAAACCATACTCATTAAGGCTTAGAATTCCGCCTCTTGCAACTATAGTTTTAAGACCGAAGCTTAAATAGAGATGTAAAAAATCACCTGGAATGCAGGTGATTTTTTTTTGGCCAATTTTAGGTGATGAGGCTTCATCAGCCTTCCTTCTATGCTTTAATTCCTTATAGGTACTATAAAAGCTAGAAGAGTACTACATGCCTACAATTAATCTATACAAGTTTCAATTCCTTATAGGTACTATAAACGCCAGTGGCTTACAACATTCAAATAGCAATTTCACTAGGTTTCAATTCCTTATAGGTACTATAAATGCCACAGTACAAGATACTAGAAATATATATTCGAGTCTGTTTCAATTCCTTATAGGTACTATAAATGCTTCACATCCTTAACGGTCTTACCTTCGTTTGACCAATGTTTCAATTCCTTATAGGTACTATAAATGCCAGCAATACTGGCACATAAAAACAGGGCTGCAACAGTGTTTCAATTCCTTATAGGTACTATAAATGCCATTAGTAGAAGCAATTAATGTTAACAGTTGAGCAAGTTTCAATTCCTTATAGGTACTATAAATGCCGGAGGAACTACAAGGACTATATCAGACACAAGTGGGTTTCAATTCCTTATAGGTACTATAAATGCTCCTACGCTGTCACACATACCAAGATCAGAAACAAAGTTTCAATTCCTTATAGGTACTATAAATGCAAATATCCCCTGAAGTAGCTGAAAAACTTGTGCTTGCGTTTCAATTCCTTATAGGTACTATAAATGCCAAAATCAACTATTCCTTCCTCTGTTCCATTTTCAAGTTTCAATTCCTTATAGGTACTATAAATGCAATTCCAAAAGTCTGTTACAACGAAATCCTTGTTAAGTTTCAATTCCTTATAGGTACTATAAATGCGTTTTATAGTACTAACAAAATCAGGCTTAAGAGCTAGTTTCAATTCCTTATAGGTACTATAAATGCAGCGTTCATTGCTGTTGACCAATCAGTTATATTATTGTTTCAATTCCTTATAGGTACTATAAATGCGGTGCTCCTGCTGGCATATATATTCACCTCAATCCTGTTTCAATTCCTTATAGGTACTATAAATGCCGATGTCAGGAATAGAAATCTTTCCTTGACCTCTTTGTTTCAATTCCTTATAGGTACTATAAATGCTGGATAAGAGTAGCATCAAATCCAGAAAAACAAGCTTGTTTCAATTCCTTATAGGTACTATAAATGCTACTGTTTGACCTGTTACACTATCATGGTGAGTTAGTTTCAATTCCTTATAGGTACTATAAATGCCTTGACTTCCTGCATCAGTAAACGTAATCCATTCTTGTTTCAATTCCTTATAGGTACTATAAATGCCAAAACCTGATACTGAATTATCTGTATCGTTACAAAGTTTCAATTCCTTATAGGTACTATAAATGCATAGCTCTCATAAGACCGCCCATATTGATTTTGCTTAGTTTCAATTCCTTATAGGTACTATAAATGCGAATTTTTCAAATGTAGCAAATGCATTTGAAAAAATGTTTCAATTCCTTATAGGTACTATAAATGCGCAGATGAAGTTGTTGGTGGAGGTACCGGTAATGAAGTTTCAATTCCTTATAGGTACTATAAATGCATATACGAAACTAGGTCCTGAAATGATCGAGTTCGTGTTTCAATTCCTTATAGGTACTATAAATGCCAAAAGTACAAGAGCCTGTTGATTGGATGGAAGCAGGTTTCAATTCCTTATAGGTACTATAAATGCGTTTTAACCTCGATAGGTTGCACAATGGATATTGAAATGTTTCAATTCCTTATAGGTACTATAAATGCAATGCAAAAACAGTAAACAAATAGATGTAATATAAGGGTTTCAATTCCTTATAGGTACTATAAATGCGAGCTTGCCAGTATATATTGTAAGACGCTAAGGCGTGTTTCAATTCCTTATAGGTACTATAAATGCAGCAAAGCGGTCCAGCTTGCGTTCTATTTGTCGCAGGTTTCAATTCCTTATAGGTACTATAAATGCTATATATCCTGATGGATTCCATCATTTTGACTTATAGTTTCAATTCCTTATAGGTACTATAAATGCATATAGATATATCAACAGTTACAAGGATTTATTAAAAGTTTCAATTCCTTATAGGTACTATAAATGCGGACAATGGAAAGGCTTATTGTGGAATGTTTCAAAGGGTTTCAATTCCTTATAGGTACTATAAATGCCGTTGGGGAAAATGTGAAATTGTTTCAACTGGTACGGGTTTCAATTCCTTATAGGTACTATAAATGCTTGGTATACTGCCATATATATCACCTCGCATATGGGTTTCAATTCCTTATAGGTACTATAAATGCCAAAACATAAAGTCCGCCAACTGCTTAACACTATCGGTTTCAATTCCTTATAGGTACTATAAATGCCATTATAAATTTGCTAAAAAGAGAGCAAGAAAGATGTTTCAATTCCTTATAGGTACTATAAATGCATTTAAAATATTTGTCTGATATGGTTTTGAATAATTATAGTTTCAATTCCTTATAGGTACTATAAATGCTACTACAAATTCATATAATATATCTGCGGAACCACTGTTTCAATTCCTTATAGGTACTATAAATGCTTGGAAAGTTGGGCAATATCGTCTTAGTGAAAAGTAGTTTCAATTCCTTATAGGTACTATAAATGCGAGGTTACATATTATGAATAAGTGGGAGTTATTTTTGTTTCAATTCCTTATAGGTACTATAAATGCACCCTGATATTGGGCCAGTCTGTTTATACAGCTTATTGTTTCAATTCCTTATAGGTACTATAAATGCAGATAGAGGAATATTATAAGCAGTGCATAACTGGAAATGTTTCAATTCCTTATAGGTACTATAAATGCGAAATTCTGTAAAGTGTGTTAATTCGTCAAAACGAAGTTTCAATTCCTTATAGGTACTATAAATGCACAAAACTTGCCATTCTTCTTCTCTCCTTTGCATAAGTTTCAATTCCTTATAGGTACTATAAATGCCGTGTCTTCCTGCTATCAGACTCACCTCCTTCAACAGTTTCAATTCCTTATAGGTACTATAAATGCATTCCGGTATGGCGTATGATCCAACGCCCTTTTTCAGTTTCAATTCCTTATAGGTACTATAAATGCTCTCAATTTCATTAATTATGACTCCAACCGTCTTGTGTTTCAATTCCTTATAGGTACTATAAATGCTTTCCTTTTAGTGCTTTCCATACATCTTCTTTGATGTTTCAATTCCTTATAGGTACTATAAATGCAATAAATGCCTCGCGGCGCTGCTGCGTAAAATATCAGTTTCAATTCCTTATAGGTACTATAAATGCTATTAGAAAGAGAATTAGAAAAGGAGAGTGAATAGTGTTTCAATTCCTTATAGGTACTATAAATGCTAAAGCCGCTTTCTTCCATGTATTCCACCCCCTTCCAGTTTCAATTCCTTATAGGTACTATAAATGCGTTCGTCGGAACAAGTTTTGGAAGATTTTTAAGCCAGTTTCAATTCCTTATAGGTACTATAAATGCCAAATGCACAGTCTGTAATCACTGATTACTTGCCTGTGTTTCAATTCCTTATAGGTACTATAAATGCCCGTTAAGGCCGCAAAAAACTCCATTTCTATTTTAACCTACTATGGAACAAGAAATCAAGTTTTAGAAAGAAAAGTCTTACAACGTTGATAGATCAACATTTGCGAACTACATTCACTTTTGTCGATATATCATACTTTTTGCACTATTGAACATCGACAAAAACTACAGAATAAGATTATAAGGGTCAACACCCTTTCCAATAATCTCCCTGTCAGTATACCGTGTAATCCTAAACGTATAAAAGATAACCGAATCCTCTGCATTATCCACTTTTTTTCTAACTTCCTCCTTCAACTTATGGTAATTTGCATCGGTTATTTCACCTTCAAATACAGAATTCTGAACCCAATGCAGGTATTTTCTGCCTATCTTTAAGACCTTGCTATTCCTTTTTTCTCCTGCATCATATACCATAATCACGAACATACAAACAACTCCTCACCATGAAGCAATATAAGGAATATATTCCTGTTCCCCTATGAGATGTTTTTCTAATTTGTATAGCTCCAACCTTATCAAACGTCTGTATGATACTTCTCTTCCTAGAGGCTTATACATTAAAGTTGTGTTTAACTTTTCAGTTAGCTGGGAAACAAACTGCTTTCTACCTTCCTCATTTAACACAACACCACCTGATTTTTCTTCAAAATGCTTTTCTCCAAGCATTTTTCTTCCAATTAGTGTAAAAATGGTTCTATCTACAATAATGGGCTTAAAAATCTCAGCAACATCAAGATTAAGAGTAAACCTCCGGTGATTTGTTGCATGCAGGTAGCCTATTCTGGGATCAAGGTGGGTTTTATATATTTCACTTAATACGATAGTGTAAAGTATACTGTTTCCAAAACTGATTAAGGAGTTCAAGCGGTTCTTAGGCGGCTGCTTCGTCCTTTTTCCAAATTCAAAATATTCATTATCAATTATTATATCAAACGCATTATAATAGCGCTCTCTTATATTACCCTCAATGGCCATTAACTCATTAATTCCTTCCATGGAATCAGCTTTGTCTGTTAAATCAACGATAGCAGTTATCTCTCTATTTAAGTCCTTTTCACGATTGTTGTAGTACTTTAATACGGCCAGCATGTTTTTTGCACTTCCATATACAAACATTTTGGCAATTGCCATTCTCCTTTTTTCGTCCAGATAATGCTCTGCTTGTTTTAAAACCATATAGCCCGAATTATAATGTTCTCTTGGGTAGTATGTTCCGGTGTAGTATTCATGATAATTATAAAAATGAAGCAGTATTTCCTTCTGTGTTGCAAGCTCCAAAAACTTCTTGCTGACTGTTACCTCGCCAAATACATAAATATCACTTATATCTTCAATAGGAAGATACCTCTTTGAATCTTCACTCTCGAATAATACGGTACTGTCCTTTCTTTTTAGCTCCCCATCGTTAAAAATGTATGCACTCTTTTTCATACTTTATCCTCCTCTTAAGCCCAACAAAGCTCTGCATAAGCGCATTTACTGCAGTATTTGCATTTGTCGGGTCTTGGCGGCTTTTCACAGCGTATTATTTTAAAAATATCCTCCATGGCTTTATCCAGTTCATTTTTGGACACATCATCCAACTCAACCTGTTCTCTCTTTCTCTCTTCCGGGAAGAGTAATACCCCTTGAGCCTCAACACCTGACTTCCTTAGTTCATAGATGTAGTATAATAGCTGCATTCGAGCACTTTTATTGTATCTCGACGATTTTTTTATCTCCTGGATAATGATACCGTCATCTTTACTGTCTGCAACATCAATCTTGATATTGCCAAAATCTATTTCTTTTTTATGCCTTGTATATGAGTTCTCGTGAATAAACCTCCCGAGCTCCATGTTTTCATTTTCCTGATCTGCATTCATACCATGGGCAATAAGCCAGACTTCCCGCTTACAGATATAGTAATACCAAATCAAGGTCCCATTAATGATAATGTCTGTTTCCTGCATAATCATCCCCCTTGAAACAGTTTAGAATGAGTAAAAGGAATCTTTAGCATCTTCGCCCTCCATATAATCGATTCCAAAGTCACTATTATAGTCAATGCTGTAAAAGGGCAAATTATATTTACTTTTTATCTCAAGCTGCTTTATATATTTTTTGAACCTGCCTATTGACACAGGAACTTCATAAAGAGATATCATTTTATAATTTTTGTTTGCAAAATATTCTTCTACAATATCCTTATACTTGTCTGCAGGTATTACAGGCACCTTGATTATATCAAACTTACGAGTAACCAATTTCTCATCTTCTTCAAAAATATTCACATCAAATAAATCATATTTGCGGTCTATTTCCCGAACAATATCAAGTCCAAGCTTGTAATCCTCGTTATATAGATCAAAATCATTATAAACTTCCTCAACCATAGCCATAATGTGCCTTTCTGTCAGTCTGCCGGCTCGATTCTTCAAAACTTCTCTTGTTTTCTCAATAATATTTGCCTGCTTGCCGTAGACCCACTTTACTGTAGTCTCTGAAGGGTTAAAAACGTAAAACCTGGTGTTACTTACCACGCCATACCGATTGCAGCGGCCTGCCCTTTGCACCAGACTGTCGATTGGTGCACATTCAGAAAACATTGCATCAAAGCTCACATCTAGCGATACCTCTATAACTTGCGTGGACACCACTAGCTGGTAAGGATGTCCTTCCCTGAATGTCAGTTCACTCTCTTTCTGGTGACGGTCAAGCATAGTAAATTCCGAATGAAGACACAGTGTTTTTATATCGATTTTGGAATAGTATTTGTATTCCCTTTTTGCAGTTTCAATATCATTGACAATAACTGCAACCTTTTTACCTTTTGATATTTCCCTTAGAACTTCCTCTCTCACATCCTCCAAATCCAAATCTAAATAAATCCATTTATTGCTTGCCCTTTCCATTAACTCCTCTGCTACCACTGCAGCTTTTAGACCGAGAAGGCTTAGAAAATGGTTTTTTAAGAATTTGGGCATGGTAGCACTCATTAACATGACCTTGCCCCCATATCTTTTTATCTTTTTTATGGTTTGCGTTATAAGGCCAATGGTATAGCTGTCATAAGCATGTATCTCATCAAATATTACGGAACTTCCCACCAACGCATACTCCTTCTGGCTCCAAAGTCCTGTATGAAAACCTGTAGAGAGAAGCTGGTCCACAGTAGAAACCATTACTGCAGGTATAAATGCTTTTTGGTATAAAATCTCAAATTTATCAAAAGTATTTTCACCCTCATCGCTTAACGACTTTCTGTAAAAATAGGTCTCTGCTCCTGAATGGGAAAGTCCACAGCTCTTTCTTGGAAAATAACATATTGAAAGCCTTTCATAAAGACTGTTGGAAGTAACCATTGTTGGCATCAGGAAAATAATCTTGGAAGGATTGGTGTTTAAAGCCCACATAAGAGAGGCTTCTGTTTTACCTGAACCTGTTGGAGCAATTGCAATCAGGTCACCTGTTGTATTGTGGCATACAGTATGAAAATTCCTTTTAACATATATTTTGTTTTCATGTTCCAGCTTTTCCTTAAGCTTTCTCTCAATATCTTCTGCATCCGTACGAATAAGGCACACGTCATCATAATTCATTCTCGAAGATGCTATCCAGTCACAATTATGCAAAAGCCCCTTTGAAATGGAATACACATCTCTTAGGTTCTCCCTGTCCGTATCATATATTGTCAAAGCAGCTTTTAATAGAGCATCCATTATTTTTTTAGTTTGCATCTCTCCCAAACCGTTTTTTCCATCCACTACCACCCCTAAGCTTTGTGCAACTCCAAGCGCAAATTCTACAGCTTCCCTGGAAATCACAGGCCAATTTTCCTGCCAGACTCTCTCTCTTTCAAAGCTCTTTAAATCATTGGAAAGTGGCTTATGGTGTCCCAAGACAGCTAGAAAATGAAATGGAAAGTAGGCTTTTCTGTTTGTTTCATTCATAATAAGAAAAAGACACGAAAGAACCTCGTGTCTAAAGTGTTTTATTCCCGAAAGCTTCTGCTTGTCAATTATGCGTCGCATGTATTCCTGAAAATAACCGTTTAACTTACCGATGTCATGGAAGACAACTGCAGTTTTCATCTTATAAATAAAATCTTCAATATCTACTCCGCAGTTTGAAAGTACATCCTCAAAAGTCTTGTATCTCGATTTAATTTCGGAATTGAATATTTCAGTACATTTAATAACGTGGTATTCATATGATCCTTCATAACCGTTCAAAGGTTTTGCCCAATACATTATATTTATCACCACCGCGGATATATTATATTTGTGTCAAAGCTGCAAATTCATCCCCAAATACAAACACCTCTGCCTCGGTTTCAAGCACATGGTTCTCTCCCATAAAGGTTATGTCCATATATTTTACAGCCTTTCTGGCACCATTACTGTCAAACTCAAAACTGCATGGAAGCCTCTTCACTGCCGGGGGCTTAAGCGTAAGATTTATCTTTGATTTCCGGACTGTTTCCCAATCAATCTTAAGCTTCCTGGAATAATCCCCCGAAAGCCAGGTATTTGTTAGTATTTTTCCACGCTCGGAATGGATATTCTCGAATAATTTCACTGAACAGATTCTGGCAATTTCATCGCTACTTCCGAGACTTATGGCATAAACAGGATTTTCAAATGCCTCTAACAGCTCCAGAATAATTTCACGCTTGTGGCACGCAAAAAATATATCTACTCTGATATCAAACAAAAAATTTCTTAAAATAATAGCATGAGTCGTCTCTCCTGATTTTATCTTGATATAGTTCCACAAATCTTTACCTCTGCCACTGCTTTTTCCATTACATCCCATCATAATTGCATTATCCTTAAAAAATGCCTGCGCATCCTCAAAGGAAAACCCCAATGCAGCACCCGCAATACCCGCTATGGTTGAAGGCGGTGGAAGTGGAAGTGTTTTATGGTAAAGCTGCGCCCCGGGATCTCTAAATGAAGCTGTCTTTGCATAAAGCGCTACCATTAATCCATACATGGTAATACCTCGATTCCTTAATCTTTATAATACTCCTCAATCCAAGAGTGTATTTTCTCAAAGCATTGTCCTAAGGGTAGTGCTGCCTCACTATCAGCCCCAAAAAAACCCTTTCTTTCTCCAATGGAATAATCTATTACCTGCCTATTGGAATCATCAAGTGTATTTTTAATTAATTCCACATCGACACTTCCATTTCTACCAATAGTAACACACTCAAGGAATATAGGGTTCTTAACCTTTATGACAGCAGCCGCCGTAAATTTGGGGGACACATCACTTAAAAACCGGCTTTGTCTTCCAACTGTCCACAAGTTTTGCACCGCATCAATAAGTGCTTTTACCCGCTTTTTCTTTTCTTCTGAAGCAAGCTTTAATTCATATTCTTCCCCAGGACTTTTCTCTCCCACTCTGTCCAGTTCAATAAGTAAGGTTCCCACATAATATCCCGAATGCACTTCTGTTTCAAATATATTAGGGTTGCCTCCTGATTTTACAGACATATAATTCGTTCCAAAATCCATTCCTCCCTTATAGGCCTCTACTGCTACAAGTGGAGACACTCTTACCGGGCTTGTCCTTTTTACAGTCTTTGCTGAATCCGCATTCATAAATCCAAAAAGATCATCATCAATATACTTTGAGGGCTCGCAAAGGGTAGATGCAGCTCCCTTCTTTTGCTTGGCAACAGTAGTTTCCGAAAGCTCCCATCCCATTGAAGCCAGCTGCTCACGCAAAGCCCTTCTTACAGCCTGGGATGAACAGTATGGGTATTCCTTTCCGTCATTCATCTGTATTTTCTTAATGCTTACAATATTGTCAGCCTCCTTGTCCGCTCCGTTCAAAGAGGAATATGAAGCTTTTGTAAGGTATGTAATAGTGATCGCTTTGGCATTTTTCATAACACTTAACCCTCCCTCTCCTTATTTTTAGCATTATAGATATTTAATGCACCAAGAACACAGTAAGCCCTGAAATCTTCAAAATCAACCTCTTCAAGTACCCCATCCAAAATGTGCTTTGAAACTGCGATTCCGTACCTAAACTGCAGACTATTAAGCTGATTCAAGAAATCGCTTCTGGTTCTGGCTTTTCTTAATTGGTACAAGTCACCCTTGATTTTCTTTAATGCCTGCTTCTCGTTTTCATTTTCAGACCTGCCCACCTCTACAGCCTGGATTACAATTTGCTTGCCAAGGTTCACAGCCGTTTCAACTTGCTCCTTATTCATTTCATCACCCCTTATAATTTGTTCATACTCAACTGTAAAGCTTAAAATGTTCTT
Organism: Bacillota bacterium; assembly: GCA_049325575.1. Lineage (GTDB taxonomy): Bacteria > Bacillota > Clostridia > Acetivibrionales > Acetivibrionaceae > JBMOLK01. The sequence goes on along the minus strand of JBMOLK010000289.1, from coordinate 4,803 downwards.
CATTGAAATCCGCTCTTCAGTCATAATCTTTTTAAATGAGAACTGTTCAATTAATTGCAGTATGCTGTTTTTCTTCAACACATTTTTAAGGATCTTTTCCCTGAACATATTCTTGTCATCATAAAGGCTTTGAAATAATGTATGTGTGCTAATCCCGCACTTCTTAAAATGATGGATTAACCTGTAAAAATAACCGAGTTCATAATATATAATAAGGTTTTTAGTCAGAAATGTATCTCCGCTGTCTACAGCATGCATCATATTGATTTGGACAGGCATTCTACTTATATTTTCTATAAATCCGTACAGGAAATTATCTAATTCTACATCGTCAGCGGTTTCATCACCTTCACTGCTTTCCTTGAAAATAAAATTGTATTTTTCCTCCATAAACGCCCAGAGTAATTCATAAGAGCCTTTACAGTATTTTATTAGACTGTCTGCCTCCTGACCGATATTGGAATAAAAATACTTATCGTCCATCATGCGAAGGCATGATAATGAACCGAACTCCTTCTGTAGTTCAATCAATTTACCAATGTCCGGTGAGGTTGCCTGTATTATAAAAACCGAATCATTTGTCTGCTTATAGCTTGCAGATTCAATTGCAAATTTAGAAATAAACTCGCATTCCCAACAGATCTTAGCGGGGTTTTTAGCTTGAGAATTAAATGATTTTGCAGCATTAAAGCTTGCAAACAATAGAAATGACGGAAGTCCAACTTCTCCAAAATGCTGTGAATACTGTCCGCAAACGCAGCAAACCTCTTCTTTTCCTTTCTTCTTGTCTTCAGGGAGTATATAGATTTTTTGATGACAGACAGGCTGCTTATAAAGAAGAAGCTTTTTTGAACCCCAGAGCTTGCTTTTTGTCTCTTTTAAGAAATCCTCTAATCTGGCTTTCAAAGGCTCTTTTACATCACTGTATTGTATACCGTCACCCTGCCAGCTTCTTGCTCCTACAAACATGCTAACAACAGGTGTAGGTTTTCTTTTCGGCATCAATAATAGCTGATCTTTCTCACGGTCATACACTACAAGCTCAGGGTTTTCCTTTTGCTTAACAGTTGAAACATTCCAATACCTTTCGGCGAGGATTTCATAGCAAGTATCCAGGAAAGAACGAAGATTATCCATATCAATGCTTTGAAATTTAATGGACTGATTCTCGTAATCCAGTTCCACCTTTACATTGAACTCATCGAGCCTTTCATCTTCGCTTTTAGAAATTGAGTAAAGCCCTGCAATTCCAGCATCAAACCACCAATGCCTTCTTAGAGCAATACTATAATCCATGGCATCACCCCCTATAATAGCTCAAAACATACAAACTCAATACTAACCTTAAGTCTCTCTTTAATCTCCCTAACTCTAATAAAAATATAAATTTATTATACTTCTACTTACATCTAAGTTATTATATGGGTTAGAATATACTATTTTTCTATTTCTGTCAATTACTTTATCTCAAACATTCAAGCTAACAACTCATATCATAAGTTTCCTTATAGGTACTATATATAGAAGCGTAAGTGTATAAATATTGATGTTCCTGCACAAATAAGTTTCAATTCCTTATAGGTACTATAAAAACAAAAGTTTCTGCAAGACTGGTGCAATCGAGACAACAGTTTCAATTCCTTATAGGTTCTATAAAAACAGCACTTTAGCGCGGTGAAGCGGTGCCACTGCGTGTTTCAATTCCTTATAGGTACTATAAAAACTCGGTGTGTGTACCCCTAAGGCCTGGAAGCAGAACAATGTTTCAATTCCTTATAGGTACTATAAAAACAACAAAAAAAGAAGCTTTAAAAGCATTAAAAGAACAGTTTCAATTCCTTATAGGTACTATAAAAACCCAGTCTGTAAACGTTGTTTATAGGCAGCACATCTTGTTTCAATTCCTTATAGGTACTATAAAAACGGAGAAAACCGGGGGAATTTTGGATTATAGAAAAAAGTTTCAATTCCTTATAGGTACTATAAAAACAACGAAAGAAAAAGAATTCATTTTGACATATTAAGAAGTTTCAATTCCTTATAGGTACTATAAAAACACGGCGTACATAACAACCCAAAATTCAATTTTCAACTGTTTCAATTCCTTATAGGTACTATAAAAACGGTCCCAATTATTGGGGTCCATTGTCCAACTACAAGTTTCAATTCCTTATAGGTACTATAAAAACACATGAAAGCAAAAGACAGCAATATTCGTCAGGCATGTTTCAATTCCTTATAGGTACTATAAAAACGAAGGTGCATAGATGGCAGAAGTAAAGCGGATGAAAGGTTTCAATTCCTTATAGGTACTATAAAAACTTTTACATCATTATTTATTTAAATTTTTCTGTTGACGTGTTTCAATTCCTTATAGGTACTATAAAAACTAATACTCGTAAAGCAACAGATTGGACATATGCAAGTTTCAATTCCTTATAGGTACTATAAAAACATCTAATAGTTCAGCAAATCCTTCAGGTGTTTCAGTGGTTTCAATTCCTTATAGGTACTATAAAAACAATAAATATACAAAAGAATCCTCCATTTGAAATAATAGTTTCAATTCCTTATAGGTACTATAAAAACAGCTATATGAGAGTCCTTAAATTTATTACAACAGCAAGTTTCAATTCCTTATAGGTACTATAAAAACCTAGTAACGGATATGCAATTGCAGCGGATTCTACTGGGTTTCAATTCCTTATAGGTACTATAAAAACGTCACTCACCGGGCTATAGAGGGAGTATGGTTTATTAGTTTCAATTCCTTATAGGTACTATAAAAACTAGAGACACGACAAGCAAGTTTTACAGCATTTATGGTTTCAATTCCTTATAGGTACTATAAAAACCAGAAACTTTTAACCATGAACAAAATAAATTTGTGTTTCAATTCCTTATAGGTACTATAAAAACCGGTGCCGCCGCGTTATATGTTTACATAATTATGTTTCAATTCCTTATAGGTACTATAAAAACCCTAGCCACCGCGATTATTTAAAATTCTACTAAATGTGGTTTCAATTCCTTATAGGTACTATAAAAACACAAAATAAAACGAAAAGGGGATAATATAATGAAAACGTTTCAATTCCTTATAGGTACTATAAAAACTATAAGTACGCTCTGCAGGCAGAATCAAACGCACGTTTCAATTCCTTATAGGTACTATAAAAACGAGCAAGTGTATAAATTATGTCTGCTTGGTGCTACAGAGTTTCAATTCCTTATAGGTACTATAAAAACTCCCTTGTGAATTCTCCGTACTTTACAGACATAAAAGTTTCAATTCCTTATAGGTACTATAAAAACATCACCTCACATTTCTTACTACTCTTCAATATTTGGGTTTCAATTCCTTATAGGTACTATAAAAACCCAAAAATGCCTCTAAAATCCATTCTACCCTTCAGGTTTCAATTCCTTATAGGTACTATAAAAACTCAAACATTATGTGAATGTACCACATAGATTATACAGTTTCAATTCCTTATAGGTACTATAAAAACGATATTTTTCTTGCGTTTCTAAACCGTTCTTCTCTTAGTTTCAATTCCTTATAGGTACTATAAAAACCATTATAATTTGACGACTTTTAAATGTTGAGAAATTAGTTTCAATTCCTTATAGGTACTATAAAAACATTGATGTTCTAGCTATAATAAAACATTTTATAAAAAAGTTTCAATTCCTTATAGGTACTATAAAAACTTAATAATGCTTTTAATTCTACTAATGATTTTCTATGTTTCAATTCCTTATAGGTACTATAAAAACAGGTGAATATATATGCAAGTAGGAAGACCAAGCAAGTAGTTTCAATTCCTTATAGGTACTATAAAAACATCTGGCTGCAGGCGGTACCGCAATAGATTTATATGAGTTTCAATTCCTTATAGGTACTATAAAAACAAATAAACAGAGTTGCAGACGTTTCTGAAAGAATTGGTTTCAATTCCTTATAGGTACTATAAAAACTTATATTGAGACCGGATTATTTGCTGCTTTAAATTTGTTTCAATTCCTTATAGGTACTATAAAAACTGGGTCTATGGACATCAAGGATATTATCAACCAGAGTTTCAATTCCTTATAGGTACTATAAAAACGGATAATGATATATTTACAAAGAGTTTTGAAGCAAAGTTTCAATTCCTTATAGGTACTATAAAAACGAAGATGGGCAAAGTTATGATTTTAGACCAGATTTGTTTCAATTCCTTATAGGTACTATAAAAACCAGAATTCTGCTGTTTTATTCCATGCCACAATGTTTAGTTTCAATTCCTTATAGGTACTATAAAAACGGGGTTCTGATCTTGTTGCAGGTTCGGAATATAATTGTTTCAATTCCTTATAGGTACTATAAAAACGAAAGCTTTTGCAATGGCTTATGGCTCTGAAATAAGTTTCAATTCCTTATAGGTACTATAAAAACCTGTGGATTCAGAATTAGAAATATATCTTGAATGTACGTTTCAATTCCTTATAGGTACTATAAAAACTGTACAGTAGCGATACAGGTTTCGACAATACAGTGTTTCAATTCCTTATAGGTACTATAAAAACGAAATTCATAGGCATACTTGTAATTTTGTATTTGTCATTGTTTCAATTCCTTATAGGTACTATAAAAACGAAATGGGTATATAGCGACATAAAGAGAACACTAATGTTTCAATTCCTTATAGGTACTATAAAAACTAAGCATGTATGTATTTGGATAAGTAATTGCACAAAAGTTTCAATTCCTTATAGGTACTATAAAAACGATTCAGCTATCCTAGAAAACCCTGTTGT
>JBMOLK010000288.1:0-4835 GCA_049325575.1 Bacillota bacterium | reverse complement strand
AAGGATCAAAGTGCAATTGACATACTATTACCATGGTCAGTCAATCTACCAGATCGTTGTAGAGTGCCTAATAAGACTATAAAATAATCCTCACTTAAATCATAGGTGGGGACTATTTTACGCTTACCGAATATAAGACCCTTGGCCCTATCCAAAAAACACCGGTAAAGCTAAAAGACAGGGTTTCGCTGGAGTTTAGCAATGATAATACATTGTATGTCTCTTACGGTGTGACATCATTCTCCCTGGATGTTTTAAACTCTGAATACATTGGGTTTAATGATGTAGGATACTCTGGTGAAGAGTCACCTGTAGATGGAGCCAGGCATACCAGGTTTATTGAGGCATTAAAAGAACATCTTGGCATTGACAGCGAAGTAAAGTTTTATGATATATCAGAATATACATTCTGGTTTGATCTATCCTGAGTTTTTACTCTCCCAAGCTAATAGAGGGTTAGGAGAAATATGTAAATGACCCCTAGTTTTTTTCTTCTTTAAAGGTAGGGGGTTTGTTATTTTGTGACCAATAAAAATTCTTTATATATTGCTCATTCCTTAAATATATAGTATATACTCCTATCAGTAATTTTAGCTTTTAGTTTTACAAAATATATGCTGTTTACTCTTCACACTTCTATTATCTAAGTTTCAAGCTCTCTTCTGCATACTTTATAATAGGTTCCAAAAAGAATTCTATAATTCTGCGTTTACCCGTTTTAATTTCCACTGAAACAGTCATACCTGGAAATACAGGTGTTTCTTTTCCGTTTACCATTACTAAAGCCTTCTCGAGTGTTACTTTCATTCTGTAGACTGACCCTGTTTTTTCATCTTCAAAAGCATCAGGACTTACACCCTGCACCTCACCTTTGAGGGTACCGTACTTCTGAAAAGGGAAGGTGTCGAGTTTTATTGTCGCTTCCTGCCCTTCAGTCACAAACCCTACATCCTTGTTAAGCAGCATTGCTTCTACTATTAGAGGTGTTCCTTCCGGCACTATAGTCATTACTGGCTGTGCCGGTGTAACTACTCCACCTATGGTATTTGAAGTTAATCCGTGCACCCTTCCATCTACGGGCGCTATAAGTGCCTGGAATTGCACACTCTTTTTTGCTTTTATAAGAGATGCCTCTAGTTCTACCATTTGCTTATCTTTTTCTACCACAAGATCTAATACAGATATATTTCTCTGCTTTTCCAAGGTTTCAAGATTGGTTTTTGCTTCGTCCAGCTTGCTTCTAGCCTGTTCTACCCTTATTTTTTGAATTTGCAACTCTTTTTGTGTCATTTCACGTTCATCGCTTACACTTTTTATATTCAATTCCATTGTGCTCTTTTCCTTTTGCACTTTTATCTTTTGTGTTTCAAGCTCTTTTTCAGCAATTGACAATTCATTGTACTTTTCCAACCATTCGTTTTTTGCCACAGCTCCCGCTTCGAAGAGTTCTCTATATTTTTCTTCTTCCTCTTTTAATATTGTTATCATCTTCTCTTGCCTGACAAGATTGGACTCTTCAACACTACCAAATTTCATAAGATCTTTTAGCTTTTGCTCCTCTTCTCTAATCATAATGAGTCTGCTTTCTATTTTCTGTACATCTGACTTTGCTATTTGAAGTTGCTCTTCATTTTGGGACACAATTAATGTCAAAACATGTTTCCTTGTTTGATATTCTTCATCTTTAGACCGAGTCAGCTTAAGCAGGTTATTCTTTGTCTCATCAGGGAGCTCCGACCCCATTACAATCTGTTCAAGGTTTTCTCCCTCCATTGCCTTCTTCAAAAGCTCTTTCTCTAGTCTTGTTGTTTCTATAGCTTTTTCAAGGCTAGTAACATCCACATCCTTCATTGTTGAGTCAAGTTCTACCAATAATTGGCCTTTCTTCACCTTTTGTCCTTCGGCTACGTGGATAGCTGTTACAATACCTTCTTCCAGCGGTTGTACTACTTTGAGCCTTCCATCGGGAACTACCTTGCCCCTTGCAACTGCAACTTCATCTACTCTACCCAAGCATGACCATATGATAGTTACTATAATTATAGCAAATATTATCCATATAACTAAGCTTCCCATGGGTGATGGCGGGGTTTCTGTTATTTCGAGGGCTGCAGGTAGAAACTCATATTGTATATTGTTTTTCTTTTTTAAGAGTCTCAACATACACCACCTCGTTCCTGCTGACTATGTAAATAATAAAATAGCCCTTTTTTTTGCAATAGCTCCTCATGGGTTCCATACTCTATAAGTTGTCCTCTATCTACCGCCATAATTTTATGTGCATCTTTTAGTGTTGAAAGCCTGTGCGCTATTATTATAACTGTCCTACCCTGGCATATCATCTTGAGGTTTCTTTGTATGATGCTTTCCGATTCATAGTCCAGTGCAGATGTTGCTTCGTCAAATATCAGTATGCGAGGATTTGACAACAAAGCCCTAGCTATGGCGATTCTCTGCTTTTGCCCACCTGATAGGCCTGTTCCCTTTTCGCCCACTATTGTATCATACCCCTTTGGCAGTTCAAGTATGAATTCATGTGCTCCTGCAATCTTTGAAACCCTTACAACTTCGTTCATACTTGCAACCGGATTATGTATAGAGATATTCTCTCTCACCGATGCATTAAATAGAAAGTTTTCCTGTAGTACTACACCTATTTGCCTCCTTAACCATGCAGGGTCGGCAAGGGAAATATCCACACCGTCTATAAGTATTTTCCCTGCTTCTGGTATGTATAACCGTTGAATAAGCTTGGAAATTGTACTTTTTCCAGAACCGCTCCTTCCAACTATACCTACCACTGTTCCAGGCTTTATATCAAAAGACATATCTCGTATTACCTCTCCACTGTCCACTCTATATCTAAACCTTACTTTTTCAAATCGTATATGCCCGTTAATAGATGGAAGTCTTACTTTAGAAGGGTCTATTGTAGGTTCTGGCTTTGTATTGAAAATATCTCCGAGCCTTCTTATAGATATACCCGTCTGCTGGAAGTCCTGCCACATCTGGACAAGCCTAAGTACTGGCCCACTTACGCGACCTGACAACATACGAAATGCAATTAGCTGCCCTACAGTGATGCTTCCAGACATGACAAGGTGTGCACCTATCCATAATACGGCAAGGTCAGATATCTTTTGTATAAGTTGTCCTATAGCTCCCGCATTGCCAGAAAGTATTGATGTTTTAAAAACAGCCTTAACGTATTTTGCTAATAGCCCTTCCCATTTTTTCTGTACCTCCGGCTCAAGCGCAAAGGATTTTACCGTTTGAATACCTGTTACTGCTTCAACCAAGTATGACTGTGATTCTGCACCACAGTTGAATTTCTCCTCAAGCCGAGACTTAAACATTGGGGTTACTATTGCAGAAAGTATTACAAAGACAGGAAGTGATGCAAGTACTACCATAGTAAGATTTGTGCTGTAGAAAAGCATAACTCCTATATATACTACCATAAACATTAGATCAAGCACCGTAGTCAATGGTGCCCCTGTCAAGAACTGGCGTATGTTTTCAAGCTCTCTAACTCTTGCAATTGTATCTCCAACCCTTCTCACCTCAAAGTAGCGAAGGGGAAGGGCAAACAAGTGTTTAAAGAGCTTGGCCCCAAGCATTACATCTATCCGGCTCGTTGTATGGGTAAAAATGTAGGTTCTTGCAATACTCATTATAGTTTCAAATACTGCTATTGTTACAAGCCCTACTGCCAATACATCCAGCGTAGTTACACCACGATGCACCAGCACCTTGTCTATGACCACTTGCGTCATTATGGGTGAAAACAAACCAAGTATCTGAAGAGTAAATGCTGCAACCAACACTTCCAGTAAAGGTTTTTTATATTTAATTATGGCTGGCAAGAACCACTTTATGCCAAAAGATGGATTACTTTCCTTCCAAAACCTTTGCACAAAGAGTATAACCCTGCCATTCCATTGTTCCATAAAAGCTTGGCTATCTATAACTTTTGGTGCGTTTTCACTAGGGTATAGCAGTAACAGCTTTTCGCCTTCTATTTTAGCCAATATAACAAAACCACCCTGTTTTGTCCCTATAATAGCTGGAAGTACCAATCTGCTTAACTTATCATATTCTACATCGCTTGCCTTTGCCTTTAGCCCCAACTCTTTTGCCGCCTTCAATATTTCTATTTCCTTCATGCCTTCGGGCCCGATGGCAAGAGAATGTCTTATCTGGTCAGGATCAGCATTTATTCCATGAAAGCGCGCTATTGTTATAAAACAATACATTCCCTCATCAATATGTTTTTTATTATTTTTTTCATCTACAGCAACATCTTGCATTCTTAAACCTCTCATTTCTTACCCTATGTAGAACTTGCATACCAATATATCATATCGGTATGCAAGCATAATTCTTATACCTATTCCATTGAACCTTTCTATAGTGACTGCTGTACCCAGAACTGGGACAGTATGTTCTGTACATCTTCTTGTCGTTCCTGTATTGCTTGACTCCAAGATATGCCATTTTCCTGTGTAAAGGATGCCATTGCCTGGATAAGCTGTTCTACCTGTGTATTGGTCAGCAAGCTCCCGTCTTTTGCTCTAAATTCTTCAATTTGATAGCCTGCTCCTGAATACCACGAGTTTATAGTCAGCAAATCTGCTGTCCCATCAACACTTATATTTAGGTTATTGCCATTACGTGAGAATATCAGCTTTAATACACCCTCTCCAAGTAGGACGGTATCTTTATTGCCAGTGGTTGTATCATAGTCATATATAGTATCCTGTCCTGAATCCGGATTAGAGATATAAGTGTCATTCCCCTTGCTGCCATCCATATAATCATTGCCTACTCCACCT